>NZ_JBHSFO010000003.1:0-503158 GCF_042654025.1 Rhodococcus kronopolitis | reverse complement strand
TCGATGACAGTTCCGGGACGGTGCTCGCGAGTTCGGTTTCGTCGAGTCGCCATGCCTCGACCCGGGCGGGGTCGGTGAGCATGGCGACGAGTTCCATACGTCAAACAATACTCGCACATTCATTCGATAACAATGATGTTTTGCCTGGTGAACGTCCTTGGTGGCGAGTAGGTTGGCCTCCGTCGGGGCAGCCGGATTCGAGTGGCCATGCAATGCCGGGTTGCTTGCTGGGTGACGACAAGACTCGTGAACCGCAAATCACGAACGGGCTGGCGGGCACTGGTGGCTTGCAGTGCCGGCTCCGGTTCCAGGCCTTCGTCCGCGCGCCCGGTCCGCGGATGGGTGAGGACACTTGGGCAAGGATTCGCGCAGCTAGGGTTTGAACTATGGGTGGGACACTTTACGAAGATGGCACCGTTCGTATCGATGCCAACGGGGTGACGATTCGGCACTACTACCTTCCGTTCGTGAGCAGATTCCTGCCCTATGAACGAATCGAATCCGTGCACAGCGGTGAGCTTTCCAACATCGGAGGTCGCTGGAGGATTTGGGGGACAACTGATTTCAGCCACTGGTACAGCTTCGACATTAGGCGGCCATCGAAGTCGACCGCCATCGTATTGGAGACTCCGGGCCGGGTGACGCCGGCGTTCACGCCCATGGACCCCGACGCGGTCGAGTCGATGATCGCGGCGCAACTCGCTGGGAAGAGATAGCCGGATCCTTCCCGCGTTCCGGGTGCATCGGTTGCCAGCCGTTGACGGCGATGATGGCGACCGGAGCGCACGGGCGCCGAAGGTGCGTCAGCGCAATGCGTCCAGCGCCTCGTCGATCGGGGTGTCGCCGTTGTTGAACCCGATGAACCTGCCCGCGGTGCGCGGCCGCAGCAGCACTGCGGCGGCCACCAGTGCGACGTCCTCGCGGGTCACGCTGCGCGCGGTGAGGTCCGGTCCCGTCTCGATCCGTCCGGTGGCCGCGTCGATCGTCAGGGCGCTGGGGCCGAGGATGGTCCACGACAGGTCCGTGCCGCGCAGGTAGTCGTCGGCGGCCGCCTTGGCCTCCGCGTAGGCGAAGAACGAGTTATCCGACGGGACACCGTGATCCGCCCGCGCGCCGAGGTACGAGACCATCACGTATCGGTCGACGCCCGCCCGGGCGGCGGCGTCCATCGAGCGGATCGCGGCGTCCCGGTCGACGGCGTAGGTCCGATCCGGATTGCCGCCGCCCGCCCCGGCCGACCACACGACGGCGTCGTGGCCCCTGACGACCTCGGCGATGGCCTCCGTGTCGAGGTGCTCCACGTCGGCTACGACCGGCCGCGCACCGGCGGCCTCGACGTCGCCGACGTGTGCGGGGTTGCGGATCGCCGCGGTCACCTCGTCGCCTCGGTCGGTGAGGATCCGTGCCAGGTGCAGGGCGATCTTCCCGTGCCCGCCGATGATCACGATACGTGCCATGTCGCGTCCTTAGTCGTCGCTGCCGGCGGTCCGGCAGGTGTCCGGGGTTCGCTTCCAGTGCAACACGGTTGACGCCGCCGCGTCCGGACCGACGCGGAATCGCGGCGCCGGGATCAGCTCAACGCGCTGCCCGCGAGCCACTGGTCCCACGGCACTCCCCAGTCGCCGTTCTGCCACACGTCGAGCGGCTCGCCGCCGGTGTTGCGGATCTCGACCACGTCGCCGGGCTGCGAGAATTCGTAGAACCACCGCGCATTCGACGGATTCAGGTTCAGGCAGCCGTGCGAGGTGTTGGTGTTGCCCTGCGCCCAGACACTGCTCTCCAGCTCGTGCAGGTAGATGCCGTCGTTGCTGATCCGGGTGGCCCAGTTGATGGTCTCCTTGTAGCCGAGCCGCGAGTTGATCGGCAGCCCGTACGTCGAGGAGTCCATGATCACCGGGTTGGCCTTGTCGAGCACCGTGTAGGTCCCGGGCTGCGTCCAGAAGTGCAGCGTGGTGTTGCCGATCGTCTCGGTGCCGCCACGGCCCATGGAGGTGGGCATCTCGCGGATCGCCCGGCCGTTCTCGTAGACCGTGACCATCTTGGTGTTGTCGTCGGAAATCGAGACGTGTGAGTCACCGATCCGGAACGAGACCTCGTCGTCCTGCTGGCCGTAGAGGCCGTTACCCAGCTGCGCGCCATAGATATTCGCGCTCACGGTCACCTCGGTGCCCGGCTGGTAGTACTCCCGCGGCCGCCAGTGCACATTCTGGTCGTCGAGCCAGTACCAGGAGCCCTGCACCTTGGGAGTGGTGGTGACGGTCAGCGACTTCTCGGCGGCAACGCGGTCGCCGATCGGCTCGTCGAAGTGCACCGCCGCGACGATGCCGACGCCGTAGGTACCGCCGTCGCTGATCTCGGCGCCGCCGGTGGTGCGCAGGTAGGCCCTGGTCTGGTTGCCGGGATCGAGGGTGGTGACGGTGCTGTTCGCCGTGGTCTCCCGGCCGATGTTGTCGACCGCGGCGACGGCGAGGGTGTAGGTCTTGCCGTAGCCGAGCGGCTCGCCGGGCTTCCACGACGTCTGGTCCGGGGTGATGATGCCGGGGATGACCTTGCCGTCGGGATTGGTCAAGGTCACCGAGGTGAGCGTGCCCTTGGCGACGTCGACGCGGACCGGGCTCTGCGGGCTGATCGGGGCGGCCGACTCGGCGGGGGTGACGGTGACGACTGCGGCGCTGACGGTGTCGGTCGAGGAGTCGGTCCCGCCGTCCTGGCCTGACGAGCTCGTACATCCGGCGGCGAGCGTCGTGGCGAGGACGAGGCACGCTGCGCCGACCGACCGCCGCAGTGACTGCGTGAGCAAGATTCCTCCTGTGCGGATGTGGCGATCACCAGGACCGTCCGGCGGGGTGCCGGCGCCCGGCAAGGCACCCACCACGATATCGGCGCGCACCGACTGGTGCGTTTCCGTCGCGGGCGTGACGACGCCCACAGTGGGTAGGTGGTTGACAACTGAGCGGGCGGGCTGCAATTCTTTGCACAGGTCATGAGTGCCAGCAGATAGCCCCGGCTTGCTGGCCGGCAACCCTCCACCGCGGTGGGGTGCCCCGGGTGACGACCTGGCCGTAGTCCAACACCGGACACGGCAAGCGCGGACTCGAAGCATCAATCCGCGACATTTCGGTACCGCCGGCTCGTTCGGCCGGGACCGTCAGGTCGTCATTGCTGTGCCCGGGTCCCTGAATGCAAGGGAATCTGCCATGACTGCCGTACTCGAGCCCACCTGTGCCGCCACCCGCACCGCCGGTGTCGTCCTCACCGATGCGGAACTCCAGGCGCCGTTTGCCGACGTCTCCGGCGCCGGTCTGACCGTCCCGCTTGCCGACGGCAGCACCTGCACCTACGCAAATCTCGACTACGCCGCCAGCGCCCCAGCCCTGGCCCAGGTCACCGCGCGGGTTCAGGACCTGCTGCCCTACTACGCCAGCGTGCACCGTGGCGCCGGCTACGCCTCGCAGGTGTGCACCGCGAGCTACGAGGGTGCCCGCGACGTGATCGCCGACTTCGTCGGTGCCCGCGCCGACGACGTCGTGGTGTTCACCCGCAACACCACCGACTCGCTGAACCTGCTGGCCGGCTGCGTACCGGGCGAGACCGTCATCCTCGACATCGAGCACCACGCAAACCTGTTGCCGTGGAAGCGAAACGGTGCCCGTGTGGTCGAGGCCGCGGACACCGTCGAGGAGACGATCCGGCGCATCGTCGCCGAACTGTGCGCGCGGCCTGCCGCACTGCTCGCGGTGACCGGTGCCTCCAACGTCACCGGCGAGGTGCTGCCGATCGCGCGACTGGCCGAGGTCGCGCACGAGTGCGGTGCCCGGATCCTCGTCGACGGCGCGCAGTTGCTGCCGCACCGCCGCGTGGACCTGGCGGCGGCCGGGGTCGACTACCTGGTCTTTTCCGGACACAAGCTGTACGCGCCCTTCGGTGCAGGCGTCCTGGTCGGACGGGCGGACTGGCTCGACGCCGCGCAGCCGTACCTGGCCGGCGGCGGCGCCACCCGCGACGTCACCACGGACAACGTGGTGTGGGCCGAGGCGCCGCAGCGCCACGAGGGCGGCACTCCCAACGTGCTCGGTGTGGCGGCCCTCGCGGCGGCCTGCGAGGCGCTGGCAGGCCTGGACGCGGAGCGGGCGCAGGCTCACGAGCGGGCGCTGTGCGAGCGCCTGGTCGACGGCCTGTCGGCGATCGACGGCGTCGAGTTGCTCCGAATCTGGTCCGACGCACCGGATTCCGTCGGCATCGTCACCTTCACCGTCGACGGCTGCGCGCCGCGTGAGGTGGCGTCCTACCTGGCTGACATCCACGGCATCGGGGTGCGGGACGGCCGGTTCTGCGCGCACCCGCTGCTGGCCCGGCTCGGGCGTCCGGAGGGCGCGGTCCGCGCCAGCCTCGGACTGGGCAGTCGGGCGTCGGACGTGGACCGGGTGGTGGCCGCGGTGCGCGAGTTCGTCGCCGCACGCACCACGGACTCCTGCTGCGCCACAGCGGCACTCGCGCCCTAATCGCCTACTCCTCCATCGGCCTGGCCCGGTGGTAGCGGCCGTCGTGGTAGAGCAGCGGCGACGCGGCGGCCTCCGCGTCGTCCTCGTCGTGCACCCGGGTGACCTGCCCGATGACCAGGGTGTGGTCACCGGCCGGGATCAGCTGGTGGACGGTGGTGCGCAACCAGATCGGCGTGCCGTGCAGCACCGGTTCGCCGGATTCGAGTCGCCGCCACAGCGACTCGTCGCTGAAACGCTGATCGGCGCTGCGCGAGAACCGCTGGGCGAGGTGACGCTGGTGTTCGCCGAGCAGGTGGATCACCAGTGACCGGGCGCCGCGAAGAGCGGCCATGCTCGACGACGCCTCCGCGATGTTGAACGAGACCAGCGGCGGGTCGAGCGAGAGCGACGCGAACGAGGTGGCGGTGAACCCCACCGGTCCGGTGTCCGCGTCCAGGGTGACGATGACGACGCCGGCCGGGTGTCGGCGCATCGCGGCCCGGTACTGCTCGCCGGTGATGCCGTCAGTCACCGCTCACTCCATGTCGATCGTCAGGCCCGCGGTGATCCGCACCAGCTCGGGAAACGTCGTCCGGAACACCGTGTCGGGGGTGCCGGCCGCGACCCACAGTTCGGCGTACCGGTTCAGCGCGTTGTCGACGTAGGTGGGCAGGTTGGTCGGGTGACCGACCGGCGCGACGCCGCCGACGGGCTGACCCGTCATCTGCCGCACCAGGTTGACCGGCGCCCGGGTCAGCGTGCCCTCGAGCAGTTTGCCGGTGCGTTCGACGTCCACCAGGTGGTCGCCCGCGACGATCAGCAGAACCGGGTCGTCGTCGAGCAGGAACACC
This sequence comes from Rhodococcus kronopolitis, assembly GCF_042654025.1. Classification (NCBI taxonomy): domain Bacteria; kingdom Bacillati; phylum Actinomycetota; class Actinomycetes; order Mycobacteriales; family Nocardiaceae; genus Rhodococcus; species Rhodococcus kronopolitis. The sequence goes on along the minus strand of NZ_JBHSFO010000003.1, from coordinate 497,826 downwards.
AGTGACTTCGCGATCGCACCGACCTGGACGCCGAGCGCGGTCGCCGCGTCCTGCGCGGTGTGGGTCGGCTCGTCCTGGGTGACGATCACGCCGTGGTGGCCGCGCGCGATGAGGGTCTTCGCCACGTGGGCCGCATTCGGGTGCAATAACCTGGCCATGCCTCAGAGTAGGGCGAATTCCCGGCCGTCACATCCGATGTTCGGCGCGTGGCGTGTCAGGACCGGCCAGCCGCGGCGTCGAGCCCCCGCGACCGGCGGACCCGCCAGGTGGTCATGCCGATCAGCGCGGCGGTGCCGGCCACCGCGTAGCCGACCAGGGTCAGCGAGGGCTGCCCGATCCCGGTGCCGCCGAAGTAGACGATGCTGCGCACGCCCTCGGTGCCGGCTCCCGGGGTGATCCAGCGCCCGATCGCCGCGTAGAAGCCCGGCAGCACGTTGGAGCCGAACGCGCCGCCCGCGCTGGGATTCCCGAGCACCACGAAGATCAGGATGGCCAGCGGCACCGCCAGGATGCCGACGACCGCGCGCAACCCCATCGTGAACATTCCGGTGGCGAACACGACACCCGCCCCGAGCAGGGACAGCGGCAGCAGGTGGCCGGTGAAGGTGCCCAGCAGGTTGGTGGTGACGAGTGCGCCGAGGAACCCGGAGACCAGTGCGTACCCGGCCATCACCGCGGTGTGTGTCCAGGCCTCGCGACGGGTCCGGGGGGCGCCGATGAGCAGCCCGATCGCCGCCGCGAGCAGGTAGCCGCCGACCACCCAACCGATGGCCAGGTAGAAGCCGGACAGGCCGCGGTTGTCGTGAACGCCGACCGGCACCTCGTCGCGGACCACGAAGGTGCGGTGCTCCGCGGCGTCGGCCTCGGTGAAGATCGCCTCGAGCGCGGTGGCGGCGGAGCTCCCCGCGGCGCTCGCCGTGATCAGGGTGTCGGTGCCGGAGGCGCTGACCACGTACGCACCCATGATCTCGCGGCTGTCGATCAGGTTGCGTGCCTCGAAGGTGTTCGCGGCGACCCGCGCCTCGACGGGCCGGGAGTCGATCGCGTTGAGCCGGTCGGCGACCTGCTGGTCGATCCCGGCCGGCAGCCCGGCCTCCGCGACCACGGCGATCGGGATGTCGTGCGGGGTCGGCTGGTGGAAGGCCGCGACGTAGCTGGTGATGAACCCCAGCTGCAGCAGCAGGATGCCGGCGACCAGCGCGACCATGATCTGGCGGGTGCTGTAGCGGTCGGTCGGGCTGGTGGACCGGTGCGGCTGCGCGCCGTTGTCCGCGTCGGGCCGAGCGTCGGAGTCCAGGGTGTCGGTGTTCGTCATGGGTGCTGCGTCCTCGCTGTCGCATGCTGCTTGCCGATACTCTCGGTATTGAATACCGTAGGTATCGTGAATGAGGCGAGTCAAGCGAGAGCTGCGTCACCCGAGGTTTCGCAGTCGGCGGCCGGGGGCTTCCCGCAGGCGCGGCCGGGCCGGGACGTGGTGCGCCGCCGGCTGCTCGACGCGGCCGCGGAGGAGTTCGCCGAGCGCGGCTTCGTCGCCGCCCGGCTGACCGAGATCGCCCGCCGGGCGGGCTTCACCAAGGGCGCCGTCTACTCCAACTTCGAGTCCAAGCAGGACCTGTTCGCCGAGCTGTTCGCCGAGCGTTCCCTCGAGCTGGCGGGTCGGGTGCTCGCCGAGATCGCCGGGCTCAGCGCCACCGATGCCGCGGGCCGGGGCGGCGAGACCATCAGTTCCTGGCTGGTCGGCGATCCGGGCTGGGCGCTGTTGGTGCTCGAGTTCGGCGTCCAGGCCGGCCGTGAACCCCAGCTCGCGGAGGCCTACCTGCACGAACGGCGTCGACTGCGGGGTCAGATCGAGGAACTGATCGCCGAGCGCGCGGCCGAGTGGGGGGTGTCCGAGCAGGTCGACGCCCGCAACATCGCGATCACGCTGATGGCCTTGATCTCCGGGCTGATGCTCGAGCACGCCGTCGACCCGGAGCAGGTGGACCGCGCGGCGGTCCAGGCCGCGGTCTCCGGGTTGTTCGCGAACGCCCTGCGTCGCCGCTGACCCGCCGCTCGGTCAGTGACGGCAGGGGTCCGTCGGTGCTCGTTACTGCAGGTCAGTACCCGTATCCGTCCTCGGGGCCCAGCATCCGTTCGAGCCGGATCCGGTTGATCTTCGCCAGTTCCCCCGCCATGGTCTTGCGTTCGGCCTCGGGGGAGTTGTCCAGCCGTCCGGTCAGGTCCGCGAGCAGGTCGGCGGCGTCACGGCCTGCGGCGCACCACAGGTAGGGGTAGCCGAACCGGGTCTCGTACCGGGTGCTGGCCTCGACCACCGCCGCCATCGTCGCCTCGTCGGGCGCCCACACCGCGCACTGCTCGAGGCGCGAGGCGGCGGTGTCGACGCGACGCGCCACGCCGAGGTGGCAGTCGAGGGCGTGTTCGATGTCGGCGTCGGAGAGCGCGAACAGTTCGGTGTCGGCGCGGGTGAGCAGGTCGGCGTGGGCGCGGTACGGGCGGCCGTCCGCGAGATGCCCGGCCCACGCCACCGAGCAACAGCACTCGAAGAGCGCGTGCACGGCCCGGGCGCGGGGGAGTGCGTTGAACCGGTCGAGGCCGAGTCCCTGATGCATCAGCATGTTGTGCCTCCGAGGTGTACGCCAATCCCATGCTCGCGAACTCGCGGCCGTTTTGGAAGCACTTCGGGGGAGTTTTCGTGGTCTTAACATGGGCGATCGGTGTTGTTACTGTCGAGTAATGACCGAACAGACCTGGAATGCCTTCTCCGTCGAGCACAAGGACCACGTCGCGCAGGTGACGTTGATCGGCCCCGGAAAGGGCAACGCGCAGGGGCCCGACTTCTGGCGTGAGCTGCCGCTGATCTTCGCCGAGCTGGACGCCGACCCCGAGGTACGTGCGGTGGTGCTCGCCGGATCTGGCAAGCACTTCTCCTTCGGTCTCGACCTCGCGGCGATGGCCCCGATGATGGCGCCGGTCCTCGGCGACAAGGCGCAGGCCGCGCCGCGGACCGCCTTCCACGAGGACATCAAGTCGATGCAGCGGTCGATCAACGCCGTCGCCGACTGCCGCAAGCCGGTCGTCGCGGCCATTCAGGGCTGGTGCATCGGCGGCGCCCTCGACCTCGTCACGGCCGCCGACATCCGCTACGCGAGCGCCGACGCCAAGTTCAGCATCCGCGAGGTCAAGGTCGCGATCGTCGCCGACATGGGCACCCTCGCCCGGCTGCCCGCGATCATCGGCGACGGGCACCTGCGCGAGCTCGCCCTCACCGGCAAGGACATCGACGCGGCCCGGGCCGAGAAGATCGGACTGGTCAACGACGTGTTCGCCGACGCCGATGCAGTCCTGGCCGCGGCCCACGCCACCGCGGCCGAGATCGCCGCGAACCCGCCGCTGGTGGTGCACGGCATCAAGGACGTCCTCGACCACGGCCGCAGCGCCGCCGTCGACGACAGCCTGCGGTACGTCGCGGTGTGGAACGCGGCCTTCCTGCCGTCCGAGGACATCGGCGAGGCGATGGGCGCGGTGTTCGCCAAGCGCGCACCCGAGTTCAAGGGGCGATGACCCGCCCCGCATCTCCTCTCCCGCAGCCACGGTCGGGGATGTGAAGTGCGGGTAGGGCACTCGTGATCCGCCGGCGGCGCCCGACGCGCCGCCGGCAGCGGTCACGGCGAGACCGGTCACGGCGCCGTCCGGCTTGCACCCCCACTTCCGGCGGGCACATACTGGCGGCCGGCCACAATGATTGATTGACGCAAGCAAGAAGGTTCCCGATGACGCCGGACGAGCTCGACCCCCTCACCGACCAGATCGGCAACTACCTGGTTCGACTGCAGCGGGTGCGCGAGCGGACGATCGCGCACGCCAAGGCGACCGACGGTATCGACCCGGCGGCCTACGCCTGCCTCTTCCGGCTGCTCCGGGACGGGCCGATGCGGTCCGGCGCCCTGGCCGAGGTGATGTACAGCGATCCGTCGACAGTCAGTCGACAGGTGGGACAACTGGTCGAGCGCGGCCACGTCGAGCGGCAACCCGACCCGACGGACGGTCGTGCCAGCGTGCTGGCCGTTACCGAGGCCGGCCGGGCGGCCGCCGAACGGATACGGGTCGGCCGAAACGAACGCCTGGGCCGACTGCTGGTCGACTGGCCGCTCGACGACCTGCAGGACTTCGCGCGGTTGATGGACCGGTTCGTCTCGGACTACGAGCGGCTGCGACCGACCTGGGTCACCGCCGACGCGCCCGCGACGAGCCCGGGATGGCCTCCCAGCCGGTGACCGGTGCCGCCCGTGAATCGGACGTCACCGGCATCTTCACCCACCGTCAGGTCCTGACGATCCTCAGCGGGCTGATGCTCGGCATGTTCCTCGCCGCGCTGGACCAGACCATCGTCTCGACCGCCATCCGGACCATCTCCGACGACCTCAACGGCTACGCACTGCAGGCCTGGGTCACCACGGCCTACCTCGTCACCGCGACCCTCTCCACGCCGCTCTACGGCAAGTTGTCCGACATGTACGGGCGAAAGCCGTTCTTCCTGGCAGCCATCGTCATCTTCGTGGTCGGCTCGCTGCTGTGCACCCTCGCGCAGTCGATGTACATGCTCGCGGCGTTCCGGGCCTTCCAGGGCCTCGGCGCCGGCGGCCTGATGGCCCTGGCCCTGGCCATCCTCGGCGACATCGTCGGACCCCGGGAGCGGGCCAAGTACCAGGGCTACTTCCTCGCGGTGTTCGGTACCTCGAGTGTGCTCGGTCCGGTGCTGGGCGGGTTGCTCAGCGGACAGGACGAGATTCTCGGAATCGACGGCTGGCGTTGGGTTTTCCTGGTGAACGTGCCGATCGGCATGGTTGCCTTCGCGGTGGTGTTCAAGGTGCTGAACCTGCCCGGGGTCAGGCGTCCCGGGCTGCGGATCGACGTCTGGGGCGCGGTGGTGCTTGCCGTCGGCATCGTCCCGCTGTTGGTGGTGGCCGAGCAGGGCCGCGAATGGGGATGGGGCAGTGCGCTTTCGGTCGCCTGCTATGTGGTCGGCGCGCTCGGGGTGGCCGGGTTCGTGCTGATCGAGAAACGGATGCGTGCTGCGGCGCTGATCCCGCTGCGGATGTTCCGCAACTCCACCTTCGCGCTTGGTGTCGTCATCTCGATCATGGTGGGCGCGGCCATGTTCGGCGGCATCTCGCTGCTTCCGCAGTACCTGCAGGTGGTCCGCGGCGCCAGTCCGACGATGGCGGGCATACAGATGCTGCCGATGGTGGTCGGCATGATGTCGGCCTCCATCATCTCCGGCCAGTTGATCGCGAAGACCGGGCGCTACCGGGCCTTCCCGGTGATCGGGGCGGCGCTGCTCGCGCTCGGGGTCTTCCTCCTGCACTACGTCGAGGCGGACACGTCCCTGACGGTCGTGATGGCGTTCATGTTCGTCACCGGGTTCGGCCTCGGCAACCTGATGCAGCCGCTGACCCTGGCGATCCAGAACGCGCTGCCGCCGCAGGACATGGGAGTCTCCACCGCCGCGGCTACCTTCTTCCGGCAGATCGGCGGCACCCTCGGCGTCGCGGTCTTCCTGTCCATCCTGTTCGCGCAGCTGACGCCCAACATCACCGACCAGCTGCAGACGGCGCTGCAGGACCCGGCCTACCAGCAGGCCGTCGTCGCGGGCCTGCACAGTTCCAACCCGGCCGACGTCGCCTTCGCGACGGGTCTGGTCAACCGCGACGTGTCGGCGGCGGGTGCGGTGCTCCAGGACAGCTCGATCATCCAGCAGCTCAGCCCGGTGCTGGCGCAGCCCTTCAAGGTCGGCTTCGCGGAGTCGATGTCGACGGTGTTCCTGTCCGTCACCGGCGTCGCGCTGGTGGGTCTGGTGCTGGTGCTGTTCTGGAAGGAGGTCCCGTTGCGAGTCGGCGGCGGGCTGGCGGCCTCCGCGGCCGCCAGGGCGGGGCGTACCAACCCGGAGGAGGTCGGCGGCCCGGAGGGGGCTGGGGATCCGGAGGGGGCTGGAGACCGGCCGCGGTGAACACGCGGGCCGCCGGACTCAGACCCGCCGCATCACCGAGACGACCTTGCCCAGCACCTCGGCCCGGTCGCCGTCGATGACCTGGAAGGCCGCGTTGCGCGGTTCGAGGTAGACGTGCCCACCCCGTCGCCGCAGCACCTTCACGGTGGCCTCGCCGTCGATCATCGCGGCGACGATCTCACCCGAATGTGCCTCGTGCTGTTGCCGAACCACCACGATGTCGCCGTCGCAGATCGCGGCGTCGACCATCGACTCGCCGCGCACCCGCAGGCCGAACACGGTGCCGGACCCGACCAGCTCGCGCGGCAGCGCCAGTACCTCGTCGGCGTGCTCCTCGGCGAGGATCGGGCTGCCGGCGGCGATGTCACCGACCACGGGCACGGTCACCGAGTTCCGGGCCGACTCGTGTGATCCGGATTCCCGGAGGAACATCCGGACGTCTATCGGCCGTGTCATCGCGGCCCCTCGCCGCAGAAAGCCCTTGTCCTCCAGGCTCTTCAGGTGCTTGGACACCGACGAGGATGACCGCAGTCCCACCGCGTCCCCGAGCTGCCGGGTGCTCGGCGGGTACCCGTGTGCGACCACCCAGTCCCGAATCGTGGCCAGGATCTGCTGCTGGCGAGGCGGCAGCGTCGAAGTGTCGAGGCCATCGAACATGTCGAGATCGTCGTATCCGGTCACCGGGCGAATGGTAGTGGTGGTCGGGGATCGTGCCGAACGCGCTGCACCGCGGTGGGGTGAGCGGCCGGTTCCGCGACGGGCCCGACGAGAAAAGTGTGGGGTCCCGCCCGGAAACCGGGTGGGACCCCACACTTTCGAGTGCGACCCTCAGATGAGGGCAGAGCCGGAAGCTCAGTGGCCGCCGTTGGCCTTGAGCCGCTCGAAGGACTCCGCGATGACCTTCTCGGCCTCCGCGAGTCCGACCCAGTCGGCGCCGGTGACGTGCTTGTTCGGCTCGAGGTCCTTGTAGTGGACGAAGAAGTGCTTGATCGCGTCCAGCTCGAACTGCGAGACGTCGGCGAGGTCCTGGATGTGGTCCCAGCGCGGATCGCCTGCCGGCACGCACAGCACCTTGTCGTCTCCGCCGGCCTCGTCGACCATCTTGAACATGCCGACGGGGCGGGCCTCGACGATGACGCCGGGGTAGACCGACTCGGGCAGCAGCACCATCGCGTCCAGCGGATCGCCGTCCTCGCCCAGAGTGTTCTCGATGTAGCCGTAGTCGGCGGGGTAGCCGAACGACGTGTAGAGGTAGCGGTCCAACTTCACGCGGCCGGTCTCGTGGTCGACCTCGTACTTGTTGCGCTGACCCTTGGGGATCTCGATCGTGACGTCGAACTCCACGACGCTTCCTCGCTTTGTCTCGGTGGATGGTGCGGGGTCAGGGTAACCGGTCGGCGATACTGTTGGAACAACGGAATGACCAGTGGGTGCCGTCCGGCGGGCCACGACACAATCGGAGGGGTGTTGGCGAAGGCAGGCGCGAAGGATCGCAAGATGGGATCCCTGGCCACCCAACGGCGCAAACGGGTCCGGATGCTGCTCATCGGGGTGCTCGTCGCCGCCGTCGCCGCGGGCACCGCCGTGATCGTGGTGGTCAAGCCGGACCTGGGCTTTTCCGCGGACGCGGCGACCACCACGACCGTGGCGGCGCCCCCGCCGGTGCAGCTCGCACCCCAGGTGGCACCGGTGCCCGCCGACGCCCCGATGCCGAGCCCGGCCGGGGTGGCGGCTGCGCTGGGGCCTGCGCTGGCCGACCCCGCGCTCGGTGCGTTCACCGGTGTCGTCTCCGACGCCGCCACCGGCACCGTGCTCTGGAGCCAGGGCCCCGACACGCCGATGATTCCGGCGTCGACCGCCAAGGTGCTCACCGCGGCGGCGGCGCTGCTCGCGCTGCCCCCGCAGCACCGCGTCGCCACCCGGGTCGTGCGCGGCGAGGCGCCCGGCCAGATCGTGCTGGTGGGCGGCGGCGACCCGACGCTCACCGCGCAACCCGCCGGTCAGCCCGGCTTCTACCCGGGCGCCCCACGGCTGGACGACCTGATCGACCAGGTGCGCAGCGCCGGTGTCCCGGTGCAGAGCGTCGTCGTCGACAACGGCGTCTACGCCGGCCCGCCGCTGGCGCAGGGCTGGTTCCCCGACGACGTCGGTGCCGGGTACATCGCCCCGATCGAGCCGGTGATGCTCGACGGCGGACGCCTGCGCCCGCTCGAGGACGAGTCGCCGCGCAGCGCCACCCCGTCGTTGGACGCCGGCCGACTGCTGGCGGCCGCGCTGGGCGTCGACCCGGCCACCGTGACCACCGGCACCGCGCCATCGGGCGCCGCCCCGCTGGCGTCGGTGGAGTCGGCGCCGCTGCGGAACCGGCTCGACCAGATGATGAGCCATTCCGACAACGTGCTCGCGGAGGCCGTCGCGCGCGAGATCGCGATGAAGGTCGGCACCGAGGCGTCCTTCGCCGGGGCCGACGCCGCGATCACCCAGACCCTCGGCGCCGCCGGTTTCCACCTCGGGGGGTTGACGCTGCACGACGCCAGCGGGCTGTCCGTGGACGACCGGATCCCGGCCCGGTTGCTGGACGAGGTGCTGACCGTCGCGGCCGGTTCCGACCAGCCGAAACTGCGTCCGCTGCTGGACTACCTGCCCGTCGCGGGTGCCACCGGCACGTTGTCCGACCGGTACGCCTCCGGTGACCGCAACGGCGCCGGATGGGTGCGTGCCAAGACCGGCACGCTGTCCAACGCCAGCGCCCTGGTCGGCTACGTCACCACCGTCGACAACCGGGTGCTGACCTTCTCGCTGATGTCCAACGACCGGCCGCCCGAGGTCAGCCGACCGGCCCTCGACGCGCTCGCCTCGACACTGCGTTCCTGCGGCTGCCGATGACCACGGACCGCGCGGACGTGCCCGGCGGGCTCGCCGGCGCGGTCGACTGGGATCTCGCCGCGCGGACCGGGGTCAGACTGTCGCGGCCGGGCCCGAACACCAGCAGGCTGTTCGCGGAGGCGGTAGTCGGGGAGTTGGCCGAGGCGTCGGTGCGTGCCGAGGGTCCCGTCCGGGAGGTCACCGGGCTCGCCGACGGGCTGCCGGTGCCTGCCGCCCGGGTGGTGGACCGGGCCGGCTGGATCCGGGCCGCCGCGGAGTCGATGGCCAACCTGACCGGTGACGCCGACCGGCCGGATTCGCAGGCAGGCGCAGGCCTGCTCGGCGGCCGGCCGGCCGGGCTGCAGGCGGGCGCCATGCTGGCCTTCCTCTCCTCGGCGATCCTCGGCCAGTACGACCCGTTCACCGGCGAACACGGCACCCTGCTGCTGGTCGCGCCGAACGTCGTGGCGGTCGAGCGCGCGCTGCGGGTGCCGCGGAGCGACTTCCGGCTCTGGGTGTGCCTGCACGAGGTCACCCACCGGGTGCAGTTCTCCGCTGCGCCGTGGATCGCCGGCTACATGCGTGAGAACGTCGCCACCGTCGGCGCCGGCGGCGACGAACCGATCGCCGACCTGGTCGGCCGGCTCGTCTCCGTGGCGCGTCAGCGGCGGTCCGGCGCCGAGCAGGCGCCCGAGGAGCGCGGGCTCATCGGGCTGTTGCGGGCCACCCAGTCGGAGCCGCAGCGGGCGGCCCTGGACCGGCTGCTGATGCTGGGCACCCTGCTCGAGGGGCATGCGGACCACGTGATGGACGCGGCCGGGCCTGCGGTCGTCCCGTCCGTGGCGCGGATCCGGAGCGCCTTCGAGCAGCGACGCAACCGGCAGGCCAACTCGTTGCAGCGGTTGGTGCGGGCGCTGCTCGGGATGGACGCGAAGATGGCGCAGTACGTGCGCGGCAAGGCCTTCGTCGACGCCGTCGTCGGACGGGTCGGGATGGCCGAGTTCAACGCCGTCTGGACCGGGCCGGACGCCCTGCCCCGGGTCGACGAGATCGAGGACCACGAGAAGTGGATCGCCAGGGTGCTGGGTTGAGCAAGCTCCCGGAGGGGCAGGCGCTGCTCGAGCTGCGTCACGCGGTTCGGCGCTGGACGGCCGAACACGGCGGCGGCGGCGTCGCGGTCGCGTTGTCCGGCGGCGCCGACTCGCTGGCGCTGACCGCGGCCGCGGTCGCCGAGGCCGGGCCGGTGCACGCGTTGGTCGTCGACCACCGACTCCAGGACGGATCAGCGGAGGTCGCCGCTCGCGCCGCCGAGCGGGCCCTGGCGCTGGGCTGCGCGTCGGCCCGGGTGCTGGCGGTCCGGGTGCACGGCTCCGGCGGGATGGAGGCCGCTGCCCGGCGGGCCCGCTACGAGGCGTTGGACGGCGCCCGCGAGGGCCGGGCGGTACTGCTCGGGCACACCCTCGACGACCAGGCCGAGACCGTGCTGCTCGGGCTGTCCCGGGGGTCGGGGCCGCGCTCGCTGGCCGGCATGCGCGACTACGACGCGCCGTGGGGCCGGCCGCTGCTGCGGGTGCGCCGCGCGGTGACCGCCCGGGCCTGCGCCGAACTCGCGCTGCCGCCGTACCAGGACCCGCACAACTCGAGCCCCGAGTTCACCCGGGTGCGGCTGCGGACCGAGGCGCTGCCGCTGCTCGAGCAGATCCTCGGCGGCGGGGTCGCGCAGGCATTGGCGCGCACCGCGGACCAGCTCCGCGAGGACGGCGAGGTGCTCGACGCGCTGGCGTCGGAGCTGCTGGCGGAGGCCGAACGGGTCGATGGCGGGGCCAGTGAGCTCGAGGTCACCGCCCTCGCCGGTGCGCATCCCGCGGTCCGGCGTCGGGCACTGCGGTCCTGGCTGCTGGCCGGCGGTGCGCGATCCCTGACGGACGGTCAGCTGCGCGCGGCCGACGAGCTGGTGGGACGCTGGCGCGGGCAGGGTGGGGTGGCCGTCGGCGGCGGCAGGCCGGGCGTGAGGTTGGTGCTCTCGCGGCGACGTGGCAGGCTGTCGGTCGGGCTCGTCAGCGACCCGCAAAGCGAACAGCAAAGGGGTTAGCGCCGTGTACGAAGGCGACATCGCATCCGTCTTGATCTCCGAGGACGAGATCCGGGAGAAGACGGCCGAGCTGGCCGCGATCATCGCGGAGCGCTATCCGGTCGGCGCACCGGAGGGCGACCTGCTGCTGGTGGGAGTGCTCAAGGGCGCGGTCTTCTTCATGACCGACCTGGCCCGGGCCCTGCCGATCCCCACCCAGATGGAGTTCATGGCGGTCAGTTCCTACGGCTCGTCGACGTCCTCCTCGGGCGTCGTGCGAATCCTCAAGGACCTGGACAAGGACATCGCCGGCAGGCACGTGCTGATCGTCGAGGACATCATCGACTCCGGCCTGACGCTGTCGTGGCTGATGCGCAACCTCTCCACCCGCAACCCGGCCTCGCTCGAGGTGGTCACGCTGCTGCGCAAGCCCGACGCGGTCAAGGCCGACATCAAGGTCGCCAACGTGGGCTTCGACATCCCGAACGAGTTCGTGGTCGGCTACGGCCTCGACTATGCCGAGCGCTACCGGGACCTGCCCTACATCGGCACCCTCGAGCCCACCGTCTACGGCGGCTGAGAGCCCAGACATGACGGGCCCGGACTTCACCGCCGCGTCCATCGCGGCCCGGGTTCGGGCCGGTGAACTCGACCCGGCCGACGCCGTCGACGACGCGTTGGACCGGATCGCCGCCCGGGACGCGACGTTCGGTGCGTTCGTGACCGTGCGGGTCGAGCAGGCCAGGGCTGAGGCGGTCGCGCTGGCCGAGCGTCCGGACCTCGCGTCGCTGCCGCTGGCAGGCGTCCCGATCGCGATCAAGGACAACGTCGCGGTTGCCGGGCTCCCGGAGGGTGACGGCTCGGCCGCCACCTCCGCGGTCCCCAAGTCCGTGGACCATCCGGTGGTGGCGCGACTGCGGGCCGCGGGCGCGGTGGTCGTCGGGGTCACCGCAGTCCCCGAACTCTGCGTGTTCGGGGCCACCGACACACCCGATGTGATCACCCGCAACCCGTGGAACCTCGACCGGACGCCCGGCGGGTCGTCCGGTGGATCGGCCGCGGCCGTCGCCGCCGGCATGGTTCCGGTCGCGCACGGTGCGGACGGCATGGGCTCGATCCGGATCCCGTCCGCGGCTTGCGGGCTGGTCGGCCTCAAGCCCGGTCGCGGTGTGGTGCCCGCGGAACTGGGCGTGCACTCCTGGTTCGGCATGTCCGAGAACGGTCCGCTGACCACCACCGTCGAGGACGCCGCGCTGTTGCTCTCGGTCATGGCAGGTCGGCCCGAGCTCGCGGAGATCTCCGACCCCGGCACCCTGCGGATCGGGGTGTCGGTCGCGGCACCGTTGCCGATGGTGCGGGTCGACCCGCACTGGCGGGCCGCGGCCGAGGGCGCCGCCGCCCGGCTCGGCGGGGCCGGCCACCACGTCGCTGCCGCACGACTGCCGTACCCGGCGAATCCGCTGCCGCTGCTGGCGCGGTGGACCGCGGGCACCGCCGCGGACGCCGACGCGTTGGACCCGGCGTTGCTGCAGCCGCGGACCCGACGGCATGCCGCGCTCGGGCGGACGCTGAAGCGGTTCGTCACCCCGGGGCCGGTGGAGCGGCTGACGGCGGCGCTGGAACGCTGCTTCGCCGAGTACGACGTGGTGATCACGCCCACGCTGGCCGCCTCGCCGATCGAGGCGCTCCGGTGGAGCGAGAAGTCGTGGCTGTCGAACATCGTCGCCAACATCCGGTACGCGCCGTTCCCGTCGCTGTGGAACCTGGTCGGCTGGCCCGCGGTCACCGTCCCGGCGGGCATCCATCCCGAGTCGGGGACGCCGCTGGCCGTGCAGATCGTCGCGCCGCCCGGAGGCGAGGCGCGGATCCTGGCCGTCGCGGCCCAGCTCGAGCAGCTGCAGCCCTGGACGCGGGTCGCGTCGGTGTGAACTGCCTGCGGGTCGTGTCGGTGTGAACTGCCGACCGGTCAGCTCGGCCGGTCCGCGGACTCGTGCGAGACCACCCGCTCGAGCGCGCGCAGATCCTGTTCGAGCAGCCGGAACAGCCAGTAGGCGGCCAGGAACGCGAAGATCGCGCCGACGCACAGGATGCGGACCGCGCCGATCACCTCGGGTATCTGCTCGGGGGAAAGGAAGGTCACCCCGGCCACGGCGATCAGGGGCACCGATGCCGCCACCGCCAGGTAGAGGGTGCTGCGCCGGTCCAGGCCGCGCAGCTTGCGGGCGTCGTCGCTGCTGGTGATGCCCGACGGCAGCAGCACCGGGTAGAGGCAGCGGACCACGTAGAACGTCACGAAGAAGAACGGGTAGGCCACCGCGATTGCCCCGCACACCGCGAGCGACCCGACGAAGTGCACGTACACGTTGGACGGAATCCCGCCTGCCCCGAGCTGCAGCGCGATCGGGTAGGCCAGCCCGGCGACCGCCCACAGCCCGAAGACCACCATCACGACGCGGTCGCCGAGCAACAGGGTGTCAGTGCGGGCCCGGGCGAGAGTGGCGGCGTCGTAGCTGCGGCCCCGGCGCAGCCCGCGGGGGACGGTCAGCGGGTAGCGGCACAGGTACAGCAGCAGGATTGTCCCGAGCGGGAAGCTGATCGCATTGATCACGGCCTGGAGCTGCTCGAAGTTCTGCTGCACGTCGGGGGAGAGCGTGTTGATGATCAGCGTCTTGTTGTGGTGGTAGTTGTACAGCCCGGCGAGGGCGTTGGGCACCGCGATGGCCAGGATCAGGATCGGGACTGCCCACCGCCGCATCCTCGTCCGAGCGCTGCCCGGCGGCGGGTCGACGAGATCGCGGGCGTGGGGGTCCAGGCACAGTTCGAGTTGCTGGGCCAGTTCGGCACCGGACGGCCAGCGTTGCCCGGGGTCCGGTTGCAGGGCGGTGAGGAGCACCCGGCGCAGCGTCGCCGGGCAGTCGGCGGGAAGTCTGTCGAGGGCGGCGTCGCCCACCCCGCGCCGCCGGTCGGCCAGCATCAGCTCCAGGTCGGCGGAACCGTCGTCCGGGTCGGTCCGGTCCGGGAACGGGCGCGCGCCGGTGAGCAGCTCCCACAGCATGACGCCGAGCGCGTAGAGGTCGCTGCGGGTGTCGAGGTCTGCGGCGGTGGACTCGTCCGTCGGCACGCACGCCCGCAGCTGCTCGGGCGACATGTAGGCCAGCGAGCCGCCGAAGTAGGCGACCGGGTTGGCCCCGGAGACCTGGTCGCTGAAGCTGATGTTGAAGTCGGCGAGCTTGGGCACTCCCTCGGCGGTGAGCAGCACGTTGGCGGGTTTGATGTCGCGGTGCAGCACGCCGCGCCGCCCGGAGTAGTCGAGCGCGTCGGCCAGCCGTCGGCCCAGCCAGGCGACAGCCTCCGGCCAGGTCAGCTGGGCGATCTCGGTGCGGACGCTCGAATCGGTGGGCCGGATCTCGGCCTTGGCTGCGAGCACCGCGTCGATCTCGTCGAGCAGCAGTTGGCCGCTGCGCTCGGCGACCGGGGTGTCGCGGACCCGGCGCAGCACGCCGAGCAGGGTGCCGCCGGGCAGGTACTGCATGTACAGCAGCTTCATCTCCAGGTCGTCGACCACCCGCTGGTCGAACACCCGGACTATGTAGTCGTGGTCGAGCTGGGCGAGGGTCTGCGGCTCGGTGCCGTGGTCCCGGGAGATCTTCACCGCCACCAGTCGCTGCATGGACCGCTGCCTGGCCAGGAAGACCCGCGCGAACGCGCCGCGCCCCAGTGCCATCAACAGGTCGAAGTCGTCAACCCGTTGGCCGGAGTCGAGGTCGTCGAGGGTCGGGGGCAGTCCGGTCGCGTCCGGGCGGGTGGGCGTGAGCGAGGTCCGGGTGCGCCCGCCGACCTCGGTGGTGTCGAGCATCTCGGTCGAGTCGGGAGCTGCGGCCGGGGGACCGTCGAGCGCAGTGGTCTCCGGCGACCGGTCCGCAGCGACCGTCGCCTCGGGCGGCTTCCGGGTCGGGCGGTCCGTCACGGGGCTGCCCTCCGGTCGCGCCCGCTCCGTGGAGATCCTCCGGAGGGCACTGGCCAAGCGTATCGCCGTCGGAGCGGACGGGTGGGCGGTGCGGGCAGGTCGTGCCGGGAGGCCGACCTGCGATGTCGCCGGGTGGAACCATTACGGAACCTCGCTCGTTCTACTGATCGGAGGCGGTGTGGAGACCGACACCGACTCCCCGCCGAGGAACGCAAACGGGCATTGCCGGAGGCGTTCGCGGTAACCTGTGGTCGTCCGGTTGAACAGCTGGAACCCGGCAAACCGAGTCCGACCTGACCTGGATGGGCTCGACCGGAAGTGGAAAGGAACTGGCCCGAGCGGCTGAACCTGTATGAACCGCAAGACAGTGTTTCGAAATCTGGGGATCGTCGCCGCCATCCTGCTGATCATCTATGCGTTCAGCTACTTCGGGAACGACACCCGCGGCTACACCAACGTCGACACCTCGGTTGCGGTTGCCCAACTCCAGGGCAAGAACGTCACCGACGCGCAGATCGACGACCGTGAGCAGCAGGTCCGCTTGACCCTGAAGCAGGGCAGCGAGGCGACCAGTGACGCCACCAAGATCATTGCCAAGTACCCGAGCGCGGCCTCCGAGCAGATCTTCACCGAGGTCCAGAACGCCGGGATGGACAAGTACGACACGAAGGTCAGCCAGGAGAACTGGCTGACCTCGCTCCTGCTGTTCGTGCTGCCGATGGTCATCCTGCTGGGCCTGTTCGTCTTCGTCATGGGTCGCATGCAGGGCGGCGGCAAGGGCGGCGTGATGGGCTTCGGCAAGTCGAAGGCCAAGCAGCTCACCAAGGACATGCCCAAGACGACGTTCGCGGACGTCGCGGGCGCCGACGAGGCCGTCGAAGAGCTGTACGAGATCAAGGACTTCCTGCAGAACCCGGCGCGATACCAGGCGCTCGGCGCGAAGATCCCGAAGGGTGTGTTGCTGTACGGCCCGCCCGGAACCGGAAAGACGCTGCTCGCGAGGGCCGTCGCCGGTGAGGCCGGGGTCCCGTTCTTCACCATCTCCGGTTCGGACTTCGTCGAGATGTTCGTCGGCGTCGGCGCCTCCCGGGTGCGCGACCTGTTCGAGCAGGCCAAGCAGAACAGCCCCTGCATCATCTTCGTCGACGAGATCGACGCGGTCGGGCGCCAGCGCGGCGCCGGCCTCGGCGGCGGTCACGACGAGCGTGAGCAGACCCTCAACCAGCTGCTGGTCGAGATGGACGGCTTCGGCGACCGCACCGGCATCATCCTGATCGCCGCAACCAACCGCCCGGACATCCTGGACCCGGCGCTGCTGCGGCCGGGCCGGTTCGACCGCCAGATTCCGATCGGCAACCCGGACCTGGCCGGTCGGCGCGCGATCCTGAAGGTGCACTCGAAGGGCAAGCCGCTCGATCAGCACGCGGACCTCGAGGGCCTCGCCAAGCGGACCGTCGGCATGTCCGGCGCGGACCTGGCGAACGTCATCAACGAGGCCGCCCTGCTGACCGCTCGCGAGAACGGCACGCTGATCACCGAGGCCGCCCTCGAGGAGTCGGTGGACCGCGTCATCGGCGGCCCGCGTCGCAAGAGCCGGATCATCAGTGAGCACGAGAAGAAGATCACCGCGTACCACGAGGGCGGGCACACGCTCGCCGCGTGGGCGATGCCGGACATCGAGCCGGTCTACAAGGTCACCATCCTGGCCCGCGGTCGCACCGGTGGCCACGCCATGACGGTGCCCGAGGACGACAAGGGCCTGATGACCCGCTCGGAGATGATCGCCCGCCTGGTGATGGCGATGGGTGGCCGGGCAGCCGAGGAGTTGGTCTTCCACGAGCCGACCACGGGTGCCTCGTCGGACATCGACCAGGCGACCAAGATCGCCCGCGCGATGGTCACCGAGTACGGAATGAGCGCCAAGCTGGGTGCCGTTCGGTACGGGCAGGAACAGGGCGACCCGTTCCTCGGCCGGTCGATGGGCGTGAGCTCGGAGTACTCGCACGAGGTGGCCCGCGAGATCGACGAGGAGGTGCGCAACCTCATCGAGGCCGCACACACCGAGGCATGGTCGATCCTCAACGAGCACCGTGACCTGCTCGACGTCGTGGCGACCGAACTGCTCGAGCGGGAGACCCTGACCCGCAAGGATCTCGAGAAGATCTTCGCCGACGTGGAGAAGCGTCCGCGGATCACCGAGTTCAACGACTTCGGTGGCCGCACCCCGTCCGACAAGCCGCCGGTGAAGACGCCGCGGGAGTTGGCGATCGAGCGCGGTGAGCCGTTGCCGGACGAGTCCGCCCGGCAGCCCACCTTCAGCAAGCGGGCACCGGCGACCACGGCCGCGCCGACCGCCGCGGCGGCAACGCCTGCCCCGCAGAACGGCTACCCGGTTCCCGCGGCGAACACCGGTGGCTTCCAGCCGGCGCCGAACTCGGGCGGCTTCCAGTCGTACGGCGATCCGCGGTCGCAGCCGCAGGGCTCGGTGCCGGACTACGGCGCACCGGCCGGCTGGTCGGCGCCGGGCTGGCCGCCGCGTGAGTCGAACGAGGGGCAGTACCCGAAGCCGGCCGAGTACCCGTACGGCCAGTACCCGCCGCAGGGCTCCCCGGCGGCTCAGTACCCGCCCCCGGGTGGCCCGGCCGCGCCGTACCCGCCGCAGGGTGGTCAGTACCCGTCTTCGGGGCCGAGCCGTCAGTACCCGCAGAAGGGTGAGCAGCAGGGCGGCTACTCGGGTTACCCCCAGTGGAACCCGCCGCCCCAGCCGCCGCTCGAGTCCCAGCAGCACCAGGAGCCGACGCAGCACGCTGAGACCCCACGGCCGCCGGAGT
This sequence comes from Rhodococcus kronopolitis, assembly GCF_042654025.1. Taxonomy (NCBI): domain Bacteria; kingdom Bacillati; phylum Actinomycetota; class Actinomycetes; order Mycobacteriales; family Nocardiaceae; genus Rhodococcus; species Rhodococcus kronopolitis. The sequence goes on along the minus strand of NZ_JBHSFO010000003.1, from coordinate 480,085 downwards.
CCAAGGACGGCTCGACCGAGCGGTGGGAAGGCCCGAACGGTAACCAGTAGTTTCGCGAGCACTAGGCTGTCACTGGTTCTTTGTCCCGGTGGGGCGCAATCAGTGGACATCGGTCCGAGAGTGTGTGGAGGTGCGGTCGGGTGTCGGTCAATCAACTCGGTGATGCGAATTCTCGTGGGGCAAGCGAGCTGTCGCATGAGCTGAAGTCGATCTCGTCTGGTCGGGAGTTCGACCAGCCGCGTGCGGAGGCGGCGGTGCGCGAACTGCTCATCGCGGTCGGCGAGGATCCGGACCGGCCCGGGCTGGCGGACACGCCGTCGCGCGTTGCGCGCGCCTACCGTGAGGTGTTCGCCGGCCTGTACACCGATCCGGACGCGGTGCTCAACACGACCTTCGACGAGGGCCACCAGGAGCTGGTGCTGGTTCGCGACATCCCGATGTACTCCACCTGCGAGCATCACCTGGTGTCGTTCCACGGTGTCGCGCACGTCGGCTACATCCCCGGCTCGACCGGCCGGGTGACGGGGCTCTCGAAGCTGGCCCGCCTGGTCGACCTGTACGCGAAGCGGCCGCAGGTGCAGGAACGACTGACCAGTCAGATCGCCGATGCCATGGTGCGCAAGCTCGATCCGCGCGGCGTGATCGTCGTGGTGGAGGCCGAGCACCTGTGCATGGCCATGCGTGGCATCCGCAAGCCCGGCGCGAGCACCACCACCTCGGCCGTCCGCGGCCTGCTCCAGTCCAGCGCCGCCTCGCGTGCCGAGGCGCTGGACCTGATCCTGCGCAAGTGATCGTGTTGCCTGCCCCGGGTCGCTGCGTGGTGATGGGGGTGCTGAACGTCACCAGCGACTCCTTCTCGGACGGCGGGCAGTTCCTGGATCGGGACGCGGCCGTCGGGCACGGTCTCGAGTTGCGGGATCTCGGGGTGGACATCGTCGACGTCGGCGGCGAGTCGACTCGGCCCGGAGCTCAGCGGGTGGATGCGGCGGTCGAGGCGCGACGGGTGGCGCCGGTGATCGCCGACCTCGTCGCCGAGGGCATCTCGGTCAGCGTCGACACCATGCGTGCCTCGGTTGCCGAGGCCGCCATCGAGGCCGGGGCAGGCGTCGTCAACGACGTCTCCGGTGGCCGCGCCGACCCGGCGATGGCCCGGGTGCTCGCGGATGCGGGGCTGCCGTGGATTCTGATGCACTGGCGATCGGCAGGCGAGTACGTGCATGCCGGCGGCGTCGAGCACTACGGCGACGTGGTCGCCGAGGTGTCCACGGAACTGCTCCGCCAGGTGGACGCCGCCGTGCGCGCCGGCGTCGACCCGTCGAACCTGATCCTCGACCCGGGTCTCGGGTTCGCGAAGACCGCCGAGCACAACTGGGCGCTGCTCGGGGCGCTGCCGCGGCTGAACGCGCTCGGCTTCCCGGTGCTGATCGGTGCCTCCCGGAAGCGGTTCCTCGGCTCGCTGCTCGCGGACGAGTCCGGCGACCGCCCGCCCGCCGGGCGCGAGGTGGCCACCGCCGTCATCTCCGCGCTGGCCGCGCGGGGCGACGCCTGGGGTGTGCGGGTGCACGACGTACGGGGTTCTCGCGACGCGATCGCGGTGGCCCAGGCCTGGACCGCGGCAGAGGAGGCATCGGATGGCTGACCGGATCGAGTTGCGTGGCCTGAAGATCCGTGGCAATCACGGTGTGTTCGAGCACGAGAAGCGAGACGGACAGGACTTCTACATCGACATCACGGTGTGGATGGACCTCGCACCTGCCGCGGCCTCGGACGATCTTGCGGACACCCTGCACTACGGGGAGTTGGCGCAGACCGCGGCCGAGATTGTTGCGGGTCCGCCGCGCGACCTGATCGAGACGGTGGCCGCGGAGATTGCCGACGCGGTGCTGCGCGACGACCGGGTCAACGCGGTCGAGGTCACCGTGCACAAACCGTCGGCGCCGATTCCGTTGACCTTCGCGGACGTGGCCGTCGTGGCCCGGCGTTCACGTCAGGGCGCACGGGGATGAGCCGGGTGGTGCTCTCGATCGGGTCCAACATGGGAGACCCGCTGGTGCACCTGCGTTCGGTGGTGTCGGCACTCGGCGACCGGGTGATCGCGGCGTCGAGCGTGTACGCGACCGCGCCGTGGGGCGGTGTCGAGCAGCAGGACTTCCTCAACGCGACGGTGATCGCCGAGGATCCCGACCTGGACTGCTGGGGTTGGCTTCGGCTGGGGCAGGAACTGGAGTCGGCCGCGGACCGGGTGCGTGAGCAGCGCTGGGGGCCGCGAAGTCTGGACGTGGACGTGGTGGACTGCGACGGCACGGTCAGCGCCGATGCGCGGCTGACCCTCCCGCACCCGCGGGCCCACGAGCGGGCGTTCGTGCTGGCCCCGTGGCTCGAGGTGGACCCGGACGCGGCGCTCGTCGTGGCCGGCGAGACGGTCGCGGCGCGGGACCTACTGGCCGGACTGGACCCGGCCGAGCGCGACGGGGTGCGCCGTACCGAGCTGCGGTTGGTGTCGCCGTGACCGGTGCCACCCGCGTGCGGGACCTGCTCGCCCTGGCCGCGTTCGCGGCGATCGCCACGTGGTTGCTGGTTGGTGCGTTCTACGGCTCGCTGCCGCCCGTGCCGGTGTTTGCGGGAGCCTCGCTGTACCCGGTCGCGGCGATCGAGGTGGCGCTCGCCTTCGTGATCCGGGCCCGAATCGCCGACCATCGAATCGGTTCGGGACCGCGTCAACTGCACCCGATCACGGCGGCCCGGGCGGTCGCGTTGGCGAAGGCGTCGGCGCTCGTCGGTGCGGCCAGCGCCGGGGTGTGGACGGGTCTGCTGCTCTTCCTGCTCCCGAAACGCTCCACCGTCGACGCCGCCGCCGGCGACACGACGGGCGCGGTGGTGGGTTTGGTCGCGGGAACCCTGCTGGTAGCGGCGGCGCTGTGGCTCGAACACTGTTGCAAGACACCGGATGAGCCGCCGGACGAGCCTGCTCTCTGACCGGTTGTGGCCAAATCGCGGCCTCTCACAATGTGAGCGAGTCGGTCGGGACGGCTATCCTCGAAATCATGACGGTTACTGGTCGCGCGGCTTCGCTCCGGCGAAACAAGCGCAGCACTAGCCAGGTGATCGTGGCCGCGCTGGTGGCACTCGCGGTCGTCGCCAGCCTGTTCCTGATCTTCAGCAGCAGCGTGCAGTTGCTGAGAGTTGGCCTGGTCATTGCGCTCTGGGCGGCGACGCTGGGCGCGATCGCGATGACGAAGTACCGCCGGGAGTCCGCTGCGGACAAGGCGAAGGTGCGCGACCTGCAGACGGTGTACGAACTGCAGCTCGAGCGCGAGATCACCGCTCGGCGTGAGTACGAGTCGGGCGTCGAGGCGCGGGTTCGGAGCGAGACCACCCTGCAGGCCTCGGAGATGGCCGCGCTGCGGGCCGAGTTGGCGGCGCTGCGCGGCAACCTCGAGTTCCTGTTCGAGGGCCGGATGCCGGCCGACCGCGTCGCCCTCACCGCGGACGCTCGCCGGATGGGCGAGCTGGGCCGCGGGGCGAGTGCGGCGGATGCCCCGCCGCCGGTCACCGGCTACCGACGGACCATCGACCCGGACCCGGAGTACGTCGGTGCCGCCGCCCGCCCGAGCTTCACGCCGGATCCCGCATACGCCGGACAGGGACGGCCACGGTTCGCGACCCCCTTCGACGCGCCGGTCACCGCCGAGGTGTCGACTGTGGGGGAGGACGAGTCCGAGGCGCCTGCTCCGAGGGCCGGAACGGGCACCCCGACCGCGGCCCCGAGGCCCGAGCCGGAGCCGGTGACCGCGCCCCAGCCCGTGGTGGACAAGCCCGCGCCCACGCCGCCCACGCCCGAGGCGGTTGCTGCGCGCGAGCCCGAGCCCGAGCCCGAGCCCGAGTCCGGCCCCGAGCCGGAACCGGAGACCACCGCGGTCACCGGACGTCGGTCGCGCCGACGGGTCGAGCCGGAGCCCGCACCGGGCGCGCACTCGGCTGCCGACGGGCTCACCGTCGCCGAGATCATGGCGAACATGCAGAAGGCCGACGCGGCCGCCGAGCCGCGTGCGGGTCGCCGCCGCCGCGACTGACGCGAGCCCACCACGCGCGGTGCGATATATCACTCCGCCGACCGTGGCGGCCGTCACCGCCAGACGACTATCCTCGCTGTGAACGTCCGGTACCCGCACCGCGGGACTGGAACGAACGAGAGGAACAACGGTGACCTCATTCGAGATCACTCGAGATGGGCCGTTTCGCGACACGACGCCCGCACGCCTGACGGTAGGAATCGTCTCGGCGGGACGCGTGGGAACCGCGATCGGTGCTGCGCTCGAGCGCGTCGGCCACGTGGTGGCCGCCTGTACTGCGATTTCGGATGCCTCGCTCCGCCGAGCCCGGCTCCGACTTCCCGATTCCGAGATCCTGCCCGCGACCGACGTGGCCGGCCGTTGTGAACTGCTGATTCTGGCGGTGCCCGACGACCAGCTCGCAGACCTGGTCTCCGGCCTGGCCGCCACCGGTTCGGTCCGGCGCGGCACGTTGGTCGCGCACACCTCCGGGGCCAACGGCATCGGCGTGCTCGCACCACTCACGGCACTCGGTGCGGTGCCGCTGGCAATCCACCCCGCGATGACCTTCACCGGCCACGACGAGGACGTCGCCCGGATGTCGTCGGCCTGCTTCGGCATCACCGCGGCGGACGAGATCGGCTACGCCATCGCCCAGTCGCTGGTCCTGGAGATCGGCGGCGAGCCCGTCCAGGTCCGCGACGAGGTTCGGCCGCTCTACCACGCGGCCCTCGCGCACGGCAGCAATCACCTGGTCACCCTGGTCTCGGATGCGGTGGCCGCGTTGCGCGTCGCCCTGTCCGACGGCGACCTGCTCGGCCAGCAGTTGGTGGACGGTGACCCCAACGGCGTGGCCGAACGGGTGCTCGCGCCGCTGCTGTCGGCGGCCCTGGACAACGCACTGCGACGGGGACCGTCGGCGCTGACCGGACCGGTGGCCCGGGGCGACGTCGACGCGGTGACCACCCACCTGCGGGTGCTGCGTGAGGTCGATCCGCAGCTCGCGCGGGGGTACCGCGCAATGTCGCTGCGCTCGGCGCAGGTCGCAGGCGCCAAGCCCGAACTCATCGAGATCCTGGAGGACAAACCGTGAACGGCTATGCCCGCGGAGAACTGACCGTGCACCACGACCCCGCGGTGCTGACCAAGGTGTCCAAGGCGCTGCGCCACGTCGGCCGACAGGTCGCGCTGGTCCCGACCATGGGCGCGCTGCACGCCGGGCACCTCGAGCTGGTCCGGCAGGCCCAGATGCGCGGCGCGGTCGTGATCGTGTCGATCTTCGTCAACCCGCTGCAGTTCGCGGCGGGGGAGGACCTCGACGCATACCCCCGCACCCTCGACAGCGACCTCGAACTGTTGCGCGGCGAGGGTGTGGAGTTGGTCTTCGCGCCGTCGGTCGCGCAGATGTACCCCGCCGGGCAGCGCACGATGATCCATCCGGGTCCGCTGGGCGCCGAGCTCGAGGGCGCCAGCAGGCCGACCCACTTCGCCGGGATGCTGACCGTCGTGGCCAAGCTGCTGCAGATCGCCGCGCCGAACACCGCGTACTTCGGCGAGAAGGACTACCAGCAGCTCACCCTGATCCGGCAGATGGTCCTCGACCTCGACTTCGACGTCGAGATCATCGGCGTGCCCACGGTGCGTGAGCAGGACGGACTCGCGCTGTCCTCGCGGAACCGGTACCTCGACGCCGACCAGCGGTCCGTGGCGACGGCCATCTCCGCGGCACTGGTGGCAGGCGCGTACGCCGCCGCAGGCGGCGCGGAGGCCATCCTGGCCACCGCCGGAGCCGTGCTCGCGGCCACGCCCGAGATCGAGGTCGACTACCTGGAGGTCCGCGGTGTGGACCTCGGGCCTGCGCCCGAACGCGGCGACGGCCGACTGCTCGTCGCGGCCCGGCTGGGCGAGACCCGCCTGATCGACAACGTCGGCGTTGCCGTCGGCACCGGATTCCTGGAGCGGGAAGTGGACACCCGCACCACCTCACCCACCGACCTTTTCAGCTAGCCCCGGAGGACACACATGTTTCGCACCATGATGAAGTCGAAGATCCACCGCGCTACCGTCACCCACGCGGACCTGCACTACGTCGGGTCGGTCACGGTGGACCAGGACCTGATGGACGCCGCCGATCTGCTCGAGGGTGAGCAGGTCTGCATCGTCGACATCGACAACGGCTCCCGCCTCGAGACCTACGTCATCGCCGGCGAGCGCGGTACCGGTGTCATCGGGATCAACGGTGCCGCAGCGCATCTGGTCAAGCCGGGGCACCTGGTCATCCTCATCGCCTACGGCGTGATGAACGAGCAGGAGTGCCGTGACTACGCGCCGAAGGTGGTCTTCGTGGACGCCGACAACGCGCCGGTCGAACTCGGCAGCGACCCGGCCCACGCCCCCGCGGGTTCCGGGCTGATCACGCCGCGGATGCTGTCCACGCTCGAAGACGCCGCGGCACTGGTCTAGCCGTGCTGCTCACCGTCGACGTTCGCAACACCAACCTCACTCTCGGGTTGTTCGCCGGTGTCGGCGAGCACTCGAAGTTGGTGCGGGACTGGCGGATGCGCACAGATCCGCGGGTCACCGCGGACGAGCTGGCGTGGATGCTGCGCGGGCTGCTCGGGGACCAGGCGGAGCAGGTCACCGGGGTGTCCGCGTTGTCGACGGTGCCCTCGGTGCTGAGGGAACTGCGGGTGATGCTGACGCGCTACTGGCCGCACGTCCCGCACGTGGTGGTCGAGCCGGGAGTGCGCACCGGGGTGCCGCTGCTGGTCGACAACCCCAAGGAGGTGGGTGCCGACCGGATCGTGAACAGCCTTGCCGCGCACGATCTCTACGGCGGTCCCTGCATCGTCGTGGACTTCGGCGTGTCCACTTGTGTGGATGTGGTGTCCGCCAAGGGTGAGTTCCTCGGCGGGGTGATCGCGCCGGGCCTCGAGGTCTCCGTCGACGCGTTGGCCTCCCAGTCGGCGGCGTTGCGCAAGGTGGAACTGCTGCGGCCACGCTCGGTGGTCGGCAAGAACACCGTCGAGTGCATGCAGTCCGGCGCGATCTTCGGGTTCGCCGGTCTGGTGGACGGCCTGGTGGGCCGGGTGCGCGCGGAGGTGCCGGCCTTCGCCGGCGACGACGTCACCGTGATCGCCACCGGTGACAGCGCGGCGCTGGTGATGCCGGAGTCGTCGACCATCGCCCACCTCGAGCGGGATCTCGCCCTCGAAGGATTGCGAATTGTGTACGAGCGCAACCAGGCTCGCAATGCGGCCCGGCGACCTCCGGTGGCCTGAGCGGATCCCGAGGCGGTCGAGGGGCCGGCGCCGGGGTTCCCTGATCCGGGATTCTGTGCCAGACTGATCGGCGTGAATCACCGCATGGTCGCCCAGGAGTGTTGTCGAGGCTGAACGCAGCCCTCGATCAATTCCCCATTCCTGGAGTCTCTGCCATGCCTTCCACATCTGTGGTCTCTTCTCTGAACCCATTTTCTTCCCGGTCCCCGCGGAACCCGGTCGACCGTTCCGTCTCGCCGAGCCGGCTGCGGCCGGCGGACCTGCTGCGCATCAGCGACCAGGGCGCACAGGACGTGCTCGACGGCCGCTTCGCGGACCTGCTCCCCGGGCGCTGGCCCAGTGCGGAGCGCTGGTCCACCCGACTGCATGCGGACGACGACGTCGACGTGTGGCTGATCAGTTGGGTGCCCGGCATCGCCACCGAGCTCCACGACCATGCCGGATCGCTCGGTGCGCTCACCGTGCTCAGCGGGACACTGGCGGAATATCGCTGGGGTGGAACCGAACTGAAGTACCGGACGCTCGAGGCCGGGGACCAGGCCTCCTTCCCGCTGGGGTGGGTTCACGACGTGGTGCAGGCGCCCGGAACGGCGTCCGGCGCGGACCAGCCGACGCTGAGCGTGCACGCCTACTCGCCGCCGCTGACGGCCATGTCCTACTACGAGGTGACCGATCACGGCAGCCTCCGTCGCACCCGCACCGAGCTCACCGACCTCCCGGAAGGACTGACGGCATGACCATCGACGAGATGCTCGAGGCGGCGCGCAGCAGCTACCGGCGCCTGACGGTGTTCGAACTCGAGGCGGCCGTCGCCCGCGGGGCGATCGTGGTGGACATCCGCCCGCAGGCGCAGCGGCAGCGCGAGGGCACCCTGCCCGGCGCCCTCGCGATCGAGCGGAACGTGCTCGAATGGCGGCTCGACCCGACCAGCGATGCGCGCCTGGCCGCCGCCGTCGACCACGACGTGGAGTGGATCGTGGTGTGCTCGGAGGGGTACACCTCCAGCCTGGCGGCCGCGGCGCTGCAGGAGCTGGGGCTGCACCGCGCCACCGACCTGGTCGGCGGGTACCAGGCGATGCGCTCGGCAGGCCTGCTCGGCGTGCTGATGCGGGCCCGGCACGTGGTTCGCGAGGGTGAGGCCGTCGTCGCGCACTGAGACCAGCGGCGCTGGTCTTGCGTGCAGGCATTAGGCTGACCGTCCGTGAGTGATGTTATAGCCGAGCCCGCCGACGACACCCCCGAGCAGCTGCGGATCCGCCGCGAGAAGCGGGACCGGATCCTTGCGCAGGGGCAGCAGGCGTACCCCGTCTCGGTTCCGCGCACGCACAGCCTCGGCGAGGTCCGCGCGCAGTACCCCGACCTCGAGCCGGACACCGCCACCGGCGCCCAGGTCGGCATCGTCGGTCGGGTGATCTTCCTGCGGAACACCGGCAAGCTGTGCTTCGCGACGCTGCAGGAGGGCGACGGCACCCAGCTGCAGGCGATGATCAGCCTCGCCGGTGTCGGCGAGGACGCCCTCGCCGCCTGGAAGTCCGACGTGGACCTCGGCGACTTCGTGTTCGTGCACGGCGAGGTGATCAGCTCCCGACGTGGCGAGCTGTCCGTGATGGCCGACAGCTGGCAGATCGCGTCCAAGTCGCTGCGGCCGCTGCCGGTCGCGCACAAGGAGATGAACGAGGAGTCCCGGGTCCGGCAGCGCTACGCCGACCTGATCGTGCGCCCGGAGGCCCGCGCGATGGCCCGCAAGCGGGTGGCCGTGGTGCGGGCGCTGCGCGATGCGCTCGAGTCCCGCGGTTTCCTCGAGGTCGAGACCCCGATGCTGCAGACCGTGGCCGGCGGCGCCGCGGCCCGACCGTTCGTCACCCACTCGAATGCCCTCGACATCGACCTGTACCTGCGGATCGCGCCGGAGCTGTTCCTCAAGCGCTGCGTCGTCGGCGGTATCGAGAAGGTCTTCGAGATCAACCGCAACTTCCGCAACGAGGGCATCGACTCCACGCACTCCCCGGAGTTCGCGATGCTCGAGACCTACGAGGCGTACGGCACCTACGACGACTCGGCGAAGATGACCCGCGAGCTGATCCAGGAGGTCGCGCAGGCGGCCTTCGGCACCCAGGTGGTCACCCTTGCCGACGGCGAGGAGTACGACCTGAGCGGCGAGTGGAAGACGATGGAGATGTACCCGTCGCTCTCCGCTGCCATCGGCGTCGAGGTCACTCCCGCGACCACCGTCGACGAACTGCTCGCGCTGGCCGCGCAGGTGGGGCTCGAGGTGCCCAAGGACAAGGGCTACGGCCACGGCAAGCTCGTCGAGGAGCTGTGGGAGCACCAGTGCGGCGACCAGTTGCACGAGCCCACCTTCGTGCGGAACTTCCCGGTCGAGACCTCGCCCCTGACCCGTCAGCACCGCAGTGAACCCGGTGTGACGGAGAAGTGGGACCTCTACATTCGCGGATTCGAGCTGGCCACCGGCTACTCGGAACTGGTCGACCCGGTCATCCAGCGGGAACGGTTCGCCGATCAGGCCCGACTGGCCTCGGCCGGCGACGACGAGGCAATGGCCCTTGACGAGGAGTTTCTCGCGGCAATGGAGCAGGGCATGCCGCCGACCACCGGAACCGGAATGGGTATCGACCGCCTGCTCATGGCGCTGACCGGATTGGGAATCCGGGAAACTATCCTCTTCCCAATTGTTCGGCCCGCGGCCCGCTGATCCCTTTCAATTGCTATTCCCCAGTTATTGCCGGTCATGTAGTGGTCGGTAAACGGGGTACACTCGTCGAATAGTCGCGATCGCGGCGAGAAATGGCTCTTGAATTGGAAGGGAACTCGACCCATGGCGAAGAAGGTCACCGTCACTCTGATCGATGATGTGGATCAGGAAGCGACTGCCGACGAAACGGTCGAGTTTGCGCTCGACGGCGTCATGTACGAGATCGACCTGTCCACCGAGAATGCGGCGAAGCTGCGCGAGCAGCTAGACGTCTGGGTGGGCCACGCGCGCAAGGCCTCGGGTCGTCGTAAGGTGAAGTCGGCGGCGCCGGCGACGAAGACCCGGGTGAGCGTGGATCGAGAGCAGAGCGCGGCGATCCGCGACTGGGCACGGCGCGACGGCAGGCCGGTGTCCGCCCGCGGTCGTATCTCGGCGGAAATCATCGACGCCTACAACAAAGCCAACTGACCCCCTCCGTAATTCACTCGTCGTTTCACCCGTCCCGAGAGATATTGACTGTTAGCCTCTCGGGCGGGTAAAACGACGAGCTGCTGAGGGGGTACAGTGCGTTGGTCGACTGTGATCGTGTCATGGATTTCTGCTACCTTTTTATTACTCGGCACAGGGATGGCGGGGGCGGCGCCATTGCCGGTTCCCTACCAGTTCTTGGCGGGCGTCCCGCTCGAGCTCGGTAATCCCGGCGGCTCCGCGCCCGGTTCCAATGACTGGTCGTGTCGACCCACCGCCGCGCATCCCGAACCGGTGGTCCTCGTGCACGGAACCGGTGGCAACAAACAGACCAACTGGGCTACTTATGCGCCATTGCTCGCCAACGAGGGTTACTGCGTCTACGCGCTGACCTATGGCGCGTACGAGGAACTGCCCTGGCCGTTGAATGCGCTCGGCGCGTTCAAGCCGATGGACGAGAGCGCGCAGCAGCTCGCCGACTTCGTGGACCGGGTACTGGCGTCCACGGGGGCCGAGAAGGTGAACCTGGTCGGCCATTCCCAGGGCACGCTGATGCCCACCTACTGGCTCAAGAATCTCGGCGGCGCGGGCAAGGTGGACAAGTACGTCTCGCTGGCGCCGCTCTGGCGCGGGGAGATGGCCTTCGACCTGGACAAGAACCTCGCGGCGGCCCGGGAGCTGGGCGTCGAGGGTGCGGGCGAGGTGATGGGGCCGCTGTGCGGGGCCTGCGGCCAGTTCCTCTCCGGCTCGAAGTTCATGACGGACCTGCGGGCGGGCGGCGTCTATCTCCCCGGCATCACGTACACCAACATCATCACCCGATACGACCAGCTGGTCATGCCGTACATGAGCGGGTACGAGGAGGGTCCGAACACGACGAACATCTTCGTCCAGGACCACTGCGCGCAGGACTTCGGCGAACACCTGTCGATCGCAGGCGAGCCGGTCGCCGTCGCGCTGGTCCTCAATGCGCTCGACCCGGCGAACCCGCGCCCGGTGCCGTGCGTTTTCGTGCCGCCGATCGTCGGCTGACGTGCGACCGGTGGCGCTGGACGCGGCGACCGCCACGGCGCTGATCGGCGCCGTGCGAGGCGGTACTGCCGCTCGTCGGGTGATTTCCGTGGCCGGCCGGGACGATCCGCCACGCTGTTCGCTGCGGGCGTAGCGGTCGCGGGAAACGAAACGCCTGGCTGCGGCGTTGGGACCGGTAAGCATGATTTCAGGCCCGTAGTGATGGGATGGAGCTGCGCAGGCCGTACCGCTGGGCCATTAGAGTAGGGGTGCGGCTCGTGGATCCCGCTGAGGGATCTACCCATATGGAACGTGAGGGAGAGCGATGTTCGAGAGGTTCACCGACCGCGCGCGGCGCGTTGTTGTCTTGGCCCAAGAAGAGGCCCGGATGCTCAACCACAACTACATCGGCACGGAACACATCCTGCTCGGTCTCATCCACGAGGGTGAGGGCGTCGCGGCGAAGTCGCTGGAGTCGTTGGGTATCTCCCTCGAGGGTGTGCGCAGCCAGGTGGAAGAGATCATCGGTCAGGGCCAGCAGGCTCCGTCCGGTCACATCCCCTTCACCCCGCGCGCCAAGAAGGTCCTGGAGCTGAGCCTGCGCGAGGCGCTGCAGCTCGGCCACAACTACATCGGTACCGAGCACATCCTGCTCGGCCTGATCCGCGAGGGCGAGGGCGTCGCCGCCCAGGTGCTGGTCAAGCTCGGCGCCGACCTGAACCGGGTCCGCCAGCAGGTCATCCAGCTGCTGTCCGGATACCAGGGCAAGGAGCCGTCCGAGGCCGGCGCGAGCCGCGGTGAGGCGGGTACCCCGTCCACCTCGCTGGTGCTCGACCAGTTCGGCCGGAACCTGACCCAGGCCGCGCTCGAGGGCAAGCTGGACCCGGTCATCGGCCGCTCGAAGGAGATCGAGCGGGTCATGCAGGTGCTCAGCCGCCGCACCAAGAACAACCCGGTGCTGATCGGCGAGCCCGGTGTCGGCAAGACCGCCGTCGCCGAGGGCCTCGCGCAGGCCATCGTCAACGGCGAGGTTCCCGAGACCCTCAAGGACAAGCAGCTCTACACCCTGGACCTGGGTTCCCTGGTCGCGGGCAGCCGTTACCGCGGTGACTTCGAGGAGCGCCTGAAGAAGGTCCTCAAGGAGATCAACACCCGCGGCGACATCATCCTGTTCATCGACGAGCTGCACACCCTGGTCGGTGCCGGCGCGGCCGAGGGCGCCATCGACGCGGCCTCGATCCTCAAGCCGAAGCTGGCCCGTGGCGAGCTGCAGACGATCGGTGCCACCACCCTCGACGAGTACCGCAAGTACATCGAGAAGGACGCCGCACTCGAGCGCCGCTTCCAGCCGGTCCAGGTCGGCGAGCCGACCGTCGAGCACACCATCGAGATCCTCAAGGGCCTGCGGGACCGGTACGAGGCGCACCACCGCGTCTCGATCACCGACGGCGCCCTGGTCGCGGCGGCCACCCTGGCCGACCGGTACATCAACGACCGCTTCCTGCCGGACAAGGCGATCGACCTCATCGACGAGGCGGGCGCGCGAATGCGCATCCGCCGGATGACCGCGCCGCCGGACCTGCGCGAGTTCGACGACAAGATCGCCGACGCGCGCCGGGAGAAGGAGTCCGCGATCGACGCGCAGGACTTCGAGAAGGCCGCGAACCTGCGGGACAAGGAGAAGACCCTCGTCGCGCAGCGGGCCGAGCGGGAGAAGCAGTGGCGCTCCGGTGACCTCGACGTCATCGCCGAGGTCGACGACGAGCAGATCGCCGAGGTCCTGGGCAACTGGACCGGCATCCCGGTGTTCAAGCTGACCGAGGAGGAGACCACCCGTCTGCTCCGCATGGAAGATGAGCTGCACAAGCGGATCATCGGCCAGACGGACGCGGTCAAGGCCGTCTCCAAGGCGATCCGTCGCACCCGCGCCGGCCTGAAGGACCCGAAGCGTCCCTCCGGTTCGTTCATCTTCGCCGGCCCGTCCGGCGTCGGTAAGACCGAGCTGGCGAAGACCCTCGCGAACTTCCTGTTCGGCGACGACGACGCGTTGATCCAGATCGACATGGGCGAGTTCCACGACCGCTTCACGGCGTCGCGCCTGTTCGGTGCCCCTCCCGGCTACGTCGGCTACGAAGAGGGCGGCCAGCTGACGGAGAAGGTCCGTCGCAAGCCGTTCAGCGTGGTGCTGTTCGACGAGATCGAGAAGGCGCACCAGGAGATCTACAACACCCTCCTGCAGGTGCTCGAGGACGGTCGTCTCACCGACGGCCAGGGTCGTACGGTCGACTTCAAGAACACCGTGCTGATCTTCACCTCGAACCTGGGCACCTCCGACATCTCGAAGGCGGTCGGACTGGGCTTCACGTCCGGTACCGGCACCGAGTCGAACTACGAGCGGATGAAGCTCAAGGTTCACGACGAGCTCAAGAAGCATTTCCGCCCCGAGTTCCTCAACCGCATCGACGACATCATCGTCTTCCACCAGCTCACGCAGGATCAGATCATCCAGATGGTGGACCTGATGATCGGTCGCGTCGAGAAGCAGTTGAAGAACAAGGACATGGAGATGGAGCTGACGGCGCAGGCGAAGTCGCTGCTCGCCAAGCGTGGATTCGATCCGGTGCTGGGTGCGCGGCCGCTGCGTCGCACCATTCAGCGCGAGATCGAGGACCAGCTCTCGGAGAAGATCCTCTTCAACGAGCTGGGCCCCGGCCAGATCGTGCTCGTCGACGTCGAGAACTGGGACGGCGAGGGCGCCGGCGAGGACGCGAAGTTCACGTTCACCGGCACCCCGAAGCCGGTCGCGGTCCCGGACTCCCCGCCGGTCGACCTGGCGAAGGCCGGCGATGCGCCGACCGAGGCCGGTCCCACCGAGTAGGCACACGCACGACCGACGCCCCGCGAGCACCAGCTCGCGGGGCGTTTGCGTTGTTCGGGCCGAACGTCGTCGGCCGGGACACGCGGCACGCAATCGCGTTCCTGAACGCGCGCGGGGGAGCGAATTGGTGTCCACTGATAGGCGTGTCCTCCACCCCGGTCGAGCCCCGACTGACCCCAGACGACCGGCCGGCGCGCGCCCGGGTGGTGCTGCTGTCGCTGATCCTCGTCGCCGCGGTCGCCAATCTGAACCTGGCCGTCGCCAACGTCGCCCTGCCGGACATCGGCCGGGACTTCGACGCCAGCCAGACGCAGCTGAACCTGATCGCGGTCGGCTACTCGGTCGGGTTGGCCGCCTCGGTGCTGTACCTCGGTGCGCTCGGCGACCGCTACGGCCGCAAGCGCATGCTGGTGCTGGGCATGGCCCTGTCGATCCCGGCCTGCCTGATCGCGGGTGCGGCACCGAACTTCGAGGTGCTGTTCGCCGCCCGACTGCTCGGCGGACTGTCCGCGGGGCTCGCCTTCCCCACCACTCTGGCGCTGATCACTGCCCTGTGGTCGGGAGCGGCGCGCACCCGGGCCATCGCGCTGTGGTCGGCGATCGGCGGGGGCATCTCCGCGCTCGGCCCGCTGGTGTCGGGCCTGCTGCTCGAACGCTACGACTGGGGCTCGGTGTTCTACGTGACCCTCCCACTCGCCGTGGTCGCGCTCGGCATGGCCCTGCGATACGTGCCCGCGCACGTCAACGAGTCCACCGAGGCGGTCGACCACCTGGGCGGGATGGTGTCCGTGGTGCTGGTGGCGGCGCTGGTGCTCGGCATCAACTTCGCGCCGGTCGACGGGATGCGGTCGACAGCGCTCGGGCTGCTGGCGATCGCGTTGGCCGCCGGGGTGGTGTTCGTGATCCGGCAGCTACGCGCCCCGAACCCGCTCTTCGACCTCGACATCGCGCGTCGGCGGATCTTCTGGGTGGCCGCGGTCGCGGGGATCGTCGTGTTCGGCACCCTGATGGGCGTCATGTACATCGGCCAGCAGTTCATGCAGAACGTGCTCGGCTACTCGACCCTCGCGGCCGGTTCGGCCGCCCTGCCTGCCGCGCTCGTCATGGTGCTCGTCGCGCCGCAGTCGGCTCGGCTGATCGAGGCCCACGGCTGCCGGGTCACGCTGCTGCTCGGGTACGTGGCGATCGTGGCGGGACTGGTGGTCGCGCTGCTGCTGTGGAAGGAGGACGCGCAGTACTGGAAGATCGGGCTCGGCTACATGCTGCTCGGGGTGGGCGTCGGCCTCGCGGGCACCCCGGCCTCGCGCTCGCTCACCGGCTCGGTCCCGGTCCGGCGGGCCGGCATGGCATCGGGAACGGCAGACCTGCAGCGCGACCTCGGCGGCGCGATCATGCAGTCGGTGCTCGGTGCGCTGCTCACCGCCGGCTACACCGCCTCGTTCGCGGCCACCCTGGCCGCCACCCCGCAGTCCGCCGAGGTCAGCGAGCAGGTGCAGTCCACGCTCGAGAAGTCGTTCTCGGGCGCGGCAAACATTGCGGAACGATATCCGCAGTACGCGGACCAGATCCTCGCCGCCGCGCGGACCGCCTTCCTGGACGGCGATACCAAGGCGTACGTGGCGGCGGTGCTGATCGTGCTGGCCGGCGCGGCCCTGGTCTTCTTCGTCTTCCCCAAGCGGGACGAGGAGCGGGAGCTGCTGGCGCACTACCACCGGGTCGACAACGTGGCGGTGACTGTCGACGACGGCGCGTGAACGCCCTCGGCGGGTGGACCGGGAGGGCCCGCGGCAGGTCGTCGACGCCCGATACCGGTGGCCCGGGAACGGCATTCGGGACAGACTGTCTACGCGGGCACTCAAGTGTGAGGTGCCCGCTCGACGGAAGGAATTCACCATGCCCACTCGTACTGCCCGCACCGCCTGGAACGGCACCCTGCAGGACGGTTCCGGCCAGGTGGAGCTCAGCAGCTCCGGCGCGGGGACCTTCGAGGTGTCGTTCCCCAAGCGGGCCGCGGACGAGGCAGGCGGCACCACCAGCCCCGAGGAACTGATCGCCGCGGCGCATTCGTCCTGCTACGCCATGCAGCTCTCCGCACTGATCGGTGAGGCGGGCGGCACCCCGCAGAGCCTGGACGTGACCGCGTCGGTGACCCTGGGGCCGGACAACCCCGGATTCAAGCTGACCGGCATCACGCTCGTCGTCCGCGGCGAGGTCGACGGACTGGACGCCGCCGGATTCGCGCAGGTCGCGCAGGCCGCGAAGGAGTCCTGCCCGGTCAGCAAGGCCCTGACCGGGGTGGAGATCACCCTGGACGCGGCCCTGGAGTGACCCGAATCCGGGGCGGGTAGAGGCGGGTAGAGCAGTGCCCGGCGGCGGGTGCCGGAACAGATCGGGGCTCACGGGCGTTTCAACCGTCCGTGAGCCCCGAGAACAGTGATCAGCAGTCCGTACCCGCCGCCGAGTCGGCGATCCCGCCCGTCGTGATCGAGGTGTGGTCCGACATCGCCTGCCCGTGGTGCTACATCGGCAAGCGCCGCTTCGCCGCCGCCCTCGAGACGTTCGACCACCGCGACCGGGTTCGGGTGGTGTGGCGTTCCTACCAGCTCTCGCCCGACACCCCGGTGGGCGCGCGGGCCAGCGAGCTCGAGGCGCTGGCCAAGCACAAGGGCCTGCCGCCCGAGCGCGTCCGGGAGATGTTCGCCCACGTCTCCGCGACCGCGGCCGAGGACGGACTGGTGATGGACTTCGACACCGTGATCGCCGCCAACACCTTCGACGCCCACCGCCTGGTGCACCTGGCCGGCGACCGAACCGACGAGGTGTTGGAGGCGCTGTTCCGTGCGCACTTCACCGACGGCCGGGTCGTCGACGACCGCGACGAACTGCTCGCCATCGCCGCCGAGGCGGGCCTGGACGCCGCCGAGATCCGGGCAGCCCTCGAGTCCGACGCCGCCGCCGACCGGGTGCGCGCCGACATCGAGGAGGCCCGCGCGCTCGGGATCAGCGGGGTGCCGTTCTTCGTGGCCAACCGGGCGATCGGGGTCTCGGGGGCACAGCCGGTGGAGGTGTTCACCCAGCTGCTCGAGCAGGCATTCGAACAGTCCGGCGCGATCGTCACCCCCGACGGTGACGGCGGCGCCTGCGCCGACGACACCTGCGCGGTCTGACCAACCACCGACACACCGGAACGA
This sequence comes from Rhodococcus kronopolitis, assembly GCF_042654025.1. NCBI lineage: Bacteria > Bacillati > Actinomycetota > Actinomycetes > Mycobacteriales > Nocardiaceae > Rhodococcus > Rhodococcus kronopolitis. Next base: position 462,491 of record NZ_JBHSFO010000003.1, on the reverse strand, counting down.
CCGAACGTCGCATTCGTTCACTCGACGTGAGCGAATGCGACGTTCGGTCGGTGTTGCGTGTGACGCTGAGTCAGCGGCTGCCGACGGCGACCGCGGAGCGCGCCCGCGCGGCGCGTTCGGTGAGGAATGCGAAGCCCAGTCCGAGCGCCAGCCAGAGCGTGGCCTGCACGGTCAGCGACGAGATCCGGAACTCCCACAGCAGGGTCGCGGGGAAGTCGCTGCCCACCTCATCGACGTCGGGCAGCAGCAGGTAGCCGACCCCGACGACCACCAGGAACGCCACCAGCGGGGCCGCGATCCGGACGGTCAGGAACTCGTGGGCCGCCACGACCTTCGCAGCGTAGGCCGCGACGGCGACGGCCAGCAGTCCGAGGACCACCGACGCCAGCCACAGCAGCGTCCGCTTGTCGATGGTCTCCGGGTCGCCGACGGCAGGCGGGTTCGCCGGGTACTTGAAGAACGGCACCGCCTCGATCGCGAGCCATCCCAACCCGGCCAGCGCCAGCGCGAGCACGGGTGCGGACAGCGTGCTCGCCCGCCGCGCGTAGTAGCTCACGCAGGCGTAGATGGCGCCGAGCGCGAGCCCGGCGAGCGAGGTGGCCAGGAACAGCCCGACCCGCTGGCCGTCCCGGCTGACCAGGGCGTCCTCGCCGTGCGAGTGCGCGGCGTCGGACTCCGCGGCGGTGGCCGCGGGGTGCTCGTGGGCGTCCGCGGTGGCGTGTCCGTGGGCCTCGGCCTGCGCGGCCGTGGACTGCCCGGCCTCGGCGGCCGCGGATGCAGACTCCTCGATGGCGATGGCCGCGTTGACGTGCGGCTCGCCGATCACGAACGCGACGGCACCGGCCAGCAGGCCGGCGACGAGGCCGGCCAGCAGCCCGCGGATGAGGAGATTCTTGAGGGACTCGGTCAGTGGCACGGCAGACCCAGCAGGTGGCGACCGTCGTGCATCAGCTCGTGCATGTACATGCCGGTGCGAGAGATCGCGCCCTGGTCGAAGCCGACCAGGTACAGCGTCAGCATCGCGAGCAGTACGACGCCCGCGATGATCATCGCGATGCCGATGGAATCGGTTGCCCTGCTGGGGGCGTGAACGTAAGCCATGGTTCCTCCTGGGATTTCGCGTCCCTGTAAAATCCTGGCGATGATGACGGTGTCTGGCTGTCGAGGCTGACGAACACCTCGATCACAGTGGCGCGACCGCTCCGGACTTGCACCGGATTCCCGTCGAACATCGCATTGACCCGCGAACCTTCGCATCTCTCCGCGGGCGTGTCAATCGGGCGAATTCGAGTGGGGGTCAGCGCCCGAGGAAGGGCCCCAGCTGGGTCGCAGCCTTCTGGGGCGTCTTCGCGTTGACACCCTCGCCGATGGCCTGCAGCTTCCAGGTGCTGCCGTCGCGGTAGACCTTGGCCATCACCATGGCGGTGAAGGGCATGCCGCCCGCGAGCGTGAACCGTGCAAGTTCGGTCGCGATCGTGGCGTCGACGAGTCGGCAGAACGCGTTCTCGACCTGCTCGAACGTCTGCCCGCGGAAGGACGTGACGACGAAGACGATCGAGGTCACGGCGGCGGGGACAGCGGTCAGGTCGACGGTGACCACCTCGTCGTCGCCATCGCCGTTGCCGGTGAGGTTGTCGCCGGAGTGGACGACGGAGGTGTCCCTGGACTTCAGCTGCCCGAAGTAGACGATCTCGGTGAGGTCGGTGCCGGCGAACAGCAGGGCGGATGCGTCCAGGTCGATGTTGGCAGCGCGCCCGCCGAAACGGCCGCGGCTGACGACCGGATCCCAGCCCAGGCCCATCCGGATCTGGGTGAGCGCCACCCCGCCGTCCTTCTTCAGGGTGACCTTCTGGCCCTTGCTGAGGCTGACCGGTCGGCTCTTGGTCAGGCTGATCTCGGCCGGTGCGGCCGGTGCGGCCGGTGCGGCGGGAGCCGCCGGGATCGGAGCAGGCGCCGGGGCGGGCGCGGGCTCGTCCTCGACCGACACGCCGTGGTCGGTGACCAACGCGGCAAACCCGCCCGCGTAGCCCTGGCCGACGGCCCGCACCTTCCAGCCGCCCTGACGACGGTAGAGCTCGAGGGCGATCACGATGGATTCGCTGTCCAGGCCGTCGATCCGGTACTCGTACAGCACATTTCCCGCGGTGTCGGCGACCCGTGCCGTCGGCGCCGCGGACCGGCCGAAGCTGCTCGACGGGTCGTCGAGGGTGATGACCGCCCGCACCTGGTCGACGTCTGCGGGGACCTCGCGCAGCGAGACGGCGAGCGCGGCGGCCTGCCCGGCCGATCCCGGCTGCAGGCGCACGCCCGGACCGGTCGGCTGGTTGAAGAAGACGAAGTCCGCATCCGAACGGACCTTTCCGTGCTCGGTGACCAGCAGGGCGGACAGGTCCGCGGCGGCGGTGAGCACGAGCGAGACGACGACGTCGTCGGCGGTCAGGGTCGCGTTCTGGCCCTTGGTGAGCTGTTCTGACACGGTGATCGTCCTTCGGTGTGTGACGGGGAGGGTGGTCAGGCGCGGTGCACGCGCACCGTGGGGGTGTCGAGCAGATCGGGCGCGGTGGCGAGGTTCCGGGCAAACCAACGCAGAATCTCTTCGCCCGCAGCGATTCCCGCGCTCTCGGTGACACTCACGCTCGGATACTGCCAGTTCAGGGACTCGAGTTCGCCGTGCCGGGGACGAATCGCGGCGTGGGCCGCGACGAGCATGTCGGCGTCGAGCGCGCCGTCGCCCGCGGCGAGCAGCAGGCTGTCCGCGGCGAGGGTTCCGTCGGCAACCAGCCGGGCCCGTACCTCCGCCACGGCGCGACCCTTCGAGACAGGCGCCGGCATCGTGTAGATCTTGCGACCCTGTTGGGAAGCGCCCCAGCCGCGTTCGCGGCACCATCGGTGCCACTGGGCGAGGAAGCCGGCGGGCACGGCATCGGGTTCGACGACGAGATAGCAGAACAACTCGTCCGCGGTCCGGAAGGTGCGGACCCAGTCATCGCTGACCCGGGTCCGCAGTTCGGCGGTCACCTCGTCGAGGGTCGCGCCGTCCGAGCGGATGCTCGTGTCGATCTGGCTGCGCCACTGCGGGTCCGGCACGCCGTCGACCAGAATGTTGCCGCCGTTGCTGGTGATCGCGTAGCGCCAGGGTGCGCCGGGGAGGGCGATCCGCTCGAACTGCGCGACGGTTCGGGTGGTCGTCGGGACCACCGTCGCCACTGTGGTCAGCTCCCGCAGCAGCGCCGCCCCGGTCTCGGTGACGAAGGACAACGGCGACCCGTCGTAGTGCTCGACGCAGCGGAGCACGGGCTCGGTGGCCGACGGGCCGCCGAGCTCGATCGCGGAATGCGAGTAGATCATCGTGCGATCGAGGTCGGTGGCGATAAGTACGGTCATGCGACGACATCCTTGATCAGGCCCATGCAGGAGTACGCGAGATCGGGGACCTCGTCGACGGCGACGCCTCGGGCGGCGGCCAACATCCGGATGTGGGCGTGTTCCGGAGCGTCGAGGTCGCGCACGAGGATGCGCCACGGCACCCGCCGGAGCAGCACCCGGGTGGTCTCGCCGACGCCGGGTTTGACGAAGTTCACCGACGAGATGCCGTACCGGGCACGGATCTCCTCCACCGACGCCCACCCCGCCCAGGTGGGGGAGCGGTCGCCGTCGACGATGTCGGCGACGGCGGCGGGGACGTCGGCCCGGACGGCGGGGAAGCAGGCGGCAACCGAGTCGAGCAGGTGGTTGGAGACGTCGGCGGCCGCGAGCTCGCGGTAGAACTTGGCGCCGTGGAAGTCCCCGACCCCGATCACGGTGTCGTTGAGGACGGTTCGGGACACCAGTCCCGAGACGGTGGAGTTCAGGCACGCGGTGGCGATCAGGAAGTCGTCGCGGGTGCCGAAGGTGCGTACGCACGCGCCGGGGTCGGCCAGGACCACCAGGTCGTCGTTGAACCGCGGACCGCCGTCGGCCGCGTGCGCGTCGAGTGCCGCGGTGAGCTCCCGGGTGATCGCGCCCTTGCCGGTCCATCCGTCGACAAAGACGATGCTTTCCGGATCGTGATGGGCGGCAAGGTAGTCCAAGGCCTCGGTATCGATGCCGCGGTCCCGGACGATGGAGATCGCGTAGTGCGGCAGGTCGAGTCCGTGGCTCTCGTTCGCCCAGCGGCGCATCAGCACGCCGACCGGCGTGCCCGCCCGGGCCAGCGAGACCAGCACGATCTCGTGCCCCCGCTCCGCGAGCACCAGTTCGGTGACGGCGCCGACCGCGAGGGCGAGGCGCTCCGCGCTGGTCGCCAGCACCTCGTCGAACAGTTCGCGGTACGCGGCATCGGGCTGGAACTCGATCGGCAGCGACTCCGCGTAGTGCGCCTGCCCGGTCTGGATGCGGCGTTCGCGCACGGCGACATCGGCCTCGAGGTCGAGCTCGGAGAGGTCCTTGAGTAGCCAACGGACGTCGGCCGGGGCGTAGGAACCGAACTGCGGTCCGGTCAGTGGCGTGGTCACGGGTAGGTGGTCCCTCGGCTCTCGCGCAGTGTTTCGGGGTCGGTGCTCGGCACCACGGCGAGCAGGACGTCGCTGCCGGCGGCGGCGAGTACGTCGAGCAGTCCGCCGTCGACGTGGAGCAGGGGGGTGTCGGCGGGGCCGTCGACGACCAGCAGGATCTGCGCTCGCGGGACGTCCGTCGGCTCGGGGGACGCCCACTGCGTCTGCTGGGGCTCGTCGGACGGCCACTGCGCGTGCTGGGGCTCGTCGGACGGCCACTGCGCGTTGTACAGGTACCGGGCCGCGCTGTCGTCGGGTTCCGGTGCGGGAAAGGTGAATCCGCGGCGCAGCGGGTAGCCGGGTTCGTCGCGGACGTAGGCGGGGGACCTGGTGGTCGTCTGGAACCGGCTCGCGATGCCTCGGGCGCCGAGTGCGGCCGCCAGGCGCAGCGGCAGGTACATCAGCTCCTCGTGGCCGACCACGATGACCGGCCGGCTCGGATCGAGTCGCGGTGCCAGGGCGTCGGCCGCGTCGGCGACCGCCCGCTCGAAGGCCGGGGTGTCGGTGTGCAGGAACCCGTGCCGACCGCCGTCGGGAACCGTTGCAGGCCAGGCGACCTCCACCCGATCCACGCTTCCGCGGGCGTCGGCGACCGGATTCAGCGCCGGGTCTTCGAGTCCGACGACCCGGTCGAGAAGTCCGTCCGGCAGGACCGTGGTGCCGGTGGCGAGGCTGACGTAGTCGATCTCCACCCCGAGCTCGGCCGCGGCCAGGTCGCAGTCCGCCCGGTGCTCGTCGGTCCGCATGTCCACCAGCGAGGCCACCACGTACCGGGCCCGCGGATGGTGGGCGTGCAACGCGCGGATGGCGTCGACCGCGGTTGCGCCGGTGGAGATCTCGTCGTCGACGAGGACGAGCGGGGCGGTGCCGGTGAACAGCGAGGCCGACGTCGGCTGCAGCAGGTGGCTGGTGGCGTGCGAGTGCCCCTCCTCGAAGCCCGCGAGGGTGTCGGCGCCGGGCACGTCCCGTCGGGTGGAGTGCAGGTAGCAGCGTGCGCCGATCCGAGCGGCCACGCAGTGTCCGAGACCCGTTGCGGTCTCGGCGAACCCGAGCACCACGGCGTCCACCTCCGGGCCCGGCGCGGCGGGATCGATGCCGAGTGCTCGTAGCACCCGCTCGCCCAGTCGGTCGCCGGCGTCGAGCACCACCCGCGGCTCGGTGGGCAGGTGCTTGCCCAGGACGGTCGAGACCAGCAGGTGGGCACGACGCGGGTTCCGGCGCAGCCCGGGCACCACCAGCTCGGGCACCAGGTGTCCGGTCGCCGAGTCGTCGTGCCGCAGGTCGATGCCGAACTCGCGGGTGGCCCACGGCTCGGCAGCGGCCCGGGTCACCGCTGTACCAGCGCCGTCAGCAGGTCCACGAATGTCACTCCCTTGTTGGTCACCCCGAACACCTGGGCCCGGCGCAGCGTGTGCGCGGCCCAGTTGCGGTGCGGTCGAATCTCGTTCATCTTGTTCCGATAGCCCGACGCCTGGACCCCGCCGACGGTCTCACCACCGAGGATGTCGACGGCGTCGTGGTACTCCTCGTGGGTCACGGCGGACAGCGCGTGCACGGCGGCGACGTGCGAGGGGTGGATCACCGTCTTGCCCTGGATGCCGTTGGCACGGTCCAGCGAGATCTCCCGCAACAGTCCGTCGAGGTCCCGGCTGACGAGCTGCTGCCGGAACAGCACCGCGTCGTGCTCGGCGAACGGAGTGGCGCGCAGCATCGGCCGGAACATCCGCTCGTGGTCGGCGAAGTACTCCCAGACCGGCCCGGTGATGACGAACCCGGACCCGTCCGACCGGCCGAGGTAGTTGACCACGTCGGCGATGACGTCGACGACGACCCGCACGTCGTAGATCGTCAGGTCGCGGTCCCGCCGGATGCCGAAGGTGCTGCACATGTCAGTGGCCCCGATCCGGACCGCCAGGATCCGGTCGCGGTGTGCGGCAAGCAGTTCGCCGATCGCGTGCAGTTCGGTGTCGCGGCTCTGGCGGTGCACCAGCTCGGGTGACTCGAGGACCGGCATCGCATAGAGGTGCTTGCCGAGGCGCGCGGAGGCCGCGGCGACCTCGTCGAGGAACCCCGCGCCGGTCTCCCTGGTGAACTTCGGCAGCACGAACCCCGTCAGTGCGTCGACCCCGCCGCGCAGGGACGCGGCGATCGCGCCGATGCCGTCCGCGGTGCGCACCCGCACGAAGAGCAGCATGTTGGCGGCGAGGGTGCCTGCGAGTTCGTCGAGGGCGGCGACCGCATTCGCCATGGCCTGTTCCACCTCGTCGTCCGCGACCGCGTCCTCGAGGTCGAGGACCATCGAACACACGCCCTCGCAGGCCCGCCGCGCGATCGTGGCGGCCAGGTCGGCACGCGTCGCGGGGATGTAGAGCGTCGCGCCGAGGGCGGTGGCGAGCACCTCGCGGTCGGTGCCGTCGTCGAACGGCTGGGACGGGTGCAGGAACAGCCGGTCCTGGGTTTGCTGGTCGAGGTGTTGGAAGTGCCTGATCGTGGTCGTCTCGGTGACGGTGCCCGCGCTCATCTCTTGCTTGCCTGCCCTCTCATGCGTTGCACCACGCCCGCGATGAACTCCGACACGGCGTCGAGTTCGGTGATGTATGCCCAGTAGTCCGGATGCGTGCCCTGCAGGGCGCCGCTGATCCGGTCGATCCGGTCGACCTGTGCGTCCAGTACCGAGCCCCATTCGCCTGCGAGTCCGGTGTTGACGGCGAGGTGCTGGGCGTCCTTGAGACGGAACCGCACGGCGGCGAGCTTCGCGCCGGGATCCCCTCGAACCTCGCGCAGCAGTCGGAGTCGATCGGTGACGGAGTCGACGGCATGGTCGGCCGCGGCCAGGTCGGTCCGGACCCGCTCCGTGTGTTCGAGCGCGAGGTCGGGATCGCCGCCGGACAGGGCCCGCTCGATGTCGACGAGTCCGGCGGCGGCGGCCTCGATGTGCCGGTGGCTGGACTGCTCGTTGCCCGTCAGGTCCAGCGAGCTGGCCATGGTGAACTCGCGGAGGATGTCCGAGTAGGCCGCGCGCAGGCCGCCGGCCCGGGTCCGCGCGGCCTCGACCCGGGTGCGCACCGAGGCCAGCGCGGTCCGGGCCTCGTGCTCGCGGGTCGGGGCGGCCCCGAGGGACTCCTGGAGGCCGGCCACCGCGGTCAGGACGCGGGACGTCGCCGCCCGGATGTCCTTGGCGTCGTGACGGGCGCGGGCGGCGCCGAGGGCCGCCGCGGCGGCGTCGAGCTCGTCGGACCCCGCGCGCACCGACGAGTATCCGGCATAGCCCTGGTCGGGTCCGCGCAACCGGGCGGCGACGGCGGTCGCGGCCGCGTCGGCCTGATGTGCGACCTGCGGGACCGCCTCCAGGGTCGAGACCGCGTGCTCGAGATGGTCCCGGTGGGTGGCGTAGAACTCGTCGAGGGCATGTGTCGCATCGGACAGTTGCCGTGTCGTCCGGTCGGGGGACACCGGCGCCGAACCGGGCGGAGTGACGACCGTCACGTCGGACAGGGCGAGGTAGGCGGTCGCGGCCGCGTAGCAGGCGTCGCGGACCGGTGCCCACCCGCGGCGGATGCCCTGCTCCGGGAAGAGCTGCGCGGACGCCTCAACTGCGGTTTCGACGATCCGCTGCCGGGCGTCCATGGTCAGGAAGGCGGTGGTCATCGACTCCCGGGCGTGGCGAATCCCGGCATCGTTGTCGGATCCCCCCAGGAATCGCGGCCATCGGTTTGTCACCACATCATCGTACTTGGGGAAATTTTTACAATCCCCTGATAGGTACATTGGTTGGCGGCGCTGGGCTCGGCTTTTCGCGGTCCGGCGGTCGACGGCATTTCGGACACCGACGGGCGTTGTGCCTGGTGTCCGGCTACCTCCACATGAAAGGACCCCGCATGGGCGTCAGCTTGACCAAGGGCGGCAACGTTTCCCTCACGAAGGAAGCGCCGAATCTCACCGCGGTCGCGGTCGGTCTCGGATGGGACGTCCGCAGCACCACGGGTGCCGAGTTCGACCTCGACGCCAGCGCGATCGCGGCAGGCGCCGACAAGAAGGTCGTCTCCGACCAGCACTTCGTGTTCTTCAACAACATGAAGACGCCGGACGGCTCGATCGAGCACCTCGGCGACAACACGACCGGTGCCGGCGACGGCGACGACGAGGTCATCGCCGTCGACCTCGCCGCGGTCCCGGCCAACATCGAGAGCATCTTCTTCCCCGTCTCGATCTACGACGCGGAGACCCGCTCGCAGTCGTTCGGCCAGGTCCGCAACGCCTTCATCCGCGTTGTCGATCGCGCGAACGGCACGGAGCTCGCCCGCTACGACCTCTCCGAGGACGCCTCCACCGAGACCGCAATGGTCTTCGGCGAGCTCTACCGGCACGGCGCGGAGTGGAAGTTCCGGGCCGTCGGCCAGGGCTACGCCTCGGGACTGTCGGGCATCGCCCGCGACTACGGCGTGAACGTCTAGAGAGCTTCCACACCCGGCGGACCGGGGTGGGGCGCGCGTTCCGCATGCCCCGCCCCGGTCCGTTGCTCTCTACGACGGTGGCAACCACCTGCTGCAGCAGCCACCCTGCATTGCCCTCACAGAAAGGCCACGCTTCGTGGTTCTGCGCATCTTCGGTGTCTCGTTCTTCGTCACCGTGCTCGCCCTCATCATCGCGGCCGTGTACGGCGGCCCGGAGGCCGTCTTCCTCGTCGCGATCCTGTCCATCCTCGAGATCTCGCTCTCCTTCGACAACGCCGTGATCAATGCCACGGTGCTGCAGCGGATGAGCGAGTTCTGGCAGAAGATCTTCCTCACCATCGGCATCGTGATCGCCGTCTTCGGCATGCGGCTGGTGTTCCCGCTGGTCATCGTGTGGGTGGCGGCCGGTCTCGGCCCCGTCGAGGCGATGAACCTGGCGCTCAACCCGCCCGCGGACGGCGCCGCGGCCTTCCCCGACGGCAGTCCCAGCTACGAGACCATCCTGACCGACGCGCATCCGCAGATCGCCGCGTTCGGCGGCATGTTCCTGCTGATGCTGTTCCTGAACTTCATCTTCTCCTCGCGCGAGATCACCTGGCTCGGCTGGATCGAACGGCCGCTGGCCAGGATCGGCAAGCTGGACCAGCTCGAGGTCGTCGTCGCGGGCGCCCTGCTGCTGGTCACCGCAGGCTTCCTCGCCGACGACGAGAACCGCGCGACCGTGATGGTCGCAGGCGTCGCGGGCCTGATCCTCTACATCGCGGTCAACGGCCTCGGCGAGCTGTTCAACCTCCCGGAGGAGGGCGAGGAGCCGTCCGGCGGCCCGTCGAACCTGGCGAAGGCCACCGGCAAGGCCGGATTCTTCCTGTTCCTGTACCTCGAGGTCCTGGACGCGTCGTTCTCGTTCGACGGCGTCATCGGCGCATTCGCGATCACCTCCGACCCGATCATCATCGCGCTCGGCCTGGGCTTCGTCGGCGCCATGTTCGTCCGCTCGATCACCGTCTTCCTGGTCCGCAAGGGCACGCTCTCGGAGTACGTGTACCTCGAGCACGGCGCGCACTGGGCCATCGGCGCCCTCGCGGCGATCCTGCTGGTCTCGATCGGTGTGCACGTCAACGAGCTGATCACCGGCCTGGTCGGCATCGCCCTGATCGGTGCCGCGTTCATCTCCAGCGTCGTCAGGAACCGCAAGGCGGGCGACGGCGACGCGCTGGTCGAGGAAGCCACCCCCGCGCACGTCGGCTAGTTGCCACCACTCGACCGGTCACACCCACTCGAAAGGACACGACATGGCAATCGACTACACCCGTCGCCCCAGTACGCCCCCGGCAGGCGAGCCGGCGGCCGCCGCCCAGGGTGGCGGCGTCAACCTGAGCAAGATCACCCTGACCAAGAGCGCGCCCAGCGTCAGCCTGACCAAGTCCGGCGAGCGCCAGGGCGCCATGCGGGTGAACCTGAACTGGTCTCAGGAGCAGCCGAAGAAGAAGGGCTTCTTCGCGAAGCTGGCCGGCCCCGGCGGCATCGACCTCGACCTCGGCTGCCTCTACGAGCTGGCGGACGGATCGAAGGGCGTCATCCAGGCGCTGGGGAACAGCTTCGGCGCGCTGAACACGGCTCCCTTCGTTCAGCTCGACGGGGACGACCGGACCGGTTCGGTGACCGGCGGCGAGAACATGCACGTCAACCTCGACCGCCCGGAGATGTTCAAGCGCGTCCTGATCTTCGCGATGATCTACCAGGGCGCCGCGAACTGGGCGGCGGTGGACGGCGTCGTGACCATGTACCCGACCAGCGGTCCCGAGGTGGAGGTTCGCCTGGACTCGGCCGTCGACGGCGCCCGGATCTGCGCGATCGCGATGCTGGAGAGCACGGGCCGGGACGTCACCGTCAACCGTCTGGTCCAGTACATCAGCGGCAGCCAGGCCGATCTCGACGCCGCCTACGGGTGGGGCATGCGCTGGCAGGCCGGCAGCAAGTAGTCGAGTAGCGACAGCGGCGCCCGGGACCTCGGTCCCGGGCGCCGCTGTCGTCCGCTCTTCGCCCGCTTTCATCCGCTTTCGCCCGCACCGCCATCGAATGAACGGAATCGTTCATTCGATCCAATCGAGTGAACGGTCCGTTCATTCGATGGGCGGGCGGCGGGCGGCGGGCGGGCGCCTGCCGACGCCGACGGCGCGCGCCCGGTGAGGGGTCGCGCGCCGTCGGGGGGAGGTCTAGAGGTCGAACTCGGCGGGGTCGATGCCCACCGCGAAGCACGCTTCCTTGACCGCGTTCTTCTCGTGCTGGTCGAAGTTGCCGTCGGCGCCGCCGATGATGATGCCGATCTGGATGACCGCCCGGGCCTGCTCCGGCTTGGACTTCAGCTTCCCGACCGTCGCGGTCGCCTCGACCTTGCCGAAGTCGAAGTCGCCCGCCAGCTTGTCGCAGTACCAGTCGAACTTCTCCCGCAGCTCGTCCGGCGTGAACACCTTGAGCGCCTCGTTGCTCATGATCAGCGCGGCGGTCTTCTGACGCTCGGTCGGGTCGATCCGGCCGTCGGCGGCCGCGATCAGCGCGCACATCGCCATCGAGCCGTTCGCGAACTCCTTGTTCTTGAACTGGGCGGTCTTCGTCTGCAACTGCCCGTTCAGCTCTTGCGTCTTGGCCTTGAGCTGATCCCAGAACCCCATGAAACTCCTCAAGCTCATACCAACGGTTCGTAAACCCTTATGGCTGAAAGCGTATCGGAATCGGGTGGGAGCCGTCGCCGGTGCAGGTCAGGCGCCCTTGGCCGCCACGTCGAGGACCACCTCGAACTCGAGCAGCGAGGCACCGGTCGCGACCGGCTTGGCGCGCTCGCCGGCATGCGCGGCCCGCGCGGGACCCTGTGCCCAGGCCTGGAACGACTCCTCGGAGTCCCACTGGGTGACCACGAAGTAGCGGTCGTCGCCCTTGACGGGGCGCAGCAGCTGGAAGCCGAGGAATCCGGGGGAGTTCTCCACCGCGTGTGCGCGGCTCGCGAAGCGCTTCTCCAGCTCGGGGCCTGCGCCCTCGGGGACCTCGATTGCATTGATCTTCACCACAGACATGGCGGCGAGCGTACTCCGATACCTTGGACCCGTGCTTCATGACGAGGGTGGATCCGGCGTGCCAATCCTGTTGCTCCACGGGCTGATGGGCAGCGCCCGTACCTGGCGTCGACAGGTGCCGTGGCTGCGCGAGTTCGGGCACGTCCGCACCTTCGACGCGGCCGGTCACGGACGGCCCGCGCCCGCCACGTTCAGCACCGAGGCCTTTGTCGAGGACCTGGCCGAGGCGACGGCGTCGATCGCCGAACCGATGGTCGTGATCGGGCACTCGATGGGTGGGCTGCACGGCTGGTGCTTCGCGGCCGCGTACCCGGAGCGGGTGCGGGCGCTGGTGGTCGAGGACATGGCGCCCGACTTCCAGGGCCGCACCGCGGACGACTGGGCCGCGCTGATCGGCTCGTGGCCGCAGCCGTTCCGGGACGCCGAGCACATGGTCGACTACTTCGGACCCGTTGCGGCGCAGTACTTCATGGACTCGTTCGTCCAGCGTGACGACGGCTGGTACCTGCACGGCGAGGTGCCGGTGTGGCGGCAGATCTCCGAGGAGTGGGGCACCCGCGACTTCTGGACGCAGTGGTCGGCGGTCCGCGCACCGGCGCTGCTGCTGGAGGGCGAGTTCACCATCACGCCACCCGGTCAGATCCGTGAGATGGCCTCCACGGCAAGAGGAGCCGAGACCCGGTACGAGCTGATCGAGGGGGCCGGCCACCTGGTCCACGACGATCGACCGGCGGAATACCGGGCGGCGGTCGAGTCGTTCCTCGCCGGTCTCCGCAACTAGGACGTGGCCGTGTCGGTCGCCCTCGATACGGTCTCGGCATGGCAACTCCTGACGACTTCGACGCCCTCGAACCGATCCGCCTCGTGACCGGCGGCCGCAGTTCCAGCATCATCTATTCGCCCGGCGGCCCGGAGTACCACCAGCACCGGTCGGCGTTGGAGGCTCACGGGATCGAGGGTTCCGGATACGACTTCACCGGCGCGCTTCGCGCCGTGCTCACCGACCGGGCCCCGTCGGCGCTCGGTGCGGTCGGGTTCGACCCGGAGGCAGGCATGGTCAGTGTCTACGGCGACGACCTCGACGCGCTGCACGTCGCCGCGACTGCCCTGCGGACCCTGGTTCTCGACGCCGACGCGCTCGACTCCGCCCTCGCTCGGGCCGTCGAGCTCGGCCTCGACGACGACTAGTCCGGTTGCCGGGCGCGACGCGACACCCGGCGGGTCAGCCCTCGCCGGCCAGCGCGAACAGCCCGTCCTCGGTCTGCTCGACCAGCCCGTCCACGAGCAGGGAGTGCAGCGCCCGGTCCCGCTGTCCGGTGTCGGTGAGCCAAACCTGGTCCAGCCGTACGCGTTCCACCGGACCGCGGCTCTCGCGCAGCACGTCCATCAGGCGCCCGCGGACCTGACGGTCGGTGCCGACGAACTTCTGCACCTTGCGCGGCGGCCCGGCGTGTTCGGGCCGGCCGGCCAGCACCCAGGCGCAGTCGTCGAGCGGGCACCGCGCGCAGTCGGGAGTCCGCGCCGTGCACACGGTCGCGCCGAGCTCCATCAGGGCGGCGGAGAACACCGCCGCCCGCGCCCGGGTGCGGGGCAGCAACTGCTCGGCGTCGGCGAGGTCTCGGGTGGTCGACGGGTTGCCCGGCTCGGCGGTGCCGTGCACCGACCGTGCGATCACGCGTCGGACATTGATGTCCACCACGGGAACCCGCTGTCCGTACGCGAAGCAGGCCACGGCCCGCGCGGTGTACGCGCCGATGCCGGGCAGACCGAGCAGGACGTCGACGTCCGTCGGCACCGAGTCGCCGTGCTCGGCGGCGAGCACCCGTGCGCATTCGTGCAACCGCAGTGCCCGGCGGGGGTAGCCGAGCTTGCCCCACGCCCGCAGCACCTCGGCCTGGCTCGACGCCGCCATCGCCGACGGCACCGGCCAGCGCTGCACCCACTGTTCCCACACCGGCGCCACCCGGGCCACCGGCGTCTGCTGCAGCATGATCTCGCTCATCAGGATCTGCCAGGCCGTGACGTCCTCCCGGCGCCACGGCAGGGCGCGCGCCTCCCGCTCGAACCAGCGGATCAGTGCGGAGGAATTCACCGGATCTTCACGTCCTTCGTCGGGGGTTCTGCCAGGTCGGGCGCAACTGGGAAATGTGGCCGGGTGCACAATGGGCGGCATGCCGAATTCGAACCCCATTTCCGCCTGGAAGGCACTGAAGCAGGGTAACGACCGCTTCGTGGAAGGCACCTCGCTGCACCCCAGCCAGGGCGTCGCCGACCGGGCCAAGCTCGTCGCCGGACAGCACCCGACCGCGGTGCTCTTCGGCTGCGGCGATTCCCGCGTGGCCGCGGAGATCATCTTCGATCAGGGCCTCGGGGACATGTTCGTGGTCCGCACCGCCGGTCACGTCATCGACAGCTCGGTGCTCGGGTCCATCGAGTACGCCGTCGACATCCTCAACGTGCCGCTCATCGTGGTCCTCGGCCACGACAGCTGCGGCGCGGTCGCGGCCACCATCAACGCGCTCGATCGCGGTGAGGTGCCCGGCGGCTTCATCCGGAGCATCGTCGAGCGGGTCGCGCCGTCCATCCTGATGGGCCGCAACGAGGGGCTCAGCACCGTCGACGAGCTGGAGGGCAGGCACGTCCTCGAGACCGGCAGCCTGCTAATGCAGCGGTCGCGGATCATCGCCGAGCGGGTCGAGAACGGCACCTGCGCCATCGTCGGCGTCACCTACACGCTGGCCAACGGCGGTGTGAAGCTGCGCGGCGTGGTGGGCGACGTCGGCGAGGAATCCAACCAGGAGTGACCGCCCGCCCGGGCCGGCGAGGAGGTTCTCCGCACTTTTTTCGCGGGGGATTCGACGCCGGCGCGGGCGACACGCCGACCCTGCTCGAACACCACCGGGGCCCGGGCGAATACCTTGGTCACTGTGTTGGAACCATCCGGGCCGCTGCCCCCTGAGATCTACTGGCGCCGACGCCTCCTCGCGATCGGCGTCGGAGTGGTCGCGCTGCTGCTGTTGCTGTGGATAGTGTCCGCCCTCCGCGGCGGGGACGAGGCGCCGTCCGCCGAGGCGGTGGCGTCGAGTTCGGCCCTGGCGTCCTCGTCGGCGTCGGCAGGGTCGAGCACCTCAGCCACCGCATCCGAGGACGCCGACTCGAGCGACGACTCGTCGTCCTCCTCGGCATCCGGGTCTGCGTCCGGGTCGGCCTCGGGAACGACGTCGGCCACCGGGTCGGCCGCGCCGGTGGCCGCCGGGCAGTGCGCCGACAAGTCGCTGGCGATCAAGGCCAGCTCGGACGAGGCGAACTACCAGGCCGGGCAGGACCCCGCCTTCGGCGTCGTCGTCACCAACATCGGCAACGAGCCGTGCGAGCGCGACCTCGGCGCGGGCATGCAGCAGGTGCTCGTCTACAGCCTCGACGGGCAGCACCGGCTGTGGTCCAACGCCGACTGCTTCCCCAACACCACCCCGGACGTGCGCACCCTCAAGCCGGGCGAGCAGGCGGCGTTCGCGGTCAAGTGGTCGGGCGCGACCTCCGAGCCCGGTTGCGAGGCGGCCCGGAACCCGGTCGGCGCCGGCGCCTACACGGTGGTCGGTCAGCTCGGCGCACTGCGCAGCACCCCGGAGCCGTTCAACATCAGCTGACCGGTCGGCCGGGACCCGTCCCGGCTAGTCGTAGCGGCCGGTGATGGACGCCTCGGCGAGCCGGGAGAGACCCTCCCGGATGTGACGTGCCCAGAGCCCGCCGATGCCCTCCACGGACTGCAGGTCGGCGGCGGTGGCCGCGAGCAGGCCCTGCAACGTGCCGAACGCGCCGACCAGCCGGTGCACCTGGTGGAACTGCAACCGCGGCACCCGCGCCAGCACCCGGTATCCGCGCGGGCTCATCGGGGCGTCGAGGGACTCGATCGTGCCGGGGTAGCCGAAGGCTCGGGCCAGCGTGGTCAGGTCCAGCAGGTCCGCGTCGGTGAGCTTGTCCAGCGACGCCAGCACGCGTTCGACCGCGTCGGACGGGGGCTGGCCGGGGCCGGCGAGGTAGTCGCGGACCACCAGTTGCCGCGCCACGTCGTTGTCGCCGACCAGCTCCTCGAGCTGCAGTGCCAGCTGGCGACCGTCGGTACCCAGTTCGAGCATGTCCCGTTCGATCTCCACCGACACCCGGCGAACCATCTCCAGCCGCTGCACCACGGTCAGCGCGTCGCGCAGCGTGACGAAGTCCTCGATCTCGACCAACGAGAGCGCATTGGTGACCTCGGTGAGCCGCGACTTGTAGCGCTCCAGCGTGGCGACCGCCTGGTTCGCGCGGGACAGGATGGTCGCGGAACCCTCCAGCACGTGCCGGACGCCGCCGACGTAGACGCTGACGATGCTCATCGACTGGCTCACCGAGACGACGGGGCAGCCGGTCTGGATGGCGGTCCGCTCGGCCGCGCGGTGCCGGGTGCCGGACTCGACGGTCGGGATCGTGTAGTCGGGGACCAGTTGGACGTTCGCGCGGACGATCCGGGTGCCGTCCGAGGAGAGCACCACGGCGCCGTCCATCTTGGACAGCTCACGGAGCCGGGTCGGCGCGAACTCGACGTCCAGTTCGAAGCCGCCGTCGCAGAGCCCCTCGATCTCCTCGTCGTAGCCGAGCACGATGAGCGCGCCGGTACGGCCGCGCAGAATCCGCTCCAGGCCGTCGCGCAACTCGGTCCCCGGAGCCAACCGGGAGATCGTCTCGCGGAGCGTGGCCGTCGTGTTCTCCAACCCGTCCCCCTAGTGCCTCGCTGAAATCGCGCGGGCCGTCAACTGGCACGGTTCCGTGATCACGGTTCCGTTTATCGGTACGTGGGAGCCGGTCACCCCGAACGCAACTCCCCGGATTAGATTACCTATCCATGAGCAGTACCTGGACCTTGCCCGATGATCTGACCCTCCCCGTCCGCCCGGACTTCTTCCCGGAGCCCGGTGGCGCGTTGCCGCAGCACTGGTCGAAGTGCTTCGGGTGCGGCGACGACCAGCCCGCCGGGATGGCGATGACCTTCAACGCCGGTGAGGGCCTCGAGGTCAGCGGGCGCCTGACGGTGGCCCCGCGCTACCAGGGCGGCCCCGGCGTCATCCACGGCGGCATCCTCTCGGTGGCGTTCGACGAGGTGCAGGGGATGGCCTGCATGGTCCTCGGCGGTCCGGTGGTGACCGGGCACCTCGAGATCGACTTCGCCCGCCCGGTCCCGCTGGGCTCGGTGCTCGAGTTCCGGGCCCGGATCGAGGGCATGGTCCGGCGCAAGGTCTACACCAGCGCCGAGGCGCGCATCGTGGAGGGCGCGGCCGCAGGCGACGCGGTCGTGGCCACCTCCCGCGGGCTGTTCCTGACGATCACCGCGGAGCACTTCACCCCGATGGCGGACGTCGTCGACGGCGTGCCCGAGTCGCCCTTCGGCACGTCGTTCGGCACCTCCTCGATCTAGCACCGCCGGGCGGCCGGGCAGCCCTCAGGTCACCGGGCGCAGCCGCGGGCGCGGGGCCGGGGCCGCCGGCAGCCCGTCCAGCACGCGCAGTGCCTCGCCGAGGCTGCCGACCTCGACGGACCTGAACCCCGGCGGCGCGTCGCCGGAGTCGCGCGGCACCACCGCGTGGGTGAACCCGAGCCGCTTGGCCTCGGCCAGCCGACGGCCGACGCCGGTGACGCGCCGCACCTCGCCGGCCAGCCCGACCTCGCCGAGCACCACCAGCCCGGTCGGCAGCGCCACGTCCCGGAAGGCCGACGCCACGGCCAGGGCCAGGGCCAGGTCCGCGGAGGGTTCGGTCACCCGCATGCCGCCGACGGTGGCCGCGTACACCTCCTTGTCGGACACCTTGATCCCGAACCGTCGCTCGAGGACCGCGAGCACCATCGCGACGCGGGCGGAGTCCATGCCGCTGACCGCGCGGCGCGGCGACGGCATGGTGGTGTGCGCGACCAGGGCCTGGACCTCGCCCAGCAGCGGCCGCTTGCCGTCCATCGTGACGGTGACCGCGGTGCCCGCGACGGCGTCGTCGCGGTGGTGCAGGAACAGCCCGGACGGGTCGCTGACGCACACGATGCCGTCCTCGCGGAGTTCGAAGCAGCCCACCTCGTCGGCGGCGCCGAACCGGTTCTTGACCCCGCGGACCATCCGCAGGGTGGAGTGCTTGTCGCCCTCGAAGTGCAGCACCACGTCCACCAGGTGCTCGAGCGAGCGGGGACCGGCGACCGCGCCGTCCTTGGTGACGTGCCCGATCAGCAGCACCGGGATGCCGGTGGTCTTGGCCAACGAGGTCAGCGCGCTGGTGATGGCGCGGACCTGGGTGACGCCGCCGGTGACGCCCTCGACGTCGGCGGCCAGCATGGTCTGCACCGAGTCGACGATCAGCAGGGTGGGACGCACCTGCTCGACGTGGCCGAACACCGTCGCGAGGTCGGACTCCGCCGCCAGGAAGACCCGTTCGTGCACGGCGCCGGTGCGGTCGGCCCGCAGCCGGACCTGTCCGGCCGACTCCTCGCCGGTCACGTACAGCGCGCGGTCCTGCGGGTCGCGTCGGGCCCAGCGGTGCACCACCTCGAGCAGCAGGGTCGACTTTCCGACGCCGGGCTCGCCGGCGAGCAGCACCACCGATCCGGGCACCAGGCCGCCGCCGAGCACCCGGTCCAGTTCCTCGACGCCGGTCGGCTTGGCCAGGCTCGAGGTGCCGCTGATCTCCGAGATGGGCATCGCGGGGGAGTTGGGCACCAGCGCGGCGCCACCGCGAGCGGCGGTGGCGCCGGGTCGGCCGGTCACCGCGGCGGCGAGCGCCGGGGCCTCCTCGACCGATCCCCAGGCGCCGCAGTCCGGGCAGCGGCCGACCCATTTGGGCATCGTGTGCTGGCAGGACGTGCACCGGAAGTTCGACTTTGGTTTGGCCACCACGGCAGCCTAGGTGGCGGGTCCGACAGGTCGACCCGGCGTGGCCGCCGACCGGACCGGGGCCGGGGACGCGGTGATGCCTGCCTCCGGTCCGCCCGGCGATTCGCGGCCCACGCGCGGGCGACACGCCGGGGATCGAACGAGTTTTCGCGTTCGTCGGCGCGTTCGTTGCGCGGCCGAGTTCTGCCCGTCTCGGGCCGTGCCGGAACGAGAACGGCCCCCGACGTCGCCGTCGGGGGCCGTTCTCTCAGATCGGGAGGTGAACCGTGCGAACGGTCAGTGTCCGCCGCCGCTGTCCAGGTGCTCGGCATCGGCGTTGCCGGACATGTCCGACTCGTGGCGCTCGGTGAGCGGCCCGGCGTCGACCGGGACCTGGACGGTGATGTCGCCGGCCCGCGCGAAGGTGAAGGTGACGGGGATGGTCAGTCCGGGCCGCACGCCCTCGCTGATGTCGTCGAGCGTCACCAGGACCAGCTGCGTGGGGTCCTCGGGATCGTCGAGGACGGTGGCCGCGCGCACGCCGGCACCGAGGGAGGTGCCCGGGTCGATGACCCGGCCGCCGGCCTCGCCCGCGATGGTGACGGACTTGGCGAAGTCGGTGCTGATCCGGCCGAGTCGCTCAGGCTCGGAGAGGTTCTCGTTCACCGCGGTGAACGCCAGTGCAACGGTGCCGCCCGGCTCGAGGCTGAACTCGTCGCTGTTCGGGTACAGGATGTGCACGTTGCGCAGGGCGACGTCGCCCTGGTTCGCGTAGTTTCCATTCACAGCGGCGACCTGGGTCGCGGTCTGCGAAATCTGGCCCGCGCTGCAGGCGGACAGCGAGATTGCCGCGGCTGCGGCCAGGGCAACTGCGGTCGCGACTCGTCGAGTCGGCGCATTCAGGGCTGTCACGGGTTGTCCTCCACGGCGTCGGGTCGTAGCTCCACTAGGTAGCGTAGTAGTGAAGCTCCCACACCGTGTCGCGGGGTGCCCAATCGGACGGTTCCGGCGCGTCGCGGTGAGCCGAATCCCGAGGCCGCACGGTCTGTTTAAGGCCTCCCCGTGCACGTCCGAGCCCCCCTGTCAAGCCCTCCGGATCACGTACTGTGCCCCTGACCAGCGCAGTTGGAATCAGGATGGCGAGAACCCGTGATAAACTGGGCAGATCGAAAGGGGCACGGGACAGATGATTTTTAAGGTCGGAGAAACCGTCGTATACCCCCACCACGGAGCGGCGCTGATCGAGGCGATCGAAACCCGCACCATCAAGGGTGTCGAGAAGGAGTATCTCGTTCTGAAGGTCGCCCAGGGCGACCTCACTGTTCGGGTTCCCGCAGACAACGCCGAGTACGTAGGCGTTCGTGACGTCGTGGGCCAGGAGGGCCTGGACAAGGTGTTCCAGGTGCTCCGGGCGCCGCACACCGAGGAGCCGACCAACTGGTCGCGCCGCTACAAGGCCAACCTGGAGAAGCTTGCCTCCGGTGACGTGAACAAGGTCGCGGAGGTAGTGCGCGACCTGTGGCGTCGGGAGCAGGATCGCGGACTCTCCGCGGGTGAGAAGCGGATGCTCGCCAAGGCCCGGCAGATCCTGGTCGGTGAGCTCGCGCTCGCCGAGGGGACTGACGAGGCCAAGGCCGACATCATTCTCGACGAGGTTCTCGCAGCTGCCTCGTAGGACTGTGCGCACTGTGACTGACCCGGCCGACGTGGATCACGTCGGCCGGGTCGTTGCGTTGGTACCGGCCGCCGGTCAGGGGGTCCGGCTGGGCGCCGGAATCCCCAAGGCGTTCGTGACGCTGCGCGGCGAGACCCTGCTCCGGCTGTCGGTGGACGGGCTGTTGGCGTCCGGCGTCGTGGACCGGGTGGTGGTGATCGTCCCAGCCGACCGGGTCGCCGAGGTGCGCACCGAACTGCCCGACGGCGTCGACGTGGTCGCGGGCGGCGCGGAGCGGACCGACTCGGTGCGGGCCGGACTGGCCGCCGCGCCCGACGCGGACCTGCTGTTGGTGCACGACGCCGCTCGCGCGCTCACACCGCCCGACCTGGTCGCCCGGGTGGTGGCCGAGCTCCGGGCCGGCACCGATGCGGTGGTTCCGGTGCTCCCGGTCGCGGACACGATCAAGACGGTGGACGCGCACGGCGTGGTCACCGGCACCCCGGAACGGGCCGAGCTGCGGGCCGTGCAGACCCCGCAGGGCTTCTCCGCCTCGGTGCTGCGCCGGGCCTACGCCGCGGCCGAGTCCGTGGCCACCGACGACGCAGGCCTGGTCGAGCGACTCGGCGGCCGGGTCCGGACCATTCCCGGCGACCCGCTGGCCTTCAAGATCACCACTGCGATCGACCTGGCCCTGGCCCGGGCGTTGTGCGACGAGGGCCCGTGGACCTCGGCGCCCGCGGCCGACCCCAGGGCCTCGACCGACCTGGCAACTTCGACCGACCTGGCAACCTCGACCGACTAGGAGCGCGACGCGTGCGAGTAGGAATTGGTACCGATGTCCACCCGATCGAGCGTGGCCGACCCTGCTGGGTGGCGGGCCTGCTCTTCGAGGACGAGGACGGGTGCGCCGGACACTCCGACGGCGACGTCGCCGCGCATGCGCTGTGCGACGCGCTGCTGTCGGCTTCCGGCCTCGGCGACCTGGGTTCGGTGTTCGGCACCGGGCGGCCGGAGTGGGACGGCGCCAGCGGCGTGCTGCTGCTCGGCGAGGTGCGCCAGCTGCTCGAGGCGCAGGGCCTCGTCGTCGGCAACGCCGCCGTGCAGGTGATCGGGAACCGGCCCAAGATCGGCCCGCGCCGGGCGGAGGCGCAGGCCGTGCTCTCCGGTGTGCTGGGAGCGCCGGTCTCGGTCTCGGCGACCACCACCGACGGACTCGGGCTGACCGGGCGCGGGGAGGGCATCGCGGCCATCGCGACCGCACTGGTACAAGACGCTGCTCCGGACCGGTAAGATCGCACGTCGTGACTCTGCGCCTATTCGACACCGAAGCGCGGGCCTTGCGTGAGTTCGTACCGCTGGCCCCCGGACACGCGTCGGTATACCTGTGTGGCGCGACCGTGCAGGGTGAGCCGCACATCGGTCACGTCCGCAGCGGTGTCGCGTTCGACGTACTGCGGCGCTGGTTGCTCGCGCACGACTACGACGTCGCCTTCGTCCGGAACGTCACGGACATCGACGACAAGATCCTGAACAAGGCCGCAGAGGCCGGCCGACCCTGGTGGGAGTGGGCGGCGACCTACGAGCGCTCCTTCAGCTGGGCCTACGACCAGCTCGGGGTGCTGGCCCCGTCCGCGGAGCCCCGCGCGACCGGCCACGTCACGCAGATGGTCGAGCTGATGGCGCGGCTGATCGACGCCGGACACGCCTACGCCGCCGCCGGCGACGTCTACTTCGACGTCCGGAGCTACCCCGGCTACGGCGCGCTGTCCGGGCACAAGCTCGACGACGTGCACCAGGGCGAGAGCGCCGCGGAGGGCAAGCGCGACCCGCGGGACTTCACGCTGTGGAAGGCGGAGAAGCCGGGTGAGCCGTCCTGGCCGACGCCGTGGGGCCGCGGCAGGCCCGGCTGGCACCTGGAGTGCTCGGCGATGGCCGAGGCCTACCTCGGGGCGGCGTTCGACATCCATTGCGGCGGACTGGATCTGGTGTTCCCGCACCACGAGAACGAGCTCGCACAGAGCCGCGCCGCGGGCGACGGCTTCGCGCAGTACTGGTTGCACAACGGCTGGGTGACCATGGGCGGCGAGAAGATGTCGAAGTCCCTCGGCAACGTGCTGTCGGTGCCCAACGTCCTCAAGCGGGTCCGGCCCCAGGAGCTTCGGTTCTACCTGGGCGGCGCCCACTACCGCTCCATGCTCGAGTACTCGGACCATGCGCTCGACGTGGCGGCGGAGACCTACCGGGGTATCGAGGCGTTCGTGCTCAAGACGCAGGAACGTGCGGGGGAGGTCCCGGTCGGAAAGTGGACCGCGGAGTTCGCGGCCGCACTCGACGACGACCTCGGGGTGCCCAAGGCGCTCGCCGAGATCCACGGCCGTCAGCGCGAGGGCAACCGGGCGCTGGCCGCGGGCGACCTGGAGTCGGCGGTCGCGATCGCCGGGCAGGTGCGCGCCATGATGGGCATCCTCGGGGTGGACCCACTCGATCCGCACTGGGTCTCGGGCGCGGGCGACGGCTCCGCGCTGCACGACGCGCTCGACGTGCTGGTTCGTGCGAACCTGGAAGCACGGCAGCAGGCCAAGGCCGACAAGGACTGGGCGACGGCCGACAAGATTCGGGACCGGCTCGCCTCGGCGGGCATCGAGGTCACCGATACACCGAACGGGCCCGAGTGGGCCGTTCAGACGAACCACAACGAAGCAGGGCAGTGATGGCTGGCAATTCGAGCAGGCGCGGTGCAGTCCGCAAGTCGGGCACCAAGAAGGGCCAGGTAGTCGGCTCAGGCGGTGGCGGCCGCCGCGGCCTCGCGGGCCGTGGGGCTACCCCGCCCGCGATCGAGCGCACCAAGCACCCCGCCGCCAAGCGGGCCCGGGCCGCGGCCAAGGCCGCGGACGCCGGCCGCACCGGTGGCAGCGCGCCCCGTGGCCGCGGCGGTTCCCCGCGCAAGGGAGACGCCGGTCCCGAGAACGTGCTGGGCCGCAATCCCGTCGTCGAGTGCCTGCGCGCAGGCGTCCCGGCGACCGCGCTCTACGTTGCCGTCGGCACCGAGAGCGACGACCGCCTCAAGGAGGCGGTGCAGCTCGCGGCCGAGGCCAACATCTCGATCCTCGAGGTCCCGCGGTCCGACCTGGACCGGATGAGCGCCAACGGTCTGCACCAGGGCGTCGCCCTGCAGGTGCCGCCGTACCGCTACGCCCATCCCGACGACCTGATCGCGGAGGCCCGCAAGCAGCAGGAGCCCGCGCTGCTGGTCGCGCTGGACAACATCACCGACCCGCGCAACCTGGGCGCCGTGGTGCGGTCGGTGGCGGCCTTCGGTGGGCACGGCGTGGTGATTCCGCAGCGCCGCAGCGCCAGCGTCACCGCCGTCGCGTGGCGCACCAGCGCCGGTGCCGCGGCGCGGCTGCCGATCGCGCAGGCCACCAACCTCACCCGGACCCTGAAGGACTGGGCGGCCAAGGGCGTCCAGATCGTCGGGCTCGACGCGGGCGGCGACACCACCCTCGACCAGTACGACGGCACCGGCCCGGTCGTGATCGTGGTCGGATCCGAGGGCAAGGGCCTCTCGCGCCTGGTCCGGGAGAACTGCGACTCGATCCTCAGCATTCCGATGGCGGGCCCGGTGGAGTCTCTCAACGCGTCCGTCGCCGCGGGTGTGGTGCTCGCCGACATCGCGCGCCAGCGCCGCCGCTGACGTTCGACGCTCCGTGCGCCGCTGTGGTCTCGACGACCACAGCGGCGCACTGGTTTGCGGCCCGGGTCTACGGGATCAGGTCCGGCCGCGTCACCGGACGAAGCGCACCGCGCCGCCGGGCACCAGCTGCCCGGCCGCGCCGAGATCGGCGTCCGCCACCACCGCGATGACCGGGTAGCCCCCGGTCACCGGGTGGTCCGCCAGGAACAGCACCGGCTGGCCGCCGGTCGGCACCTGTAGTGCCCCACGCACCATCCCCTCGCTCGGCAGCTCGGCGCCTTGTGCCCGCGCCAGCGGCACCGGGCCGTGCAGTCGCACCCCCACCCGGTTGCTGTCGGGCGAGACCGCCCACTCCTGCCCGAACAGCGCGTCGAGCGCGGAGGCGGTGAACCAGTCCGATCTCGGTCCGAGGCGCAGCCGCAGCCGTGTCGGTCCGGACCGGGCGGGCGGCGGCGGGACGAAGTCCTGCGCCGGCCAGTCCCCGGTCGCGTCGCCGACCGGCAGCCGGTCGCCGACCTGGACCCGCGGCGGACCGAGGCCGGCGAGGGTGTCGCTGGCCCGGCTGCCGAGGGTCGGCGCCACCGCGATCCCGCCCCGCACCGCGAGGTAGCTGCGCAGCCCGCCGACGGCGCGGCCGACCGTCAGCACGTCGCCGTCGGCCAGGTGCACCGCGGCGAAGTCGCCCCGCGGCGTACCGCCGACACTCAGGTCCACCCGGGCCCCGGCGACCGCGACCGTCACCGACCCGATCGCGCGCACCCGCAGCCCGCCGAACGTCATCTCCAGGGTCGCCGCCCGAGCGTCGTTGCCCACCAGTCGGTTTGCGCACTCGTGCGAGTCCAGGTCGGCGGCGCCGGACGCCCCGACTCCGAGCGCGCCGAATCCGGGGCGGCCACGGTCCTGGACCGTGACCAACACCCCGGTACGAAGCACCTCCAGCCACGCCACACCATCGAGTGTCCCTCACCGGTGATCGGCGCCGCACTACGATCGGCGGATGCTGACCGCCGCGTTGTACGGGCTGGGCACGGCCGTGCCGCTGTTCCTCGGTGCGCTGATCGGCCTGCGGTACGACCTGCCGCGGCCGCTGCTCGCCGCGCTGATGGCGTTCGGCGCGGGCACCATGGTGGCCGCGGTGTCCACCGAGTTGTTCCAGCCGGCGTTCGACGCCGAGGGGGTGGCGGTCGCCGGGACCGCGTTGATCGCAGGCGCCTTCGTCTACGTGGTGTCGGATCACCTCATCGAGAACAAGCTCGGAGCGGCGGCCCTGGGGTGGGCGCTGATGCTCGGCACCCTGCTCGACGGCATCCCGGAGAACACCGCGCTCGGCGTCTCGCTCGGCGGGGGAGGTGGCCTGGTGCTGCTGGTGGCGGTGGCGGTCGGCAACGTCCCCGAGGCGGTGGCCGGGGCCGCGTCGATGCGGGCCCAGCATCGGTTCGACCCGCGCCGGACGCTGCTGCTGTGGGCGGTGACGGCCGTGGTGCTGGTACTGGTGGTGGTCGCCGCGAACGCGGCGGCCGACTCGATCAGCGACCGGCACATCGCGGTGATCCAGGCGTTCGCGGGCGGCGCGACGATCGCCGTGCTGGCGGACTCGCTGATGCCGGAGGCCTACCGGGAGGGCGGCTGGTGGGTGGGGCTGTCCACCGCGCTCGGGTTCCTGGTGGCCTTCGCCCTCGGCGGCTGAACGCCTGCCCCGCGACCTCGCGAATTGACCCCGACCGACCTCGAGGTTCTAGCGTGGCGGAATGCATTCGACCGACCACGGGTCCGATTCCGCCGAGCGCGGCTGGCGGCAACTTCTCGGCCCCGAGTACCTCGGCGCCATGGTGGTGCTCGCCGGCGGCGTCGCGCTCTACGCCGTCAACATCTACCTCACCGCGAGCCTGCTGCCCTCGGCCGTCGACGACATCGGTGGCGAACGCTACTTCGCCTGGGCGGCGACGATCTTCCTGGTGGCCTCGGTGGTCTCGGCGGTCCTGGTCAGCCGGTTGCTGGCCGGGGTGGGGCCACGCTGGGCCTACCTGAGCGCGATCGGGCTGTTCACCGCAGGCACGCTGGTGTGCGCGGCGGCCCCGGACATGCTGGTGCTGCTGCTCGGCCGGGCACTGCAGGGCTTCGGCGGCGGGCTGCTCAGCGGACTCGCGTACGCGCTGATCCGTTCGGTGCTGCCGGCCCGGCTGTGGTCGCGGGCGTCCGCACTGGTCTCCGCGATGTGGGGGATCGGCACCTTCGTGGGCCCGGCGGTGGGCGGGGTGTTCGCGCAGTTCGGGGTGTGGCGGCTGGCCTTCGTCACCCTCGCGGTGCTCGCCCTGGCGCTGGCCGCGCTGGTGCCCCGGTACATCCCCGGCGAGCGGGTCGCCGAGGCGGCGGTGGAGGCGATCCCGGTCCGGTCGATGCTGCTGCTCGCCTCCGCCGCACTGGTGGTGAGCGTGGCGAGCCTGGCCACCCGCGTCGGGGTGGCGGGCGCCGGGGTGCTGGCCGGTCTAGGCCTGCTGGTGGTGTTCGTGGTGCTCGAGCGGCGCGCGGCGGTGCGGGTGCTGCCGGCCGTCACCTTCGTCGCAGGCAACACGCTCAAGTGGTGCTACCTGACCATCGTGCTGCTTGCGATCGCCTCCACCGCGGAGACCTTCGTGCCGCTCTTCGGTCAGCGGCTCGGCGGTCTGACGCCCATCGCCGCCGGCTTCCTCGGTTCCGCGCTGGCGGTCGGCTGGACCATCGGCGAGATCTCCAGCGCGGGCGCGGCGCGGCCGCGGGCGGTGCGGGCGGTCCTGGTGGCGGGTCCGGCGATGGTCGCGCTCGGCTTCCTGACCGCGGCGTCGACGCAGCGGGACGCCGCGTCCGGGTCGGTGATCGCGGTCTGGGCCCTGGCGCTGGTGGTGGCGGGCGCCGGCATCGGAATGGCCTGGCCGCACCTGTCCGCGCTGGTGATGGGCAGCACCGACGACCCGGTGGAGGGCGGCCGGGCGGCCGCGGCCATCAACACCGTGCAGCTGGTGTCCAACGCGTTCGGGTCCGCGCTGGCCGGGGTGCTGGTCAACCTCGGCGGTTCGACGGTCGGGTCGGCGCAGCTGTTGTTCGGGACCGTCGCGGTGCTGGCCGCGTGCGCGGCGCCGCTGGCCTGGCGGGCGGTGCCGGTCCGGTAGCCGTCGAGCGTGCAGTTGCCGGGGCATCGACCCCAGGTGAAGCGACGAGAACTGCACACTCGGCGGGGTCAGAGGGCGACGAAGCGAACCGTCGCGCCCGGCCGCAGCAGCGCCGGCGGATCGCGGTCGACGTCCCACATCGGTGCGGCTGTGCTGCCGATCAGCTGCCAGCCCCCGGGCGAGGCGCGCGGGTAGACGCCCGAGAACTCGCCTGCCAGGCCGACCGCGCCGACCGGTACCTCGGTGCGCGGCACCGTCCGTCGCGGCACCTGCAGCCGCGGGTCGCCGCCGACCAGGTAGCCGAACCCCGGGGCGAATCCGGCGAAGGCCACCGTCCAGTCGCGGCCGGTGTGCGCGGCGACGACGCCGTCCGCCCCGAGCCCGGTCAGCTCCCCGACCTCCGACAGGTCGGGGCCGTCGTAGCGGACCTCGATCCGGACCACCTCGACCTCGGTCGCGGTGGACTCGGCGCCGGTGACCGGCCGGGTCTCGGTCAGCCAGCGGGTGATTCGGGCCCGGTCGGTCCGTGCACTGTCGAATCGCACCAGGACGGTACGGGCCGCCGGGACGACGTCGACGATGCCTTCGACGCGGTCGGCGTCGAGCGCCCGGTAGTGGGCGAGCACCGAGTCCAGGTCGTCGAACTCTGCCAGCACCGCGCTGTCGCCGGCGTCGAGCAGGCGCATCAGACGAACGGTTCCACGCCGATGCCCGACGCGACCAGCCGGGTCCGGACGGCGTCGGCCATGGCCACCGCGGACGGGGAGTCGCCGTGCACGCAGACGGATTCGGCAGCGACCGGCAGTACCGTGCCGTCGGCGGCCACGATCTCGCCGCGGTCGACCATCCGGAGTACCCGGTCGGCGACGTGCGCGGGATCGGTGAGCACCGCACCGGGTTCGGTGCGCGGCACCAGTTCCCCGGTAGCGGTGTAGGCGCGGTCCGCGAACGCCTCGGCCACCGTGCGCAGTCCGGCGGCCTCCGCCTCGACGAGGAACACCGAGCCTGGCAGCCCGAGCACCGGCAGGGTGGGGTCGTAGGCGAGCACGGCGGCGACCACGGCGCGGGCCTGCTCACGGTGGTGCACGATCGCGTTGTACAGGGCCCCGTGCGGCTTGAGGTAGGCGACCGCGGAGTCGACGGTCTGGGCCAGGCCGTCCAGAGCGCCGATCTGGTAGATCACGTCGGCGGTGAGGTCGGCGGGGGCGACGTCGAGGAAACGCCGCCCGAAGCCGGCCAGGTCCCGGTAGCCGACCTGCGCGCCGATCCGGACCGTCCGCTCGCCCGCCGCGCGGCAGGTGCGCAGCAGGGTGGTCGGGTCGCCGGCATGGAAGCCGCACGCGATGTTCGCGCTGCTGACCAGGTCGAGCATGGCGTCGTCGTCACCGAGCCGCCAGGCCCCGAAGCTCTCGCCGAGATCGCTGTTCAAGTCGATTGACGCCATGGCCGAATCCTAGGCGCCGATGACGTCGACGGTCCCCGCGCCGGCACACGCTCCGTGTCGCCCGCACACCCCCGGTGCGCGGGCAACGCGCATGTATGGCCGAGCAGCAGGGGTGTGCGAGACGGGTCAGGCGGCGGCCGGGGCCACGATCCGACCGCTGTTGTGGCCGCGTCGCGAACCCACCACCCGACAGATCAGGTAGATCACGAACGAGATGCCGGTGACGAAGGTGGACACCGGAACGCCGGGCGCCAGCGACAGGAGGATGCCGCCGACCGCCGCGGTCTCGGCGAACAGGATGGACAACAGCGTGGTGCGCAGCGGGTTCGAGGTGATCCGGGCGGCCGCGGCCGCGGGGGTGATCAGCAGCGAGAGCACCAGCAGGGCCCCGACGATCTGCACGCCCAACGCGGCGGCAACGCCGACCAGCACGGCGAACACGATCGACAGGGCCCGGATCGGCACGCCGCGGGCCCGGGCGACCTCCGGGTCGGTGCTGGCGAACAGCAGCGGCCGGTACACCACCAGCAGCACCGCGAGCACCAGGACCGCGCACACCAGCAGCAGTTGCAGCCCGCTGTTGCCGACGCCGACGATCTGGCCGACCAGCAGCGAGAAACTGGTGCCGGTGCGGCCGGGGTAGAGCCACATGAACAGCACGGACAGGCCGAGCCCGAACGACATGATCACGCCGATCACCGAATCGCGTTCGCGGGCCTTCGAACCCAGCAACCCGAACAGCACCGCCGCGACCACCGAGCCGAGGATGGCGCCGACGCCGACACTCAGTCCGGCGAGCAGTGCGGCGGAGGCGCCGGTCAGCGACAGTTCGCTGGTGCCGTGCACGGCGAACGACATCTGCCTGCTGATGATCAGCGGTCCGATCGCGCCCGCGAGCAGCCCGAGGATGGCGGCGGCGAGCAGGGCCTGCAGGACGAAGTCGTAGTGCAGCAGGTCGACGGTGGCCTGCCAGTCGAACATCAGCGACAGCGCCTCGGAGAGCTTCTCGTTCATTCGTGGTCCTCGTGGTGGATGCCTTCGCCGCCCGCGCTGCCGAGGGCGTCGATGGCGTCGCCGGTGCCGACGACGACCAGTCGCCCGCGCACGTGCAGCACCTCGACATCGGTCTGGTACAGCTCGGAGAGCACCTCCGAGGTCATCACCTCTGCGGCCGTGCCGATCCGGAACCGGCCGTCGACGAGGTAGAGGACCCGGTCGACGAGCGGCAGGATCGGGTTGATCTCGTGGGTCACGAACAGCACCGCGGTCTGGTGGTCGAGCCGGCGCTGGTTGATCAGGTCGGAGACCCGGTGCTGGTTGGCCAGGTCCAGGCTCAGCAGCGGCTCGTCGCACAGCAGCACCTTCGGGTCGCCGACGAGGGCCTGCGCCACCCGCAGCCGCTGCTGCTCACCGCCGGACATCGAGCCGACCGGGGCGTCGGCGTAGGCCTGCGCACCCACCTGCGTGATGGCGGCGTCGACGATGGCGCGGCGGGCCCGACGGCCGCGGAAGCCGGTGCCCCAGCGGTGTCCGTCCACGCCGAGGCCGACCAGGTCGCGGCCGCGCAGCGGCAGGCCCTCGTCCATGGTCTTCTGCTGCGGGATGTACCCGACGTGGGAGTTCCCGGCGCGCGCGGGCGTGCCTGCGATCCGGACGCTGCCGCCGGACAGCGGTACCTGGCCGAGCAGGACCTTGAGCAGAGACGTCTTGCCCGAGCCGTTGGGCCCGAGCACGGCCACGAACTCGCCGGGCCGCACCTGCAGGTCCAGGCCGGACCACAGGGTGCGCGAGCCGTACGCGAGCTCGGCGCCGCTGAGCTGAACTGCCGGTTCCACCGGGGGCTGAACTGCCGGTTCCACCGGGGGTTGAACTGCCGGTTCCACCGCGGGGTCGACGACGGGATCCGGCGTGGCGTCGCTCACCGGGTGCTGCCGTCGAGCGCGGCGGCCAGGGCGGCGGCGGTCTCGGCCTGCCACTGCACGTAGGTGACGCCCTCGGGCAGCGTCTCGCTCACCTCGACAACCGGGATGCCCGCGGACTCGGCGGCCGTGCGGACGCTCTGGGTCACCCGGTCCTGGGTCTGGCTGTTGTAGATCAACGCGTCTACCTTCTTGTCTGCCAACAGTTCCCGGGTGGCAGCGATCGCCGCGGGCGGCGGGTCGTTGCCCTCCTCGATGGCCCGGGTGAAGTCCTCGGGGGTCTGGTCGTGCAGGTCCGCCGCGGCCAACAGGTAGTGCGCGATCGGCTCGGTCTGCGCGACCGGGGCCTGCGGGTGCGCCTTCGCGATCGAGTCGGTCACGGCGGTGATCCGGTGCAGCTCGTCGTGGAAGTCGTCGGCGTTGGCGGCGTAGGCTGCGGCGTTCGTCGGGTCCAGCGTGGCGAGCTCGGTGGCGATCCGCTGCGCGACGGCGTCGACGGTGGCGATGTCGTACCAGACGTGCTCGTTCACCCCGCCGTGGTCGTGGTCGTGGTCGTGCCCGTCGGCCTCCGGGTGTTCCTCGGCAGCCGGTGCGGTCTCGGCGGCCGGTGCGGCTTCGGCGGCGGGGGAGTGCTCACCGTGCAGGTCGGTCGCCGAGCCGTGCAGCGAGAACGCGTCGACCGTCGACTTGTCGGGCATGCTGGCGAGGATGTCGTCGAGGAAGCCGTCGTACCCGCCGCCGTTGTAGACCACCAGGTGCGCATCGGTGAGCCGGGCGGCGTCGCGCGGGCTGGCCTCGTAGGAGTGCGGGTCCGCGGCTGGGTCCGAGACGATCGAGACGACGTCCGCCCGGTCCCCGGCGACGGCGGCGGCGACCGAGCCCCACACGTTGGTGGACGCGACGATGCTCACCCGCTGGCCGGGCTCGACGGGGTCGGCGGAGTTCACGCCGGCGGCGGTGGAGCAGGCGCCGAGGGTCAGCGCGGCGGCCACTGCGAGCCCGACGGCGGTGCCGAGAGTGCGTCGGTGAGAGCGGGTCGGGGCTGGCTGAGGCATTCTCCAAATATTAATGGAAACCGTTTCCGTTGTCTATTAGCGGGGTCGTGGTTCCCGTCACCGCCGCGTTCAGTACCGTCCGAGCTATGCCCCGGTCCCGTCATCCGCATCGTCAGGCCACCCTGGCGTCGCTCGCGGCCGAGTTGAAGATCTCCCGCACCACCGTCTCCAACGCCTACAACCGTCCCGACCAGCTCTCCGCCGAGCTGCGCGAGCGGGTGTTCGACGCGGCCAGGCGCCGCGGCTATCCGGGGCCCGACCCGGTGGCCCGTTCGCTGCGCACCCGCAAGGCCGGCGCGGTGGGCCTGCTGCTCACCGAGGCGCTGAGCTACTCGTTCCGGGACCCGGCCGCGATGAGCTTCCTGGCGGGGCTCGCGGAGTCCTGCGAGGAGGCCGGCCACGGCCTGTTGCTGGTGCCGGCGGGGCCCGGGCGCGAGGACGTGGACGCGGCCGCCGTGGTGCAGCAGGCCGGGGTGGACGGCTTCGTGGTGTACTCCGTCGCCGACGACGACCCGTACCTCGCGGCGGTACGCGGGCGCCGGATGCCGATGGTGGTGTGCGACCAGCCTCGCGAGATCGCAGGTGCCTCGCTGGTCGGCATCGACGACCGCGGCGCCATGCGCAAGGTGGCCGAGTACCTGATCTCGCTGGGGCACACGAGCTTCGGCGTCCTGTGCATGCGTCTGGGTCGCGACATCCGGAACGGGCTCGTCGAGGGCGAACGGTTGAACTCGCCGAACTTCCACGTGCAGCGCGAACGCATCGCCGGGATCCGTGACGCGCTGACCGCCGCCGGGCTGGACCCGCACTCGCTGACGGTGATCGAGCGGGCCGAGCACTCCGGGCCGGCCGGTCACTCCGCCGCCGAGCAGGCGCTGACCCTGAACCCGCGGATCACCGCGCTGCTGTGCACCACCGACGTGCTCGCGCTCGGGGCCCTGGACTACGCCCGCGGCCGGGGCATCGACGTGCCCGGGCAGCTGTCGATCACCGGGTTCGACGGCATCGAGGACGCCCTCCGCGAGGGGCTCACCACCGTCCGCCAGCCCGCCGAGGAGAAGGGCCGCCGGGCCGGGGCGCTGCTGCTCACCGCGTCGCACTCCGGGGTCGCGACGGTCGAGATGCTCGACACCGAGCTGTTGCGCGGTCACACCGCGGCACCGCCCGGGTCGTAGCACCTCCGACCCGGGCCGGGCGGCCTAACCGACGGACTGGGCCCGGGCCTCGCTGAGCAGTTGCGCGCACCGCAGCAGGCCGAGGTGACTGTAGGCCTGCGGATGGTTGCCCAGCGAGCGCTCCGCGACGGGGTCGTACTCCTCGCTGAGCAGCCCGGTCGGTCCGGCCGCCGCCACCAGCTGCGCGAACAGGGCCTCCGCGTCGGCGAGCTGGTCGGTCAGCAGGTAGGCCTCGATCAGCCAGGCCGCACACAGGTGGAATCCGCCCTCGCCGCCGGGCAGGCCGTCGTCGTGGTGGTACCGGTACACGGTCGAACCGCTCCGCAGCTCGGCCTCGGTCGCGGTGACGGTGGCGGCGAACCGGGGGTCGGACGGGTCGATCAGGCCGGCCAGGCCGATGTGCAGCGTGGCCGCGTCGAGGTCGGTGCCGTCGTAGGCCGCGGTGTAGGAGTTGGCGCGGTCGCTCCAGCCCCGGTCCTTGACCTCGTCGGCGATCTCGGCGCGCAGGGTCTCCCAGCCGGGTTCGGCGTCCCGCCCGAACTGCCGCGCCAGGGTCAGCGCGCGGTCGACGGTGACCCAGCACATGACCTTCGAGTACACGTGGTGCCGCGGGTTGCCGCGGATCTCCCAGATGCCGTTGTCGGGCTCGGACCACCGGCGCTCGACGGCGAAAACCATGGCGCACACCAGGTCCCAGTCGGCGTCGGTCAGGGTGCTGGAGATGCCCTGCCGCTCGCGGGCGTGCGCGAGATGCGAGATCAGGTCCACGATCGGCCCGAACACGTCCAGCTGCACCTGCGAGTTCGCGGCGTTGCCGACCCGCACCGGACGGGACCCGGCGTACCCGGGCAGCGTGTCGAGGACCGCCTCGGGCGGCAGGCTGGAGCCGTAGATCGTGTACAGCGGGTGCAGCCGCTCCGGGCCGGGCACCGTCTCGAGCACCCGGTGCACCCAGGCGAGGAAGTTCTCGGCCTCGGCGAGCGAGCCCAGGGAGACCAGCGCGGACGCGGTCAGTGAGGCGTCGCGCAGCCAGCAGTAGCGGTAGTCCCAGTTGCGGACGCCGCCGATTTCCTCCGGCAGCGACGTGGTCGCCGCCGCGAGGATGGACCCGGACTCGGCGTGCACCAGCCCGCGCAGGGTCAGTGCCGAGCGCTTCATCAGGTCGGGCTTGAGCGGCGGCAGCGCCAGACCCTGCGCCCAGTCCCGCCAGTACGACTCGGCGGCCGCCCGACGCTCGGGCTCCGGCGTCGCCGACGGGTCGAGATCCGAGGTGCCGCAGCGCAGTTCGAGCACGATCGGGCCGGACGACGGGTCGACGACCGCGGTCGCGGTCTGCTGCACCCCGTCGCTGGTGATCTCCCAGTCGACGCCGGGCGACCGCAGCACCACCGGATCGTTGGTGCCGTAGACCCGCAGGCCGTTCTCCTCCCGCTCGAGCTGGACCTGTACCTGCCCGAACTCGGGACGCGGGGCGAAGGTGACGACGGCCCTGGCCTGGCCGGTGATCACCCGGGTCAGGTCGGTCCGGTCGGACGGCACGTCGTGCGGCAGGTAGTCGGTGACCTGCAGGCTCGCCCACCGGGTCTGCACGGTCATGGTGCCGTCGACGTAGCGCTGGCTCAGCGGCAGCGCGGCGCGTTGCGGCGCCACGGTGAAGTGACCGGCCTGGGCGCCGCCGAGCAGGTGGGCGAACATGGCGGCGGAGTCCGGTTCCGGGTGGCACAGCCAGCTCAGCGACGCGTCGGGGGTGACCAGGGCCACCGAGCGCGGGCTGGCCAGCATCGTGAGTCGTTCGATCGGGGCGGCGCTGTCCCCGTGCAGCCAGGCGCGCCGCTCCTCGAACAGGAACGCCAGCGCGGTGCCGACGTCCTCGGTGGTCCCGACCCGGAACTCGGCGAGCGACTCGCCGGTGCCCACCTTCACCCCGAGGTCGGGTCCCGCCAGCCGGCGGAAGGCCTTCTCGTCGGTGACGTCGTCGCCGAAGAACACCGTGGCCGAGGCACCGACCCGGTGCCGGATGATGTCGAGGGCCTCGCCCTTGTCGGTGGCGATCACGGCGAGTTCGATGACGGCCTTGCCGTCCGTGACCTGCACGCCGTCCCAGGTGGCGGCGCCGCCGCGGACCCGGGCGAGCGCGGCGTCGGCCACCGCGGGTTCGGCGTTGCGCACGTGCAGGGCGGCACTGGCCGGCTTGGTCTCGACGGTCAGACCGGCCCCGGCGGAGGCGATGACCTGCAGCTCGCGGGTGATCTCCCGGAGCAGGCGCTTGGCGTCGTCGTTGATCTCGTGGACGAACCCGACGTCGAACTCGGAGCCGTGACTGCCCACCAACTGCACTTCGACCGGCAGCCGCGAGAGCATCGCCAGGTCCCGCAGCGCCCGCCCGGAGATCACCGCGGAGTCGGTGGCGGGCAGGCTCGCGAGCGCCCGCAGCGCCCGCACCGACTCGGCATGGGGGAACGCCTTGGCGGGGTCGGACACGATCGGCGCCATGGTGCCGTCGTAGTCCGACGCCACCAGCAGGCGCGGCGTCCTGGCGACGGCGATCAGGCGACGTCGGAGCTCGAGAGGTAGGTCTTGCGCACTCACCGTGCGAAGTCTACTTAGGAAAGTGCGTGCGATCGGTATTCAGGACGCGAACGCCACTCAGGCCTTGGCGGGATCCTGGTAGCCGCCGCCGAGCAGCAGTTCGACGGTGAGCGCGAGGCGCTTGGCGACGTCGGTGGCCGAGGAGCGGCGGGTCAGCCAGGCCACCAGGTTCGACAGCCACACGTCGGAGATGACGCGGGCGATCGCGAGCTGCTCCTCGGTGGGTTCGGTGTCGCTCATGGCGCGGGCGAAGAGCGAGTCCATCAGCTTGCCGACCTGGTCGACCTCCGCGGCGGCGGACGCGTCGGCGAACATGAACGCGCGGGTCATCGCCTCGGTGAGCAGCGGCTCACGCTGCATGGCCCGGGTGATCTGGCCGAGGATCATGGTCATCCGCTCGATCGGACTCTCGCCCGGCGGCATGCCCTTCTTGCGGGTGTCGATCTTCTCGAACTCGCGGGCGAGCGCGGAGACCAGCAGGTGCACCTTCGAGGGGAAGTAGCGGTAGAGGGTGCCCACCGCGACGTCGGCGCGCTCGGCCACGGCGCGCATCTGTACGGCCTCGTAGCCGCCCTTCGAGGCCAGCACGAGGGTGGCGTCGAGGATGCGCTTGCGACGGTCGCGTTGTGCGTTCGAACTGAGGTCATCGTCGGTCAGCGTCGTCACGGTCGCATTGTTTGCGGCGACTTTGCCCGCCGAACGTGTACGAGATGAGGAGGTCATCGACGAAATCCTTGGCATAGGTGTGTTCTGGAACCGGCGTTTTTCGGTCCCGGTCTTGACTGCAGCGGTCCTGGTCTTGACTATGGACCGATTAAGAGATTAGAACACGTTCTACACGATTTTGTCAGGTGCAGACTCTGACAGTTCTGAAAGGTTGGCCCTTCTTGTGACCATCGCCACGACCGACGAGCAGCGCGCCGTCCAGGAATCGATCCAGTCCTGGGCCCGCTCGGTCAATCCTATCGAGACTCTGCGATCGGACGAAGCGGATTCCTGGCGGACGCACTGGTCGGCGCTCGCCGAACTCGGGGTGTTCATGGTCGCGCAGGCGGAGGAGGTGGGCGGCGCGGACGGCGAGATCGTCGACCTCGCGGTGATGCTCGAGCAGGCCGCCGCCGAGCTGGCCGCCGGGCCGGTGCTGTCCACGGCGCTGGCCGCACTGGTGGTCGGGCGCAGCGGCGAGACCGCCGCCAAGACCTGGGGCCCGGAGCTGGCGGAGGGTCAGCGACCGGTGGGCGTGGTGCTCGACGGCGCGGTGACGGCCGAGCCGGACGCCGACGGCAACCTGGTGCTGCGCGGCGACGCGGGCTTCGCGCTCGGCGGCGCGCCCGGCGTTTCGGTGCTGCTGCCCGCCGCCCGCGGCAGCGAGACCGTGTGGTGCCTGCTCGACGCCGACAGCGACGGCCTGACCGTCGAGGCGGTCGAGAACGTGGACCTGAGCGTCCCGCTCGCCACCGTCCGGCTCGACGGCGTGAGCGTGCCGTCGGATCGGGTGCTCACCGGGGTCCGGCCGGGCCTGGTGCGTGACCTGGCCGCCACCCTGGCCGCGGCCGAGGCCGCCGGGATCGCCGGCTGGTGCCTGCGGACCGCGGTCGAGTACGCGAAGATCCGCGAGCAGTTCGGCAAGCCGATCGGCTCGTTCCAGGCGGTCAAGCACCTGTGCGCGGAGATGCTCTGCCGCGTCGAGCAGGCCCGGGCCGTCGCCTGGGACGCCGCTGTCGCGGCGGAGACCGACGACGAGCTGCCGATCGCCGCCGCGGTCGCGGCCGCGGTCGCGCTCGACGCCGCGGTCGACACGGCCAAGGACTGCATCCAGGTGCTCGGCGGCATCGGCTTCACCTGGGAGCACGACGCGCACTTCTACCTGCGTCGGGTGCTCTCGCTGCGGGCGCTGCTGGGCGGCGGGGCGGCCTGGCGGGCCCGCGTCGCGGAACTGACCCTGGCCGGCGACCGCAGGCACCTGACCATCGAACTCGGCGACCTCGAGTCGCAGCGGGCCGGCGTGCGCGCCGAGCTCGAGGCCGTCGCCGCGCTGGCCGACGAGGAGCGTCGGGTGGCGTTCGCGGAGTCCGGCTACCTCGCGCCGCACTGGCCGCAGCCGTACGGCAAGTCGGCCAAGGCCGCCGAGCAGATCCTGATCGGCGAGGAGACCGTCCGCGCGGGCCTCGAGACCCCCAACCTGGTGATCGGCTGGTGGGCGGTGCCGACCATCCTCGAGCACGGCACACCGGAGCAGATCGAGCGTTTCGCGGTGCCCACCCTGCGCGGCGACGTGATCTGGTGCCAGCTGTTCTCCGAGCCCGGCGCGGGATCGGACCTGGCCGCGCTGCGGACCACCGCCGAGAAGGTCGACGGCGGCTGGAAGCTGCAGGGGCAGAAGGTCTGGACGTCGCTGGCCCGCGAGGCGCACTGGGCGATCTGCCTGGCCCGTACCGACAAGGACGCACCCAAGCACAAGGGCATCACCTACTTCCTGGTGGACATGCGCAGCGCAGGCATCCGCATCTCGCCGCTGCGTGAGATCACCGGTGACGCGCTGTTCAACGAGGTCTTCCTCGACGACGTCTTCGTCCCCGACGACTGCGTGGTCGGGCAGGTCAACGGCGGCTGGAAGCTGGCCCGCACCACCCTGGCCAACGAGCGGATCGCGATGAGCGGCGGCTCGTCGCTGGGCAAGGCGATGGAGGAACTGCTCGACCTCGCCCGCGCCGGCGGCGCCAACGCGGTCACCGAGGACCGGATCGGCTTCCTGATCGGCGAGGCGATGGTGGGCTCGCTGCTCGAGCACCGGACCACCCTGCGTCAGCTCGATGGCCAGGACCCCGGCCCGGCGTCGAGCGTGCGCAAGCTGGTCGGCGTCCGGCACCGGCAGGCGGTCGCGGAGTTCGCCCTCGAACTGGCAGGCACCGCGGGTGCGGTCGAGGGACCGCTCTCGCGCGAGTTCCTCAACACCCGATGCCTGTCCATCGCCGGCGGTACCGAGCAGATCCTGCTCACGGTGGCGGCGGAGCGGATCCTGGGTCTGCCCCGGGACTAGCGCTCGCGAGACCAGTTCCCGCCCGGCCCGGGTACGCGTTCCCGGGCCGGGCGGGCATTGTTCCGATACCCAGAAACTGATACAACTAGAACACGTTCTAACCTCGTAGGCGGGATTGTCAAGCGTGGATTTCTCTCAGGACCAGACTCAGGAAACGGTGGCGGAGATCGTCGTCGGGCTGCTCGCCCGCGAGGTCTCCGATCCTGCCGACACCAGCGGGTTCAACCCCGCACTGTGGGCGGCGCTCGCGAAGGCGGACATGCTTTCGCTGGCGGTGCCCGAACGGCTCGGCGGTGACGGACTCGGCCTGGCCGAGGTGGCGGCGGTGCTGACCGAGCTCGGTCGCGGCGCGGCCCCGGTGCCTGCCCTCGCCACCCTCGGCTTCGGCGTGCTGCCGGTGCTCGCGCTGGGGACCGCCGAGCAGCAGGACGTGCTGCTGGAGCGGGTCTCCGGTGGCCGGGTGCTCACCGCGGCGCTGGCCGAACCGGGCGCGGCGTTCCCGCTCGCTCCGGCGACGACGGCCGTGGCCGCCGACGACGGTGACGGTGTGGTCGTCACCGGGCTCAAGGTCGCGGTGCAGTTCGCGGACCTGGCGTACCGGATCCTGGTGCCGACCGACGCGGGCGTGGTGCTGGTCGCGCCCGACGCCCCCGGCGTGACCCTCGCCAAGAGTGCCACCTCCTCGGGTGCCCCCGAGTTCTCGGTGCGGCTCGACGGTGTCCGGGTGCCTGCGGGCGAGGTGCTGGGCGGCGACAACGCCACCCTGTACCGGATCGCCCTGGCCTGCATCGGTGCCTACGCGGACGGACTGCTCGCCGGCGCCACCACGTTGACCGCGGACCACCTGCGTACCCGGGAACAGTTCGGCAAGCCGCTGGCCATGTTCCAGGCCGTCGCGCAGCAGATCGCCGACGTCTACGTCACCTCCCGCACCCTGCACGTCTCGGCGCTCTCGTCGGGCTGGCGGGTGGCTGAGGGACTGGACGCCGACAGCGACCGGACGCTGGCCGACGCGGACGACGACCTCGAGGTGATGTCCTACTGGATCGCCGCCGAGGTGCCCGCCGCGATGCGCACCCTGCACCACCTGCACGGCGGTCTGGGCGTCGACGTCACGTACC
The DNA here is from genome assembly GCF_042654025.1 of Rhodococcus kronopolitis. Taxonomy (NCBI): domain Bacteria; kingdom Bacillati; phylum Actinomycetota; class Actinomycetes; order Mycobacteriales; family Nocardiaceae; genus Rhodococcus; species Rhodococcus kronopolitis. The sequence goes on along the minus strand of NZ_JBHSFO010000003.1, from coordinate 422,708 downwards.
CGATGCACCGCTACTTCTCGATTGCCAAAGACCTGGCGCGCCTCATCGGCGGCGCCTCGTCCCGACTCGACCTCGTGGGGGCCCGGTGTTCATCGATCTGACACCCGAACAGCGTGAGCTGCAGGCGGAGTTCCGCCGCTACTTCTCCGGACTGATCTCCCCGGAGGAGGCCGAGGTGATGCTCACCGAGCGGCACGGACCCACCTACCGTGAGGTGATCCGCCGGATGGGCAAGGACGGCTGGCTCGGCGTCGGCTGGCCGACGGAGTACGGCGGCAAGGGCTTCGGCGAGATCGAGCAGCAGATCTTCGTGAACGAGGCCGTGCGAGCCGACGTTCCGCTGCCCTCGGTCACCCTGCAGACGGTCGGCCCGACGCTCCAGACCTACGGAACCGAGGAGCAGAAGCGCAAGTTCCTGCCCGCGATCCTGGCCGGCGAGGTCCACTTCGCGATCGGCTACTCCGAGCCCGAGGCCGGGACCGACCTGGCGGCGCTGCGCACCACGGCGGTCCGGGACGGCGACGAGTACATCGTCAACGGACAGAAGATCTTCACCACCGGTGGCCACGACGCCGACTACATCTGGCTCGCGGTGCGGACCGGTGACGCGGACTCGCGGCACCGCGGCATCTCGATCCTGATCGTCGACACCACGGACCCGGGTTTCACCTGGACCCCGATCATCACCGCCGACGGCGCGCACCACGTCAACGCCACCTACTACTCCGACGTCCGCGTGCCCGCGAGCATGCTTGTCGGAGAAGAGAACAAGGGGTGGAAGCTCATCACCACCCAGCTCAACCACGAGCGCGTCATGCTCGGACCCGCGGGCCGGGTCGCCGGGCTGTACGAGAAGGTGCACGAGTGGGCCGCCAAGCGCGACCTGCTCGGCGAGCCCGACGTGCAGCGCGGCCTCGGCGAGATCCACGCGACCTACCGGCTCAACGAGCTGCTGAACTGGCAGGTGGCCGCGGCCACCGGCGACGTCGACATCGCCGATGCGTCGGCGACGAAGGTCTTTGCCACCGAACGCATTCAGCGGGTCGGGCGGATCGCCGACGAGATCGTCGGGGCGCACGGCGACCCGGGTGACCCGGAGACCGCGCACCTGATGCGCTGGCTGGACGTGCAGGTCAAGCGGAACGTGGTGATCACGTTCGGCGGCGGCGTCAACGAGGTCATGCGTGAGCTCATCGCGATGGCCGGGCTCAAGCTGCCGAAGGTGCCGAGGTGAGCGAGAACGTGACGACGAGCACCGAGGCGACCGAGCGGGAAGCCTCGATTCTGGCTGCCGCGCAGCGGGTTCGGGACGGCGGGGCGAGCAAGCCCCGCGCCGGGCGTGACCCGATCAACCTGCCGATGATCCGCAACTGGGTCGAGGCGATCGGCGACGAGAACCCCATCTACGTGGACGAGGACGCGGCCCGCGCCGCCGGCCACGCCGGTGTGGTGGCGCCGCCCGCGATGGCGCAGGTCTGGACCATGCGCGGCCTCGGTGCGGTCCGCGAGGAGGACGACCCGCTGGGCGCGATGACGCAGATCCTCGACGATGCCGGGTACACCTCCGTGGTCGCGACGAACTGCGATCAGACCTACCACCGCTACCTCGCCCCGGGCGAGGAGGTCACCATCGAGTCGGTTCTCGAAGACGTTGTGGGGCCGAAGAAGACGGGGCTGGGGGAGGGCTGGTTCTTCACCACCCGGAACCTGTGGAAGGTGGGCGACGAGGTCGTCGCCGAGATGCTCTTCCGCATCCTCAAGTTCGCGCCCCCGGCCAAGGCGGAGGCCGTGGATCCCGAGGCCGCGGCCGTGGCCACCTCGGCCAGCGGCGACCCGGTCGACGACCTCGACGGCACCCGGATGATGCGGCCGGCCGCGTCGCGGGACACGCAGTTCTTCTGGGAGGGCGTGGCCGCGCACGAGCTGCGCCTGCAGCAGCGTCCCGACGGTTCGCTGCAGCACCCGCCGGTGCCCGCGTTGTGGAAGCCCAAGGGCGAGACCACCGACTACGTGGTGGCCTCCGGTCGCGGCACGGTGTTCAGCTTCGTCGTGCACCACGCGCCGAAGGTGCCGGGTCGACCGCTGCCGTTCGTCATCGCGCTGGTCGAGCTGGAGGAGGGTGTGCGGATGCTCGGCGAGCTGCGCGGCGCAGACCCCGAGACCGTCGCCATCGGCCAGAGCGTCGAGGTGGACTTCCTCGACTTCCCGGCCGACCCGGACGACAGTGCCAAGGGCGCCTGGACGCTGTACGCGTGGCGGCCCGTCGATCGCATCAGTTCCGAGGAGAGTCGATGACCCCGCTGAACCCGCCCGCCGTCGCGGTCGGCGACACGCTCCCGGCGCTGGTCGTCGAGGGGACGCCGACGTTCGTCGTGTCGACGGCGCTGGCCACCCGCGACTTCCAGGACGTGCACCACGACCGGGACCTCGCGCAGCAGCGCGGCTCCAAGGACATCTTCGTCAACATCCTGACGGACACCGGCCTGGTGCAGCGCTACGTCACGGACTGGGCGGGGCAGAAGGCCGTCGTCAAGTCGATCGCGTTGCGTCTCGGCGTGCCGTGGTACGCCTACGACACCCTGACGCTGACCGGCACTGTCGAGTCGATCGAGGACGGGCTGGTCACCCTGGCCGTCGTCGGCAGCGACTCGCTGGGCAAGCACATCACCTCCACCGTCCGGCTGGTCATGGACGGCACGGTTTCGTCTAGCGCAGTGGGGAGCCCCGCATGAGCGGCCTGTCCGGCAAGGCGTCGATCGTCGGCATCGGCGCCACCGACTTCTCGAAGGACTCTGGGCGAAGCGAACTCCGGCTCGCCGCGGAGGCCGTGAGCCTCGCCCTCGCCGACGCGGGCCTGACGCCCGCGGAGGTCGACGGCCTGGTCTCGTTCACGATGGACACCAACACCGAGACCGCCGTCGCCCGCGCGGTGGGCATCCCGGAACTGAAGTTCTTCAGCCGGATCCACTACGGCGGCGGCGCGGCCTGCGCGACCATCCAGCAGGCGGCGCTGGCCGTCTCCTCGGGCGTCGCCGACGTGGTGGTGGCCTACCGGGCGTTCAACGAGCGTTCCGGGCACCGGTTCGGCCAGGTCGACTCCGGCCTGGTCAACCAGGTGAACTCCTCGGGTGCGGACTACGCCTTCTCCTACCCGCACGGGCTGAGCACGCCCGCGGGCAGTGTGGCGATGATGGCCCGCCGGTACATGCACCAGTACGGCGCCACCAGTGAGGACTTCGGTCGGATCGCCGTCGCCGACCGCAAGCATGCGGCGACCAACCCGAATGCGTTCTTCTACGGCAAGCCGATCACCCTCGAGGACCACCAGAACTCGCGGTTCATCGCCGAGCCGCTGCACCTGCTGGACTGCTGCCAGGAGTCGGACGGCGGCATCGCGATCGTCGTCGTCTCGGCCGAGCGGGCCAAGGACCTCAAGCAGAAGCCGGTCTCCATCGCGGCCGCGGCCCAGGGCAGCGGCAAGGACCAGTACACGATGATGAGCTACTACCGCGACGACCTCGCGTGCATCCCCGAGATGGAGCTCGTCGGCAACCAGCTGTGGGACCAGTCGGGTCTGCGTCCGGAGGACATGGACATGGCGGTGCTCTACGACCACTTCACCCCGTACGTGCTGATGCAGCTCGAGGACCTCGGGTTCTGCAAGCGCGGCGAGGCGAAGGACTTCGTGCGCGAGCCGGGTGCGCTCGAGATCGGCGGGAAGCTGCCGCTGAACACGCACGGCGGCCAGCTCGGCGAGGCGTACATCCACGGCATGAACGGCATCGCCGAGGGCGTCCGTCAGATCCGCGGCACCGCCGTCAACCAGGTGCCGGGCGCGTCCCAGCTGCTGGTCACCGCAGGCACCGGCGTGCCGACCTCGGGCCTGGTGCTCACCGCCTGAGGGTTCGACCACCGCATTGACGACCGAGCGTGGCCGTGGGCATTTCAGATGCCCACGGCCACACTCGTTTCCGGGAGAAGGGAAATCGCATGGGGCAGGGGAACAAGGGCTGGGAGGAGGAGTTCGGCTACTCGGACGCAGTCCGCGCCGGCGACCTCTGGTTCCTCTCCGGCCAGGTCGGACTCGAGGACGACGGCACCGTGCCCGCCGACCCCGAGCGGCAGTACCGGTTGGCCTTCGACACGCTGCGCGAGGTGTTGCAACGGCAGGGCTGCACGCCCGCCGACGTGGTCGAGCTGACCACCTTCCACACCGACTACCCGCAGCACCTGTCGGAGTTCCTGGCGGCCAAGGCTGAGTTCCAGGGCGACAACCGGCCTGCCTGGACCGCGGTCGGCGTCGCGGCCCTGGCCATGGTCGGCACCCTGGTGGAGATCAAGGCAGTCGCCCGCGCCCGGGACTGAGACGCCCGACTTCAGCGTCCGGCGGCCACGCCCCTGAGGTACGTCGCGACCGCCGCCGTGAGCTCGCGTGCGCTCGCGGCCGACCCGGGCGCCGGTCCCGTCAGTGCCTGTGCGCCGACCGAGCGTTCCCACACCAGCCCCTCGCACAGGGCCACGAAGTTGGCGCCGTCGACCTCGGGGTCAGCGGACCCCAGGTCTCGGACCAGTGCGGCGCCCAGCGGCTGGGAGAAGATGCTGGTTGCCAGCGCCTGCTGGATCTCCTTGTCGTTCACCATCTCCAGCGTCAGCGCGTACCGGGCCCGGATGTCGCGCACGCGGCCGACGAGCATCGCGTCGAGGGCGGCGCCGATGTCGCGCGCGAGCTCCGCGAGGGCCGGCAGCTCGGCAGGGGGTCGGGTGAGCCGGGACCGTTCGAAGTCGCGCCGCGAGGTGGCGTTGAGCTGCTCGACCGCGGCAACCAGCAGTTCGCGTTTGGTCCGGAAGTAGTACGAGGTGGACCCGTTCGGCAGGCCGAGGTGTCGGTCCACTGCCCGGTGGGTCAGGGCCCGGATGCCCTCCGCGGCAACGATGTCGAGCACGGCGTCCGCGATCCGTGCGTGCCGGCCCGTGTCGCTCGCCATGGTCGTCGGCTCCTGTTCCGAAGGTCTCGCACTGAGACATGTCTCTCGTTGAGATGCCCACTCTACATTCGTAGAGTCGCTGCCATGCGACGGACACCACCGACCATTGTTCCCGGGACGTTCGAGCGGGCCGCCGCGGCCGCGGGCTTCCAACTCGACCACGGCCAGCGCGCGGTCGCCGACCGGCTCGCGGCGGCCACGCTGCGGGGCGGTGGCGGCGTCTACCTGTGGGGGCCGGTCGGACGCGGGAAGACCTGGCTGATGGACACCTTCCGCGGCGGCCTCGTCGGCCGGTCCACCCGGCGGGTGCACTTCCACGAGTTCTTCCGCCAGTTGCACCGGCTGACCCACGAGCTGGGCATCGAGCGCGCGTTGGCGAGTCTGCTCGGCGACTGCGACGTGCTGTTCTTCGACGAGTTCCACGTGCACGACGTCGGCGACGGCGCCCTGCTCACCCGGTTGGTGCAGCTGCTCGGGGACCGCGGGGTGGCGCTGGTGGTCACCTCGAACTACCCGCCGGACGGTCTGCTGCCCAATCCGCTCTTCCACGACTGGTTCCTGCCGACGATCGCGGAGCTGACGAGTCGGCTCGACGTGATCGAGTTGGCCGGCGATCGCGACTACCGGCTCGGCGAGCGGACTCGCGGCGGCTTCGCGTCGGGCCGCTACCTGCCCGACGCCGACGCGCTCGACGTGCCGCACCCGCACGAACGGACCGCGGTCGGCCTGGACGCCGGGCGCGCGATCACCGCCAGGGCCGTCCGCGGCGAGCTGGTCTGGTTCGACTTCGACGACCTCTGTGAGCGGCCGACGTCGGCGCAGGACTACCTGGGGCTCGTGGCGATCCATCGCCGTTGGGTGGTCAGCGGCGTCCCGTCGATCGGCCGGGCCACCCCGGACGGCGTGCAACGGTTCTGCACGCTCGTCGACGTCCTGCACGACCGGGACGCGTCGCTGACCGTGGTCGGCTCGGACTGGCGCACCCCGGATCGAACGCACGTGGACGGCGGCGACCCCGAGGCCGTCCCGGACCTGGCCCGGGCCCGCAGTCGGCTCGCGCTGCTGCGCTGAGCCGGTGAGGGTGCCGGATCCCCGGCAGTTCGGCGGGCCGATCGGATACCGCTGGGCGGGACATGTCCGGCGGGCCGGGGCGCGCAGGAGTAGTGATGACGACAGAACCATTCGACGCGAGGAGTGCAGCACTATGGACGACTTCCAGGGCAAGGTCGCACTGGTCACCGGAGCCGCGCGCGGGCAGGGCCGCGCGCACGCGGTGGCCTTCGCCGAGCGAGGCGCCGACGTGGTGATCTGCGACCGCTGCGAGGACAGCGCTCAGGTCTTCTACCCGCTCGCCACCGAGGCGGACCTCGCCGAGACGGTTCGGCTCGTCGAGGCCACCGGCCGCCGTTGCATCGCGGTCAAGGCCGACACCGGGGACCGGGCGGCGATGGATGCCCTGGTGGCCCGGGCCGAGTCCGAGTTCGGGCGCATCGACATCGCGGTCGCAAACGCGGGCGTGTCCGTCGCGTCGCCGATCCAGTCGATGACCTCGGCCCAGTGGGACGAGACCATCAACTCGAACCTGACCGGCGTCTTCAACACCCTCGGCGCGGTCTCGCCCGGCATGATCGAGCGGGGCTACGGCCGGATCGTCACGATCTCGTCGATGCTCGGCCGGGCCGGCAACACCAACATGGTGGCCTACGCCGCGTCCAAGTGGGGCGTGATCGGTCTGTCCAAGAGCGCGGCGCTGGACCTCGCCGGCCACGGCATCACCGTCAACGTCATTGCGCCGGGCAACATCTCGACGCCGATGATCCACAATGACGCCCTCTACTCGTTGATGCGTCCGGACCTGGACGCGCCGACGGCGGAGGACGTCGCGCCGGTGTTCCAGAGTCTGCACGCGCAGCCGGTGCCGTGGCTCGAGGCCGAGGAGATCAGCCGCGCCGTGCTGTTCTTCGCCGCCGAGGCCAGCGCCCACATCAGTGGCACCGTGCTGCCGATCGACGCCGGTAACGCCGCCCGCGTCACCGGGTGAGCGCCACTGAGGACACGTCGCGCAGTGCTGCCGTCGCACCCGCCGTCGTGGCGGGTGTGGCCCGGCAGCGGGCGGTGGTCGGTGTCCTCAGTCTCTCGGGCGTCGTGGTGGCCCTGCAGCAGACGCTGGTGGTGCCGATCCTGCCGGACTTCGCGGTCGCGCTCGACGTGCCGAGCACCACGGCGTCCTGGCTGGTGACGGCGACCCTGTTGACCGGCGCCGTCGCGACGCCGCTGGTCGGCCGGATGGCCGACATGTACGGCAAGCGGGCGATGATGCTGCTCTGCCTCACGGTGATGACCGTCGGAGCCGTCATCTCCGCGCTGAGCAGCTCCTTCGAGGGCGTCGTCGTCGGGCGGGTGTTCCAGGGCTTCGCCGTCGCGTTGCTGCCCGTCGGGATCAGCCTGATGCGGGACGTGCTGCCGCCGGACCGGCTCGGGGTCGGGGTGGCGCTGATGAGCGGCGCGCTCGGCATCGGCGGCATGTTCGGCATGCCGATGGCCGGGGTCATCCACGCGAGCCTGAGCTGGCACTGGCTGTTCTGGGTCACCGCCGCGGTCGGTGTGGTGATGCTGGTGCTGCTGCTGTGGGTGGTGCCGGAGTCCCCGGTCAAGTCCGGCGGGCGGTTCGACCAGGTCGGCGCGCTGCTGCTGTCCGTGTCCCTGACCGGGCTGCTGCTGGCCGTGTCGAAGGGCGGCGAGTGGGGGTGGACCAGCCCGACGATCCTCGGGCTGGTCGGGATCGGCCTGCTCACGCTCGCGATGTGGGTGCCGTACGAGCTGCGGGTGCCCCAGCCGCTGGTGGACCTGCGCACGACGACGCTGCGCCCGGTGCTGGTCTCCAACATCTGCGCGGTGCTGCTCGGCTTCGCGATGTTCCTCAGTGCATACACGGCGACCCAGCACCTGCAGGCCCCGGTGGAGAGCGGTTTCGGGCACGGGCTGTCCGAGGCCGCGTCCGGGCTGGCGATGCTGCCGGGCGGGGTGGCGATGCTGGTGCTGGTGCCGCTCTCGGCCCGGATGACGGCCCGGTGGGGGGCCCGGACCACGCTGTTCGCCGGCGCGGTGGTGATCGCCGCCGGCTACCTGCTGCGGGTCCTCGCCGAGTCGACCGTCACGGTCATCACCGTCAGCGCCGCGGTCATCTCCGGCGGCGTCGCCCTGACGATGGCCGCCATGCCGGTGCTCATCACGGAGGCCGCGCCGCGGGACCAGACCGCGTCGGCGAACTCCGTCAACGGCCTGATGCGGTCTGTCGGCACGTCCTCCGCCAGCGCGGTCGGCGCAGCGGTGCTGGCGTCGTCGACTCTGACGGTGGCCGGGGTGACCGTCCCGACGCTCTCGGCATTCCACACGATGTACCTGATCGGTGCGGGAACCTCGATCGCGGCCGCCGTGATCGCCGTCGCGGTCCCGATGCGCTCGCGCGCCTAGGGCCGCCCGCCGCCCGCCGCCCGCCGCCACCGTTCGCCGCCGCCCGCCACATCGAATGAACGGTTCCGTTCATTCGATGTGATCGCATGAACGGTCCGTTCATTCGGCGGGGGTCGCGGTGTCGGCCGGCTGGGCAGGCCGGTTCTCGGCGGGCCCCGGACCGTTCCGACCCGATCGCGCCCTACGGTGTGGCGAGGAACTATCGGCAGCCGGGACGAGCTCGACAGGGCTTGCTCGTGGCCCGCGCCCGGGGACGTCCGGGGTGGGTGCGGTTGCCCGACACCACAGCGAGGAGCGACCGGACGTGGACGGCACCACCGATTCTTCGGCACTGGACCTTCAGGCCCATCTGCCACGCCTGACGGCGCGCGGCGTGATCCTCAGCCTGCTCGTCAGCAACCACCCCGTGCGGCCGACGCCGGCGCAGGTGGTCCGTGCGGCCGGGGCCTTCGGCATCAAGGAGTCCGCGGCCAGGGCCGCGTTGAGCCGGATGGTCACCGGTGGTGACCTGATCCGGACCGCCGACGGGTTCCACCTGAGTTCGTCCCTGCTCGAGCGCCGTCAGCGGGTGCTGCACGAGGTGCGGCAGGAGACCCGGGACTGGGACGGGGAGTGGGAGATCGTGGTGGTGACCGGGAGCGGGCGGGACCCCGGCGACCGGGCCACCCTGCGGGCCCTTCTGGCCCGACTGCGCCTGGCCGAGTTGCGGGAGGGGGTGTGGCTGCGGCCGGCAAACCTGGTCCGCCCGCTCGAATTGACCGCCGAGCCGGTGGAAGTGCTGCGGGGCCGGCCGGCCGGTGACCCGGTCGAGTTGGCCGCCACGCTGTTTGACCTGTCCGAGTGGGAGGCGGAGTCTTGCCGGCTGCTCGACCTGATGGACCTGGCGGACAGCGCTGTGGACCGCTTCACAGTGGCCACGGCGATCGTGCGCCACCTGCTCACCGATCCGGTGTTGCCTTCGCGGTTGCAGCCGGACCCGTGGTCGGGGGCGCGAGTGTACGGGGCGTGGGCCGCCTACCAGGAGGAATTCGTCTCGATTCCCGAGATCGGGGGCGCCGCGGAGAGCTGAAATATTACTCATTGACATCGACTGTTTGAAATACGTAATGTCCCCTTGTAGTCGAAGGAGGCAGCCATGCAGACGCATGAGGTTTTCAATCAGGCCAACCCGCTCGAGGGCCACAACGTGGCCGACGACGCAACTCTGATGGACGGGCTCGTCCGCGAGGGCGCAGAGTGGTCGATGGATGAGGTGAGCGCGCTCGGTGAGCTGGCGGGCACCGCGGAGGTGCAGGACTGGGGTCGTCTGGCCAACGAGAACCCGCCGGTGCTCAAGCCCTACGACCGATTCGGCCATCGGATCGACGACATCGAGTTCCACCCGGCCTGGCACAACCTCCTGTCCACCGCGGTGGCCAACGGCCTGCACGGCGCGCCGTGGTCGGACGACCGGGCCGGCAGCCATGTCGCCCGCGCCGCGAAGTTCTACGTCTGGTCCAACGTCGAGGCCGGTCACACCTGCCCGATCTCGGCCACGTACGCCGCGATCCCCGCACTGCGGGACACCCCGGAGCTGGCGGCCACCTACGAGCCGTTGCTGTCCAACGGTTTCTACGAGTCGGGCCTGACGGCGCCGCTCGGCAAGGCCGGCCTGCTCGCGACGATGTCGATGACCGAGAAACAGGGCGGCTCCGACATCCGCGCGAACACCACCCGCGCGACCGAGCAGCCGGACGGCAGCTACCGGATCGTCGGCCACAAGTGGTTCACCTCCGCCACCATGGCGGACCTCTACCTGGCCCTGGCCCAGACGGAGGCCGGTGTCACCTGCTTCCTGGTGCCGCGCGTCCTGCCCGACGGAACCCTCAACGACGTGCGGTTGATGAGGCTGAAGGACAAGCTGGGCAACCGCTCGAACCCGTCCGGCGAGATCGAGTACCAGAACGCGGTCGGCTGGCGGATCGGCGAGGAGGGCCGGGGCGTGCCGACCATCATCAAGATGGTCAACATGACTCGGCTGGACTGCCTCATCGGCGCGGCGTCGGGAATGCGCCGCGGCGTCACCCAGGCCGCGCACCACGCGAGAAATCGCAAGGCTTTCGGCAGCTACCTGATCGACCAGCCGCTGATGCGCAACGTGCTCGCGGACCTCACGGTGGAATCCGAGGCCGCGTCGCTGCTGATGATGCGGCTGGCCGGAGCGCACGACCGGTCCACCCGCGGCGACGAGGCGGAGTCGAGGTTCCTGCGACTGGCGCTGGCGATCGGGAAGTACTGGGTGTGCAAACGCTGGCCCGCGCACGCGGCGGAGGCGCTGGAGTGCTTCGGCGGCAACGGTTTCATCGAGGAGTCGCAGATGCCGCGACTCTTCCGCGAGTCCCCGCTCAACGGCATCTGGGAGGGCAGCGGCAACGTGGCGGCACTCGACGTGCTGCGTGCGATGGCCAAGAGCCCGCAGTCCGTGGAGGCGTTCTTCGACGAGGTCGCCCTCGCAGGCCCCCAGCCCAGCATCCAGCGCGCCGTGGCCGAGATCCGCTCTCAGCTCACCGATCTCGCGGGCGCCGAGTTCCTGGCCCGTCGGGTCATCGAACGGATGGCGCTCGTCCTGCAGGCGTCGCTGCTGATCCGGTTCGGCGACCCGGCCGTCGCCGACGCATTCGTGGCGACCCGCCTCGACGGCGATCGCGGAAGCGTCTACGGCACCCTGCCCGGCGGCGTGGACTTCACGGCGATCCTGGGCCGCATCACCCCGAAGGTCGGCTGAGCGAACACATTCCGAGTCGGACCCACACAACGTAAGGGAGTCGATCAATGCAGGGAATCGGTGAGTGGGCGGTCCAGCGCGCCCAGTTGAGCGGGGACAAGGTCGGGTTCGTCTACGACGGACGGTCCTGGACGTACGGCGAGTTCAACGACCGTACCGACCGGCTGGCCAATCAGCTTCGGTCCAGGTTCGGGGTCCGGCGCGGGGACCGGGTCGCGGCCGTCGTCGCGTCCTCGGTGGAGTGCCTGGAGGTCCTGTTCGCCAGCGCAAAGCTCGGGGCGATCTTCACGCCGATCAACGTGCGGCTCACGGCGCCGGAGATCGGTTACGTGCTGGCCGATCTCGGTGCGGAACTGCTGTTCGTACACGGACAGTTCGCCCAGGTACCGGCCGCGCTGGCGGAGCCGGGGGTGCGGGTGCGCGACGTCGTCACCCTGGGCGAGGAGTACGACACCCTGCTGGCTGACGGGAGCCAGGAGCCGGTGCCCTCCCAGGTGGACCGCGACGACGTGGCGGTGATCATGTACACCTCGGGCACCACCGGCCGTCCCAAGGGGGCGATGCTCACGCACGAGAACCTGCGCGCGAATGCCGCCGCCGTCACGTCGGCGTTCGGGCTGCGCAAGAGCGACGTCACCATCACCGCGCTGCCGATGTTCCACATGGGTGGGCTGGGTCTGCACACGCTGCCGTTCATCTACCTGGGCGGACGCAACGTGATCCTGCCGTCGTTCGACCCGACCGCCGTCCTGGATCTGGTTGCCGCGGAACGGGTGACCCAATTGCTGCTCGTGCCGACGATGTGGCAGGCGGTGACGGCGGTGCCCGATCTCGAGCGCTACGACCTGTCCTCGCTGGACTGTGCGCTCACCTCCGGAGCGCCGGCTCCGATCGCGGTGCTGGAGTTCTTCGCCGATCTCGGAATCCCGTTCGAGGAGGGCTTCGGGATGACCGAGTGCGCGCCGTCGGTCGCGAAGCTCGATGCCGAGTACATCCGCACCAAGGCGGGTTCCATCGGCCGGTCGCTGTTCGGTATCGACATTCGGGTCGTGGACGACCGCGATCAGGACGTACCCGTAGGCACGGTGGGTGAGCTCCTCGTGCGAGGGGACAATGTGTTCGTCGGGTACTGGATGCGCCCGGAGGAGACCGCGGAAGCCTTGCGCGGCGGCTGGTTCCACACCGGCGACCTGGGCTGGGTCGACGAGGACGGCTTCATCACTCTCGTGGACCGGCGGAAGGACATGCTGATCAGCGGCGGGGAGAACGTCTACACCCGCGAGGTCGAGCTGGTGATCGCGGAGATGCCACAGGTGCGTGACGTGGCGGTGGTCGGTGCGGCACACGCGAAGTGGGGAGAGACCCCGGTTGCGTTCGTGGTCGCGAAGGATGACGAGGACCTCACGGAGGAGGCGGTCATCGCGTTTGCCCGGCAACGTCTGGCCGGCTTCAAGACGCCGACCAGTGTGTGCTTCCTCCAGGCGCTGCCGACCACCGCGACCGGCAAGATCCAGAAGAACGCGCTGCGTGATCGGGTGGCCGCCTGCGCGTCCGACGGCTGACCGGAACGACTGCCTGACACCAGGGCCGGCCGTGGCATTGCCACGGCCGGCCCTGGTCGTTCCGGGCTCGGGTCGTCTGCGCCGCGCCGGCCGTGTTGACGCAAACCCCTGCCGCGCGAACGCAAACGCCGGTGGTGTCCGCGTGAACGCGGACACCACCGGCGTCGGTGGAACGGGTACTGCGGGGGTACTACGGCAGCAGCTGGTCCATGAAGGTGTTGCTGTAGACCCGGTGCGGGTCAAGCTGGTTGAACGCCGCGCGAGCGGTGTCCCAGTTGTCCGAGTTCGGCAGGCCGTCGCGGTAGCTGTTCGGCAGGTCGGTCGAGATGATCGGCCCGTCGGTGTACGGCTTCTCCGGTCCGAACGCCCAGCCCTTCGACCACTCGGGACGGAAGACGGCGGTGTCGCCGGCGTAGTGCCCGCGCATCCACTGCTCCATCTCGCGGTAGAAGGCGAACATGCCCTTGGTGCCGGGCACGCCGAGCACGTTCAGCCAGATCGCGGTGTCCCAGTCGGGATGATCGTCGCGGATGCGCATCGCCGAGATGGTCGGGGCACCGGCGGTCGGCACCTGCAGGTCCTGGATGCGATCCATGCCGCAGCAACGGATCTCGACGGGGCCGTTGAGCGGGAACTTGCCCTGGCCCTTGTAGTGCTGGATGCGCTCGTTGTACCAGGTGGCGAAGTCGTGGATGACCTGGCCGATGTTGGCACGGTTGGTGACGACGGCGCCGCCGCCCTCGGTCAGCCGCAGCGTGGTGGCCTTGATGTAGTACTGCAGGTCCGGCGCCCAGCCCCACAGGTCCGAGGCGTTGTCGCTCTTCAGGCCGGAGACGGTGGTGTTGTACATGATCTTGCCGAACTGCGGCGCGATGCCCGGCAGGCCCGCGTTCATCTTGCCGACCAGGTCGGCCACGCCCTCCGGCAGGTTGTCCGAGAACGGGTAGTTGTACGGCCCGCTGACCTCCTTGGAGGTGGCCGGCTTCTCCGGGGCCACCGACCACACCTTCAGCCACGGCTTCTCGGTGAACGGGTACCAGATCGCCTCCACGCCACCGTTCTTGGCGACGTAGGACTCGAAGGTGCGACCCTCGGCACCCTTCGGTCCGAACATCTCCTGCCAGGTGATGTCGGTGAACGACTCGCAGCGCATCCGGAAGGCGGGGCCGGCCTGCAGCGTCACCGAGGTGATGAAGGTGCGGCCCAGGTTGGTCAGCAGCGGGTTGATCGCCGCGTCGCTGCGGTCGTAGGTCCGCAGCGCGTACTCGGTGCCGTTCCATGCGACGACGGTCAGCGAGGTGACCAGGTTCGACAGCGAGCCGTAGGTGTGGCCGGGCAGGGTCGCCTGGCCGTCGGCGGGCAGCGCCGCGCCGTGGGCGTCCACGGCCAGGCAGCCGGCGATGGTGAGCACGCCCGGCGCCGGCAGGTTGGCGAAGCCCAGGCCCTTTGCCTGCAGTGCATCGGTGATCTCGGAGAGCGTGGCACCGGGACCGGCGGTCACGGTGTTCACCGCACCCTGGTTCACGACGACGCCGCCGAGATGCTTGATGGTGTCGACGAGGATGACCTTGTCCACTGGCGCGCCGTTCACGACGGTCAGCGGCGTCCAGCCGTGCATGGCGCCGCGCGGACGCAGCGTGTAGCCCTTGGCGTGGGCCCAGTTGGTCAGGCGCACGACGTCATCGGCGCTGTTCGGGAACGCGATCAGCGTCTTGTCCAGGATGATCTCCTTGGACCAGTTCTGGTACGCCTGCTGGGCCAGGTCGATGCCCTCGGGGAACTCCGGCGGCGTGGGGAGACTGGCGGCGGAACCGGAGGCGGATCCCGAGAAGGCAGCGGAACCGGAGGCGGATCCCTGGGTCCGGACGGGGACGGCGTAGACCGGGGTCCATGCGCCGATGGCCGTGGCGGCCAGCGCGCCCGCGCCTGCGGCGATGAAGCCTCGCCGAGACAGCCCGGCCTGTTCGTCGTGAGATGCCGACATGCGTGTACTCCGTTGCGGTGGTAGTTATTTGAGCGTCGATGAAGTTTGTACACGTGTGCCTGCCGCCCGGGTATACCGGGCGGCAGGCACACGGAATGTCAGGCGAGAGTGAGGACTACGTCCGCGAGGGCGGGTGAGTCTTCACGCTCAGGCACAGTGGCCGAGATCAGCAGGCGGCCCGAGTCCTGCCAGATCCGAACCCGGAGGGACTCGCCCGGGTACACGACCCCGGCAAACCGTGCCCGGTAGCCCTTCACTCGGGATGCGTCCGACTCCAAGGCCACGTCGACGGCCGCCTTGCACACCATTCCGTAAGTGCACAGTCCATGCAGGATAGGGGCAGGGAAGCCCGCCGCGGAGGCGAATTCCGGATCTGAGTGCAACGGATTTCGATCGCCGCACATCCGGTACAGCAGAGCCTGCTGCGGAAGGATCGGAACGGTCACCTCGAACTCCGGTTCCCGGTCCGGCAGGGCGACGCTGTCGGACGGCCCGCGCTCGCCGCCGAAACCGCCCTCACCACGCGCGAAGATCGACGAGCGAGCAGTCCACAGCGGGTTGCCGTCGAGGTCGGTGGTGACCGACTCCTGGACGATCACCGCGGCCTTGCCCTTGTCCCAGACCTCGGAGATCCGGGTCGTGGTGCGGGCGCTGCCCTCGGCCGGGATCGGCCGGTGCACGGTCACCTCCTGGCTGCCGTGCACCACCTTGGCGAGGTCGATCTCCACGCCGGGGAAGGACACCTTCGGCGCCTCTGTGGCGTGGATGTTCGCCACCACGGTGGCGAAGGTCGGGAGCACCTGCGGCTTGCCGTCGGTGAGGTAGTTCAGCTCCCGGGCGTCGAGCGGGCGGGCGCCCGCGCCGATGCCGAGGTGGTAGAGCTGGACGTCCGAACCGGCCCAGGAGAACTCCTGGACGGGCAGCTCGGCGCCGACCGCGATGTCGGGGTTGATGGGCAACTGCTTACCCCTCTCAGTTCGTGGTGGCGGCGGAGGCGGAATCGGTGGTGCCGGCCTTGACGCGACCGGCGATGTCGAGCACCGCCAGGTACGCGAAGGTCATCGCGGGACCGATGGTCGCGCCGGGGCCGGCGTAGGTGTGGCCCATCACGGGGGCGCTGGCGTTGCCCGCCGCGTAGAGGCCCTCGATCACGGTGCCGTCCTCGCGCAGTGCGCGACCCTCGGTGTCGGTGCAGATGCCACCCTTGGTACCGAGGTCGCCCGGCACCATCTTGATCGCGTAGAACGGGGCCTTGCTGATCTCGCCGAGGCTCGGGTTCTTCAGGCGCGGGTCGCCGTAGTAGGCGTCGTACCCGCTGTCGCCGCGGCCGAAGTCCTCGTCCTTGCCGCTACGGGCAAAGCCGTTGAAGCGCTCCACCGTTTCGGTCAGCGCGTCGACGGGCAGGTTGGTCTTCTCGGCCAGCTCGGCGATGGTGCCGGCCTTGACCACCACGCCGGCCTTGAGCCAGCGGCCGGGGAAGGGCGAGCGGGGGGTGATGCCCGCGAACGTGTAGCGGTTGCGGTAGCGCTGGTCGAGGATCATCCAGGTGGGGATGTTCTCGCCGGGGCCCTCGCCCTGGCCGTACTTGCCGCCGTACATCATGTGGGTCGCCTCGACGTAGGGCGCGGCCTCGTTGCCGAAGCGCTTGCCTGAGGTGTTGACCATCATCGAGCCCGGCAGGGTGCGCTCGGAGAGGGCAAACCAAGGGCCGCCGGTCAGCGGGATGGACGGGCCCCACCAGGCGTCGTCCATGAAGTCGACTGCCGCGCCGACCTTCTGGCCGGCCTCGATGCCCTCGCCGGTATTCGCCTTGGCGCCGACGGTCCACTCGGTGCCGATGGGTCCACGCTGGTACTTCTTGCGCATCTCGTCGTTGTGCTCGAAGCCTCCGGAGCCGAGCACGACGCCGTGCCGGGCCCGGATGACCTGCTCCTCGCCGTCGACGAGGACCTTCACGCCGCGCACGGCGCCGTCCTCGGTGTACAGCTCGGTCAGCGGCGTGTTCAGCAGGATCGGCACACCGGCGTCCTGCAGGCCCAGCCGGATGCCGGCCACCAGTGCCTGGCCCCGCACGAGCAGGTCCTTGCGCATCAGCTTGGCGGCGATGAATCGGGTGCCGACCTTCATCGCGCGCAGCGGTCCGCGAGGGTTGCGCATGAGGAGGTTGAGCCACTTGTAGTCGGCCTGGGTGATGACGAAGTTCTTGGGGGCCTTGACGTAGTCGGGTTCGAGGTTCTTGCGGTCGGCGCCGAGCTTGTTGCCGTCGAACGGGGTGGGTTCGACGGAGCGTCCGCCGACCCGTCCGCCGGGTGCCTCGGGGTAGTAGTCGGAGTAGCCGGGCACCCACTGCAGCTTCAGCGGGCTGTTCTTCAGCACGAAGGACAGCATCTCCGGGCCGCGGTCGAGGTAGGTGTCGATCCGCTCGGGCGCGACCACGTCACCGATGATCGCGTGCAGGTACGACCGGGCGGCTTCCGGTGTATCGGTCACCCCGGCCGCCTGCAGTGCCTCGTTGTTGGGGATCCACACCCCGCCACCGGATCGAGCGGTGGATCCGCCGTAGTGGGCGGCCTTCTCGACGATGACCACGCTCAGGCCCTGGTGGGCTGCGGTCAGTGCCGCGGTCATGCCCGCGGCGCCACTTCCGACAACGACGACGTCGTATTCCTGCTTGCTCATGTAGAACACGTTATAGAATCGGGGTAGTCGTCGTCCATCCTTTCTGCCAGGAAGTATTCCTGGGATCGGGCGTTTCGGACGCGCACAACGAAAACACGTTGCAGCAACGAGAGGGCGGTGCACGGTGGCCTGGGATCTTTCCGCGGACGTCGTGGTGGTCGGAACTGGCGTGGCGGGAGTGTCCGCAGCGCTCGAGGCCCTGGATGCGGGCGCCGAGGTGCTCGCCCTGGACCGCTGCGGTGGGGGTGGGGCGAGCGCGATCTCCGGTGGCATCGTCTACGCCGGCGGCGGCACCTCGGTGCAGCGCGAGGCCGGCATCGAGGACACCACGGACGCGATGTTCGCGTACCTGAGCAGTGAGGTCGGCGACGCCGTCCGCCCGGAGACGCTGCGCCGGTTCTGTGACGAGAGTCCGAGGATGATCGAGTGGCTGGCCGGCAACGGCGTGCCCTTCGAGGCGTCACTGTGCCCGTTCAAGACGTCCTACCCGACCGACAAGTACTACCTCTACTACTCGGGCAGCGAGGCCGCCGGCGGATTCCGCGACGTCGCGCCGCCCGCTCCACGCGGGCACCGCGCCAAGGGCAAGGGCACCTCCGGGAAGATGCTCTACGGGCCGCTGATCGATTCCGCGCTGGCCAAGGGGCTGCGGCTCGAGCAGCAGACGCGTGCGGTGCGACTGCTGACGGACGACGACGGCGCCGTGATCGGGGTGGAGTGCCTGAGCCTGCGCGGGGCGCCGGCCCGGGTGCGACGTGAGCACGCGCGGCTCGCGGCGCTCTCTGCCAAGCCCGGCATCTACTACCCGCCGATGCGCAAGATTCTGCAGAAGCGGGTCGAGCGGATCGAGGCCCGGTACGGCCGGCCGATCCGGGTGCAGGCACGTTCCGGCGTGATCCTGAGCGCCGGCGGCTTCATCGCCAACCGCGCGATGGTCGCCGAGCACGCCCCGAACTACCGCGGCGGGCTGGCGCTGGGCACGGCCGCGGACGACGGCAGCGGCATCTTCATGGGGACCGACGTCGGCGGTGCCACCGCCAAGATGTCCAACATCTCGGCGTGGCGGTTCATCGTCCCGACCAGCGCCTACCTCGGGTCCCTGCTGGTGGACCGGCGGGGTGAGCGGATGGTGGACGAGTCCCGGTACGGCGCCGCGTTGGGTCACGCGATGATCTCCGAGCGCGGCGGCAACGGGTGGCTGGTCGCGGACGCGGACCTCGTCAAGGATGCGCGCGCGCAGTTGAGCAGTCAGACCAACTGGTTCCAGCGGATTCAGGCCGAGACCCTGCTGCGGGTGGAGCGGACCACCGCACGCACCCTCGACGAGGTGGCGGCGAAGGTCGGGGTGGATCCGGCCGGTTTGGCCGCCACCGTTGCCGCGCACAACGAGGCGATCGCCGCCGGCACCGCCGATCCGATGGGCAAGCCCGCGGACTTCCGCCGCCCGGTCGGCGCCGGCCCGTACTCGATGTTCGACGTGTCGTTGAAGAAGAGCCTGACCAACCCGCTCCCGATGATCACCCTCGGCGGCCTGGTCGTCGACGAGGACACCGGAGCGGTCCTCGAGGCCTCCGGCGAGCCGATCGCGGGTCTCTACGCGGCCGGCCGCACGGCCGTCGGGATCTGCTCGAACTCGTACGTCAGCGGCCTGTCGCTCGCGGATTGCGTGTTCTCGGGACGCCGAGCAGCGGCCCACGCCTCTCGGCGGAACTCGGTCAATTCTGCCAGCTAGCACACGGATTGCTCGTAGAGTTCGAACGAGATTCCGAGTCCGTTGGGGGACTCGCGGGCGAACGCAAAGGATGGCCGATGCTTTCGACGGACTTGCGGGTGGTAATTGCGGAGCGTCTGCGGCTTGCAGAGGCTGGTCGAGGACCGATCGCACCGCTCTCGGTGCAGTACCCGGACCTGGACGAGAACGACGCCTACGAGATTCAGCTGCTGAACGTCGGTCGTCGGCTGGACGCAGGCGGAAAACTGTTCGGGCACAAGGTGGGCCTGACGTCGCTGGCCATGCAGGAGATGGTGGGCCTCGACGAGCCCGACTACGGTCACCTGTTCGCCGACATGGCCTCGGCCGAGGAGGTTCCGGTGGACGTCACCCGGTTCTGCTCGCCGAAGGTCGAGGTCGAGGTCGGCTTCATCCTGGGCGCGGACCTGCCGGGCGCGGAGTGCACGCTCGAGGACGTGCTCGCGGCGACGGAGTACGTGGTGCCGTCGATCGAGTTGATCGACAGCCGGATCGCGGACTGGATGATCAACGGGTGCGACACCATCGCGGACAATGCGTCCTGCGGCAGCTTCATGCTCGGTGCGGCCCGGGTCGCACCGGCTGACATCGACCTCACCGCCATCGACACCGTCTTCTCGCGCAACGGCACGGAGGTGGCCTGGGGGCGCAGCGATGCGGTCCTCGGGAATCCGGCCAACGCGGTGGCCTGGATCGCGCGGAAGATGGAGGCCTACGGGGTGCGGCTGAAGGCGGGCGACTTCGTCCTGCCGGGCGCGTGCTCGCGGGCCGTCGACGCGTCCGCGGGCGACTACTTCCACGCCGATTTCAGCGGACTCGGCACCGTGTCGATGCAGTTCAAGTAGCCGGTCCGGCAGCTTTCAGTCGGCCCAAACGGCAAGGGGCGCGCATCCAGTCGGATGCGCGCCCCTTCTCGACGTGCTGCTACTCGGCCGCGTCGCGGATCTCGACGATGCCCTCCATCACGGCATGGTCGATGCTGCTGATCAGGCGCGGGCAGGTCTGCATCGACCCGGTGCGCCCGCCTGCGCCGGCAAACTCAGGGCACGCCTGCATGGGATCGGCCTGCCACTGGATGCTGGTGTGCCGGGCGCTGTTCTTCCGGACGAGTACGCAGGTGCCGCAGGCACGGCACTCCACCTCTTGCAGCCCCTGCTCGAGGTAGGTGTGGTGGTCGACGACGGTCTGCGCACGGACGGCCTCGACCTGGGCCGGGCTGGAAGCGAAGTTCGGGGCCTTGGCCCAGGTCGAGGTCATCGTCATACGCCCGTCTTGCTCTCGGCCGCGGCCTGCTCCTCGGCCTTGCGGGCGAGGTTTGCGTCGACCTCGCGCTGCCACGCCTCGACGGCCCTGGTGGTGTCGATCTCGAACTCGAACCGCTGCGTCATCTTCTCGTCGATGTCGGCGACGTCGACGTAGAACTGCTCGTACCAGCGACGCAGCTGGTAGACCGGCCCGTCCTCCTCGCAGAGCAGCGGGTTCTCGATCTTGGTCTTGTTCTTCCAGATCTCGACGTCCTGCTCGAAGCCCATTGCGACGCCCGCGGTGAACTTGCGCGCCAGCTTGTTGCTGGTGGCGTCGTCGAGGCCCTTCGGCTTCTCCACGCTCACGCCGTACATGAGCATGAAGGAGTCCTGGGTGATCGGGTAGTGGCAGTTGACCAGGACGCTCTCGACCTTGTAGCCGCTGTAGTTGTTGTGCAGCCAGTTGACCATGTACGACGGGCCGAAGTACGACGCCTCCGAGTCCAGCACGGACTCGCCGTACTGGGTGCCCATGTCGCCCACGTCCGGACGGCCGTGGTTCTGCAGGTACTGGGTCGCGACGTGGCCCTCGAAGACGTTCTTGAAGTACTTCGGGAACCCGTAGTGGACGTAGAAGAAGTGCGCCATGTCCACGACGTTGTCGACGATCTCGCGGCAGTTGGAGCCGTTCACCACGATCCGGTTCCACTGCCAGTCGGTCCACTCGTCGGTGAGGACCTCGGGCAGCTCGGGGATCGTGACGTCCGCGGGCGGCGGGTTGCCCTCGGCGTCGTGCCAGACGAACAGCTGCTTGTTGCGCTGCAGCGTGGTCCACGAACGGGTACGTGCGAGCGGCGGGACGCGCCGGGCATAGGGGATGCCGGTGCACTTGCCGTTGCCGCCCCAGCGCCAGTCGTGGAACGGGCAGGCGATCGAGTCGTCCTTGATGGTGCCCTGACTGAGGTCGCCGCCCATGTGCCGGCAGTACCCGTCGAGGACGTTCAGCTTGCCTTCGCTGTCGGCGAAGACGACGAGCTTGGTGCCGAACGCCTCCACTGAGTGCGGCTTGCCGTCCAGGAACTCGCTCTCCAGGCCGATGCAGTGCCAGCCACGCGCGAACCGCGTCGGGGTGCTGCCCACGTCGATCTCACGAACACCCTTGCCGGATGCGCCGCTTCTGTCGGTCATCTGTGCCCTCACATCCCTTCGGTCTTGTTACTAGAACACGTTATAGAACTTGGCCCGGTTTTGCTAGACAATCGGGCTGGTTGTTCCTGTCGGAGAGGATGGACTCGCAGGTTGGGCGTTTTCTCGACACAAATGTGAACGTGTTCTAGTCTCAGAAGAACAGCCAACCACCAACACTTGAGGGAGTACCAGTGGGTGAGCACGACAGCCGCGCGGTGATCGAGAAGGTTCAGAAACTGCTGCCGACCCTGCGCGAGCGCGCGCAGGAGACCGAGGATCTGCGGCGCGTCCCGGACGCCTCGATCAAGGAGCTTCAGGAGGCCGGCTTCTTCCGGCTCCTGCAGCCCGCGCAGTGGGGTGGCTGCGAGGCCAACCCGGTGGACTTCTACACCGTGGTCCGTGACATCGCGAGCGCCTGCGGTTCGACCGGCTGGGTGGCGGGCATCCTCGGCGTGCACAACTGGCACCTCGCGCTCTTCTCGCAGCAGGCGCAGGAGGACGTGTGGGGCAAGGACCGCGACGTGCGGATCTCGTCCTCGTACGCGCCGATGGGCGCGGGCGTGGTGGCCGAGGACGGCTACCAGGTCTCCGGCTCGTGGGCCTGGTCGTCCGGCTGTGACCACGCGGACTGGGTCGTCGTCGGCGGACCGGTGATCAAGGACGGCCGCCCGGTCGATTTCGGCAGCTTCCTGATCCCGCGCTCCGACTACCAGATCGACGACGTGTGGAACGTGGTCGGCCTGCGCGGCACCGGTTCCAACACCGTGGTCGTCAAGGACGTCTTCGTGCCCAAGCACCGCTTCCTGAGCTTCAAGGCGATGAGCGACCTGACCGCTCCCGGCCTCGAGAACAACACCGCGCCGGTCTACAAGATGCCTTGGGGCACCATCCATCCCACCACCATCTCCACCCCGATCGTCGGCATGGCGTTCGGTGCCTACGACGCGCACGTCGAGCACCAGGGCAAGCGCGTGCGCGCGGCCTACGCCGGCGAGAAGGCGAAGGACGACCCGTTCGCCAAGATCCGGATCGCCGAGGCGTCCAGCGACATCGACGCGGCCTGGCGTCAGCTCTCCGGCAACGTCGCCGACGAGTACGCCCTTCTCCTCGCCGGCGAGGAGGTCCCGATCGAGCTGCGCCTGCGCGCCCGCCGTGACCAGGTCCGGGCCACCGGCCGCGCCATCGCGTCCATCGACAAGCTCTTCGAGAACTCCGGTGCGACCGCGCTGCAGAACGGCACCCCGATCCAGCGCTTCTGGCGCGACGCGCACGCCGGTCGCGTGCACGCCGCCAACGATCCCGAGCGCGCCTACGTCATGTTCGGTGGCGCCGAGTTCGGTCTGCCGCTCGCAGACACGATGGTCTGAGGGGTAGACACATGACGACAATCGAGACCGGCGAGCTCACCTACGAGTCGACCTCGCGCTTCGCGCAGGTCCGCCCGGACCTGAAGCTGCACTACCACGAGGCGGGTGTGGGCAACGGCCCCACGATCGTGCTGCTGCACGGCGGCGGACCGGGTGCCTCCTCGTGGTCGAACTTCGCGAAGAACATCCCGGTGCTGGCCGAGAACTTCCACGTGCTCGCGGTGGACCAGCCCGGCTACGGGCTCTCCGACAAGCCGTCCGAGCACCCGCAGTACTTCGTGCACAGCGCCTCGGCGCTCAAGGACCTGCTCGACACGCTGGAGATCACCGACCGGGTTCACCTGCTCGGCAACTCCCTCGGTGGCGGCGCGGCCGTGCGCTTTGCGCTGGACTACCCGGACCGGGCCGGCCGGCTCGTGCTGATGGGCCCCGGCGGGCTGAGCGTCAACCTGTTCGCACCGGACCCGACCGAGGGCGTGAAGAACCTCGGCAAGTTCAGCTACCAGCCGACGCGCGAGAACCTCGAGGCGTTCCTGCGGATCATGGTCTTCGACCAGAAGCTGATCACCCCCGAGTTGGTCGACGAGCGGTTCGCGGCCGCCAGCACCCCGGAGTCCCTGGCCGCGGCCAAGGCGATGGGGAAGTCCTTCTCCGGAGCGGACTTCGAGCTCGGCATGCTCTGGCGCGAGGCGTACAAGCTGCGTCAGCGGGTGCTGCTGATCTGGGGCCGCGAGGACCGGGTCAACCCGCTCGACGGTGCGATGGTCGCGCTCAAGATGATCCCGCGCGTGCAGCTGCACGTGTTCGGCGGCTGCGGCCACTGGGCGCAGCTCGAGAAGTTCGACGAGTTCAACAGGCTTGCAAGTGATTTCCTCTCCGATGGGGGCAACTGATGGGTATCCGTTCACTCGCCTACATGCGCATCGAGGCCACCGACATGGCGGCCTGGCGCGACTACGGGCTCAAGGTTCTCGGCATGGTGGAGGGCAAGGGCACCAACCCCGACGCCCTGTACCTGCGGATGGACGACTTCCCGGCCCGCCTGGTGATCGTGCCGGGCGAGAAGGACCGGCTGCAGGTCTCCGGCTGGGAGACAGCCAATGCCGCTGAGCTGCAGGAAGTTCGGGACAACCTGTCCGCCGCGGGGGTGGCCTTCAAGGAGGGCACCGCAGAGCAGCTGCAGGACCGGCGCGTCGTCGAGCTGATCACCTTCGAGGACACCTCCGGCAACACGCTCGAGGTCTTCCACGGCGCGGCACTCGAGCACCGGCGCATCGTCAGCCCCTACGGGCACAAGTTCGTGACCGGCGAGCAGGGCCTGGGCCACGTCGTCCTCACCACCGACGACGACGAGGCGTCGCTGCGGTTCTACCGCGACGTCCTCGGTTTCAAGCTGCGCGACTCGATGCGTCTGCCCCCGCAGATGGTGGGCCGTCCGGCCGACGGTGAGCCGGCCTGGCTGCGCTTCCTCGGCTGCAACCCGCGGCACCACAGCCTCGCGTTCCTGCCGCTGCCGAACCCGACCGGAATCGTGCACCTCATGGTCGAGGTCGAGAACTCCGACGACGTCGGACTCGCCCTGGATCGGGCGACCCGCAAGAAGGTCAAGATGTCGGCCAGCCTCGGCAGGCACGTCAACGACCTGATGCTCTCGTTCTACATGAAGACGCCCGGCGGATTCGACATCGAGTTCGGTTGCGAGGGCCGCGAGGTCGAGGACGAGAGCTGGATCGCGAGGGAGAGCACGGCGGTCAGCCTGTGGGGTCACGACTTCACGGTGGGAATGAAGCCGTGAGTTCCCCCGATGCGGTGACTCCGGCGCTCGACCCGCGGCAGTTCCGGACGGTGCTGGGCCAGTTCTGCACCGGAGTCACCATCATCACCACGATCGACGACGGCGAGCCGGTGGGTTTCGCCTGCCAGTCGTTCGCGGCGCTGTCGCTGGACCCGCCCCTGGTGCTGTTCTGCCCGACCAAGGGCTCGCGCTCCTGGGCGGCGATCGAGCGCAGCGGCAAGTTCTGCGTCAACGTGCTGGCCGAAGAGCAGCAGTCGGTGTGCGCGCGCTTCGGCTCGCGCGAACCGGACAAGTTCGCCGGGATCGGCTGGACGCCGTCACCGTTGGGTTCGCCGATCATCGACCAGTCGCTCGCTCACATCGACTGCACCGTCGAGACCGTGCACGACGGCGGTGACCACTACGTGGTCTTCGGTCGGGTCTCCTCGCTCAGCGAGATCAAGACCGAGCGTCCGCTGCTGTTCTACCGTGGGCAGTACACCGGGATCGAGCCGGACAAGACGACGCCGGCGGCCTGGCGGGACGACCTCGAGGCGTTCCTGACGGCGACGACAGAGGACACCTGGCTGTAGGTGCCCGCACAACAACAGAAGAGGTAAAGCGTGGTGCGCGTAACTGCCGGACGACGAAAGACGTTGGCGCGGGTTGCGATCGGTGCACTCACACTTCCCCTGATATTCGCCGCACCCGCTGCAGCCCAACCGGCTGCAGCGGGTGCGGCGCATGTGGGGGTCGTGGAGGCACACTCGTGTGCCAACCTCGGTGTCACCATCCCGCTCGACCCGGCGCAGGCCGAGCGGGCCCGTGCGGTGCTCCCGCCTGGATTCGCCCTCGCCGCGATGCCCACGATGCTGGTCGAGACCTCGACCTGTGCGGGTGCGAACGTCAACGGGACCGAGATCGGCCGGTTCCACCTGTCCGAGGCCGCGCTGTCGGTCGAGCCGCCGCGGCCGGTCTCCTCGCCGCGACTGGGCGAGGTGGTCGCCGAGAACATCTACATGCTCTCGCAGTTGGACACGAATGTGCTGCTGTCCGAGTTCAAGTCAGGCCTCGGCTACCGGAACGAGCGCGTCGAGATCTCCCTCGATCTCGGCGCGCCCTACCAGCTGGGTCGGCAGGCGTCCGCGTCGGCCGGCGGCGTGCTGGCGCCCACCACCGCCACCGCACAGCTGACCCCGTCGCTGTTGCCGGACTCGGTGCGGGTGCCCAACCCGGGGATTGTCTACAAGCTGTGGACCCGGGACGCCCAGGGGCGCTACGTGGTCACCACGAACGCGAACATGACCATCGACCGACCGGCCTCGGGCGTCGGGACGGTGAACGTGCCCGAGGGCACCGTGCTGGCGCGGATCCTGGGCGGTCGCAGCGCGACCGGGGTCGCCTTCTCGGGTCGCGCCGAGCGCTTCGTCAACGACACGTTCGTGTTCCCCGCGGGGTAGCGGTTCGAACCGTCCCCGTCGACACCGAAGGGCCCCTGCAACGCAGGGGCCCTTCGGTGTTCGCGGCGCGGCCGCCGGTGCGGCCGTGAGGAGGTGCCTACCCGACGGTGAACTCGCCGGAGGTGCCGGTGAACGACGACACCTTCCCGGCCCCGTCCTTCTGGTCGCCGAAGAGCGTGACCCGGTAGGTGCCCGCCTCCGTGTCGGAGGGGACGTCCCAGGTGATCCGCGCGACCGAGCCGTGCTGGCCCACGCGGCGCCAGCGGTACTTGGTGGACCAGGAACCGTCGTCGGCCACCCGCACCCAGTCCGCGCCGGTGCGACGCTGGATCTCGAGGAAGGTGCCGTTGCGGCGCTGGTTGTTCTTCGGGTGCCCGGTGACGAACTCGACAGCCATCTCGGTGCCGGGGGCCACCTGTGCGGCCGGCTGCACCAGCACGTCGCCGTAGGCGTGACCGGCCACCGGCTCGTCGAGGTCGACGTACTGCATGGCGCCGGGCTGGACCGCGGACAGGTCCCGGGGAGCGGGCCCGCGCGGTACCTCGGCGCCGGTGCGCAGCGCGGCCGCCAGCGCGGCGTAGCCCTGCTGGTAGGCAGGCAGTGTGTACCGCCCGAACAGCGTGGAGCCGCCCTCGTACTGCTGGGAGTCGTACTCCTCCGGGGTGGTGCAGTAGCTCGAGTAGGAGTTCGCGTAGCCCTGGAAGATCACATTCTCCAGCGGGACCCCGAGCTCGTCGGCGACCGTCCGGCGGATCCGCAGGCCCGAGACGATGGTGTACTCGGCAGGCCCGCCGACGACGTAGATGTCGCCGATCCGGATGATCTGGATCTTGAGCACGTGGGGGACCCAGCCGTCCGGGGGCAGCAGCCCGACCGGGACCACGACCAGTTTCGGCGCCTGCGCGTCCGCAAGCCACTGCGGGGTCGGCATGTCGGTGCCGCCGAACGCGTCGATGATCGGGTTGCGGGTGCCCTCCGGGAAGATCGGGATGGCCGGGCCGTCCTCGGTGCTGCCTGCGGCCATCGCGGCGCCGATGCAGGCGGGGGAGGTGTTCTGGACGGTGCCGTCCGGGGTGAACCGGCCGTCGACGCGCTGAGCGGCCATGTCCAGGTACATCATCCGGCTGTCCACGGCGAGCTTCGACAGGGGCGCCGCGTCGCGGAAGGCGCTGCGCGCCGCGACCAGCTGGCGCTCGCCGATGATCCGGGCGTTCTCGAACTCGTCGTCGGTCGGGCCGCGTCCGGGCTCGAGGTCGAGGTTCGGGGACATGTCGCCTGCGTTGGTCTGCGGGAAGCAGGCGACGAACTCCGGGGCGCCTGCGAGGTAGTCGACGCCTGCGACGTCGTGCTCCCAGAAGTACGCGGCCGCGCCCTTGTTGTCGCCGGAGATGAGCAGGTTCTCGTTGGTCAGCGACGCGCAGTGGGTGGGGAACCAGGCGATGCCGCCGACGTTGGTGTCGGCCTGACTGATTCGGAGCACTCGCATGGCGGTGTCGATGCCGAGCGGGTAGTAGTCCTTGTCCGCCTGCGGGTTCCGGTCGAATGCCGCCCGCGAGCGGTTGACGGAGGCGTCCGAGAGCGTGCTGCGGCCGTATGCGAGGGCGCCCGGGGCGAGGTTCTCGTGGGCGGCGACGATGGCCTCGACCATGCCGTCGACCTCGGCCTGGAAGGCCAGCGGCTGGAACCCGAGGGTGGCCAGGCTGTAGGCGTAGTCGTGGCTCGACCCGCCGCAGGCCGCGTGCGAGTGCACGGCCGTGAGCATGACGTTGCGCTCGGTGTACCGATCGCCGAAGCGCTCGGCGAGCCGGGCCAGCACTGCGTCGTGCACGGACTGGAAGACCATGCAGGTGTCGGCGCAGGTGTAGACCACCCGGTTGTCCTGTGCGTCGGCGAACACGTACGCGCGCACCCGGGTGCGCTGGTGCAGGCCCTCGGCGCGCTGGGAGAACTCGGAGTAGCCCATCATGCCGTTCTCGGCGATGGGGCCGGTGACGTCGGACAGGCCGACGCCGACGCGGAAGCCGCCCGCGGCCGGCGTGGTGCGCACGCGCTCGGCGGCTCGCGGTTGGGCTGCGGCGGCATGGCCTGCGCCCAGCGTCGCCAGCGCCGGTGCTGCTGCGGCACCGGCGAGCACGCTGCGTCGACTGATCGTCACCAGGAATTCCTTTCGGAGGCAGGGAAGGGCGCCGAACTGGTCAAGCGTCCAGTGAGACAGCACACACCAATCGGCGCCGGTTGGCAAGGGCCGGGCGAGAGTTCCGCAGGGTGATCGATCCGACGAGCATCCGTGGTGCTGAACGAGACTCGATCGTGTCGAAGCGCTGTCTGCATGTCGACCGGGGCAATCCGGACAGGGTGACGACAGTCGTCGAGTCCCGGGTTGTCACGCCGACTGGGCCTCGCCGAAGGTCATCCCCAGGTTCTCGATGGTCGAGGTCATCAGCGCCCGCCGCGGCAGCCCGAGGGCACGCAGCTCGTCGGCGATCGGATGGGTCCCCAGACGCAGCTCTGCACCGCCGATCCGGGAGCGGACGCCGCTGGGGTTCATCTCCCATGCGGTGTGGCGGGTGAGGCCGTCGAGATGCGTGTATGCCGTCAGCGCGGTGCCTGCCCCCGATCCGGGCAGTGAGACACCCGGTTTGACGCTCAGCGTGGCGATCAGGCGGCCGTCCTGGCTGACGGTGGCGTTCTTGACCTTGCCGGTGTGGTCGGCGTCGAAGTCGGCGATCGTCTTGGGGAATCCCCAGATTCCACGGCCGGCGGCCATCGTGAACTCGCCGTCGACGGGCAACTGGTGGATCAGGGTGCCCGCCTTGCCCGTTGCCAGGGCCCTGAGATCCTGGGCGAGCGAGCCGCCGCGCACCCGGTGGTCGCGCACCATGAACGCGACGCCGAACTCGTTGTACGGGCCCAGGTCTCCGTCCACGTAGTCGACGAGGACCAGGACGCAGAGGCCACGGCCCGGCCGGAACTGCAGGATCTCGAGCCCGGAGTAGTCGATCAGCGACTGTGCGGCGGCGGTCGGCACCGAGTACATCGCCATGAAGGCCGACGACTTCCGGACCTCGACCGGCATCCGGACCTGCCTGCCGAGCACCTCGTGGCTGGTTCCGTGCTGCCCGGTCATGGCGCGGTCACCGCGCGTCGGCCGTCGGTGCACGGCACGGACCTGCTCCACCGGGTGCCTGCTGTCTTCGCCTCCACCGCGTACTCCTCCTCGTTCTGCAACCCGTTCTACCACCGGGTGCGGATTCCGGGCGGGCCAATGGCCCAGAAGGGGCAGGCGTGCGGGCAGCGGTGCGCAGGCTCAGGCGGCGAGGGCGATCAGGACCGCGGCCGCGAGGGCGACGATCGCCAGGACGCCGGCGGGGGCGACAGCCTTGTCGTTCGCGCGCACGTGCATGACCACGGCGCCGAGGAAGTAGGCGGCGACGCCGAGCGCGGCGGCGAGTCCGATCGGCCACCAGAACAGTCCGACGATCAGGCCCACCGCGCCTGCGAGTTCGGCGATGGCGAGCATCCACATCTTGTCGACGGGGAAGTTCACGTTGGTCATGCTCTCGACCTGCATGTCGCTCTTGGTCAGCTTGCCGACCGCGGAGAAGGTCAGAAGGAGGGCGAGCAGCACGGACACGATGGCGGCGGCGGCGAACATGGGTGACTCCTTGTGGATCGGGGCCGACACGCGTCGCGGCCCCTCCGGAAGAACGAGTACACCGTGAAACCTACCGCCGCTCGGACGGGCTGGGCCAGTGCTTCCGAATTGCCGGATTGCCCGGCGTTGCAACGACGAGGGCCGGCCCGGAAGAGATCCGGACCGGCCCTCGGCCGCAGTGGGTTCGATCAGGCGGTCAGGCCGGCTGCCGACCCCATCCGGGCCAGGTACGCCCGCGGCTGCCCGAAGAGCTGGGCACTGCCGTGCGCACGCTTGAAGAACAGCTGGGCGTCGTGCTCCCAGGTGATCGCGATGCCGCCGTGCAGCTGGATGCTGTCCCCGGCCACGGCCTGCAGGGCCTCCGAGCAGTACACCTTGGCGACCGCCGCGTCGACACCCACGCTCGGTGCGCCGTCGGCGAGCGAACGCACCGCCGCGTAGGACGCGGAACGAGCCGTCTCCACCTGGAAGTACAGGTCCGCCATCCGGTGCTTGAGCGCCTGGAAGCTGCCGATCGCCCGGCCGAACTGCACCCGGGACTTCGAGTACTCGACGGTGTCCTCGAGAGCCTTGGCCGCGGCGCCAACCTGCTCGGCGGACAGTGCGACGCAGGCGATCTCGCGGACCCGCTCGAGCGCCGCGGTGCCGTCCGCGGTGAGCAGTCGCGCGGACGCCCCGGCGAACTCGACCACGGCCAGCGAGCGGGTGGTGTCCATCGTCGGCACCCGGCGTCGGCTGACCGACTCCTGCGTCGGGTCGACCTCGAACAGTGCGACCGCACCGTCGATGGTGGCGGCGACGACCAACACGTCCGCGTAGGACCCGTCCAGCACGAAGTGGCTGGCGCCGGTGAGCGCGTACGCGTCCCCGGACGCCGACGCCGTGACGCCTGCGCCGGTGGTGTCCCAGGCGCCCGACGCGTCGGTCCAGCACAGGGCCGCGATGGACTCGCCCTCGGCGATACCGGGAAGCAGCCGCTCGCAGGCGTCGGTGTCACCGCTGGCGAGGATCGCCTGTGCGGCGAGGACGACAGAACCGAGCATCGGCGTCGGGGCCAGGACGGCGCCGAGCTCCTCGAGCACCACGTGGGTCTCGACGGCGGTGGCGCCGATTCCGCCGAACTCCTCGGGGATCGCCAGTGCGGCGACCCCGACCTGCTGGCACAGCAGGTCCCAGAGGGCGGCGTCGTAGCCCAGCTCCGAGTCCGCGGCCGCGCGGACGGCGGTCGGCGTCGCGTGCTTGGCCAGCAGCGCCTGCACCGTCTTGCGCAGCTCGAGCTGCTCCTCGGTGAAGGCGCCGACGGCGGCGACGGCGCTCACAGTGCGTCCACCACTCGGCCGCGGTGCAGGGCGGGGGTGCCCCATGCGGTCAGCAGCGCGCGGGTCTTGGTCAGCCACAGCGACAGGTCGTGCTCCTGCGTGTAGCCGATTGCGCCGTGCACCTGCAGGGCGATCCGCGACGCGTGGTACGCGGCGTCGCCGCAGGCGACCTTCGCGGCGGCGACGTCGCGGCGGGCGTCGACCGAGCCGTCGCGCACCGACATCGCGGCACCGCGCAGCAGCGGCCGGGCCATCTCCAGCTTCACCGCGACACCCGCCAGGTGGTGCTTGATGGACTGCTGGCTGCCGATCGCCTTGCCGAACTGCTTGCGCGCCTTGGCGTACTCGGTGCTGAGCTCGAGCATGGTCGAGCCGAGTCCGATCAGCTGCGCGGCCGTGGCCAGTGCGCCGAGGTCGAAGGCGTGCTCGGTGTCGGCGGTACCCAGCGACTCGGTCGCGGTGACGACCGAGAGCTTGCGGGACTGGTCGACGGAGACCTTCGACTCGCCGGCGGTGGCCAACGAGACGTTCTCGCCCTCGACCAGCAGCACCAGGTCGGCGACGTTCGCGTCCACCGCGAACGGCACCCGCGGCGGGGCCGCGACGGTGGCCAGGCTGCCCTCGGCCAGCGCCGAGAGCCGCTCGGGTGCAACGGCGGCCAGCAGGGTGGGGGCCACGGCCAGGGTCTCGGCCACCGGGCCGGGCATCGCGTGCCGGCCCAGCTGCTCCACCGCGACCACCAGGTCGATCGCGTCCGCGCCGATGCCCTCGTGCTCCTCGGGGATGATCAGCGCGTTGAGGCCGGTCTCGGCCAGTCGCTGCCAGACCTTCAGGCCGGGCTCGGTGTCACCGGCGTTCCAGGACCGGACAACCGCCGGCAGGTCGGACTTGGTCAGCAGCGAGTCGATGCTCGCCGCGAAGTCGGTGTGCGAAGAATCGAGTGCGAATCTCAACGGTCTGCCTTCGGTAGGCCGAGCAGTCGCTCAGCGATGACGTTCTTCTGGATCTCGTTGGTGCCGGCGTAGATCGGACCGGAGAGGGAGAACAGGTAGCCGTCCATCCACGAGTCGAGCAGCTCCGACTCCGGGCCCAGCAGGTCCAGCGCGGTCTCGTGGGTCGCAACGTCCCACTCGGACCAGAAGACCTTGTTGATCGAGGACTCCGCGCCGAGCTGGCCGCCGTCGGCCAGCCGGGTCACGGTGCCCCAGGTGTGGAGCTCGTACGCGCGGGAACCGATCCAGGCGTCGGCGACGCGGTCGCGCAGCGCGGTGTCCGAGGGATCGCCGTTGCGCTTCCACAACTCGACGAGCCGGTCGGTGGCGGCGAGGAAGCGGCCCGGGCTGCGCAGCGACAGACCACGCTCGTTGGAGGCGGTGCTCATCGCGACGCGCCAGCCCTCGTTGACCGCGCCGATCACGCCGGACTCGGCGGGGTTCGCCGGGTCGTCGGGGACGAAGACGTCCTCGAGGAACACCTCGGCGAAGCCGGGCAGCCCGTCGAGCTGGTCGATCGGACGCACGGTGACGCCCTTCGACCGCATGTCGAACATGTAGTAGGTGATGCCCTTGTGGCGCTGGGCCTCCGGGTCGGAGCGGAACAGGCCGAAGCCCCAGTCCGCGAAGCTGGCGCGCGAGCTCCAGGTCTTCTGGCCGTTGAGCAGCCAGCCGCCGTCGACCTTGGTCGCGGTGGCGCGCAGGCTGGCGAGGTCGGAGCCGGACTCCGGCTCGGACCAGGCCTGGGCCCAGATGTCGTCGGCACGGGCCATGCGCGGCATGATGCGTGCGAGCTGCTCGGGCTTGGCGTGCTCGAAGAGCGTGGGCGCCAACAGGAAGATGCCGTTCTGGCTGACCCGGCCGGGTGCGCCGGAGCGGTAGTACTCCTCCTCGAAGACGACCCACTGCTCGAGAGTGGCGTCGCGGCCGCCGAACTCGGCCGGCCAGGACACCACCGACAGGCGGGCGTCGGCGAGGGTGCGTTCCCACTGCCGGTGCGCCTCGAAGCCCTCGGCCGTGTCCATGTGCGGCAGCGGCGTCGTGGGGACGTGCTCCTTGAGGAACGCGCGCACTTCGTCGCGGAATGCGACTGTGGCGTCGTCGAAGTCGAGATCCACTACTATTCTCCAGCCTTCTTCATCGTCGCGGCTGTGCCGCGCTTCATTGCTGTGGCGTCCATGCCGCCCAGGGGCCCCATGCCGATTTCGGCGTTGTGTGCGTGCGCGAAGTGGTGCAGACCGAACACCGAGTCCATGCCGGCGCGCACGCCCATCAGGTCCTCGCACTGGTTGACGGCCTTCTTGGTGAGCGCCAGACCGAACTGCGGCATGGTCGCAATCCGCTCGGCCAGGTCCATCGCGGTGCCCTCGAGCTCCTCGCGCGGGACCACCCGGCTGACCATGCCCCACTCGTACGCGCGTTGCGCGCTGAAGCGGTCACCGGTGAACAGGATCTCCTTCGCCCCGCGCACCCCGAGGACCCACGGGTGCGCGAAGTACTCGACACCGGGAATGCCCATCCGGACAACCGGATCGGCGAAGAAGGCGTCGTCGGAGGCGACGATGAGGTCGCACACCCAGGACAGCATCAGCCCGCCCGCGATGCAGGCACCGTGCACCATCGCGATGGTCGGCTTGGGCAGCTCTCGCCACCGCCGGCACATCCCGAGGTAGACCTCCATCTCACGGGCGAACCGCTGGTCGCCGCCCTCGCGGTCGACGTGGTCCCACCACATCACGGCCTTGTTGTCGTAGTTGACGTGGTGGTCGCGGCCGACGGTGCCGATGTCGTGGCCGGCGCTGAAGTGATCGCCGTTGCCTGCCAGCACGATGGCGCCCACCTCGGGATCCTCGACCGCGCGCTGGAAGGCGGCATCCAGGGCGTACGTCATCACCGAGTTCTGCGCGTTGCGGAACCGCGGACGGTTCATGGTGACGACCGCGACCTGGCCGCGCACCTCGTAGGTGACGACCTCGCCCTCGTCGGGGACCGGTCCCGCGGTGGGGGTGCCGGCGTCGGCACTCACGAATTCGCCTCGCGGAGTTCGTTCTTGAGCACCTTGCCGGACGGGTTGC
Source organism: Rhodococcus kronopolitis (assembly GCF_042654025.1). NCBI lineage: Bacteria > Bacillati > Actinomycetota > Actinomycetes > Mycobacteriales > Nocardiaceae > Rhodococcus > Rhodococcus kronopolitis. The sequence continues at coordinate 388,436 of NZ_JBHSFO010000003.1, read as the reverse complement.
GCGGCAGCGAGTCGACGATCCGCACGCTGCGCGGGATCTTGAAGTTCGCCAGGTGCTCCTTGCAGAAGGCGAGCACCTCGGCCTCGTCGAGGGTGCGGCCCGGCTTGGCGACGAGGTAGGCGCAGCCGACCTCGCCCATCCGCTCGTCCGGGATGCCGATCACGGCGGACTCGGCCACCGCGTCGATCCGGGCCAGCGTGTTCTCGACCTCGGCGGGGTAGACGTTGAACCCGCCCGAGATGTACATGTCCTTGAGCCGGTCGGTGATGTCGAGGTAGCCGCGCTCGTCGAGCACGCCCACGTCGCCGGTGTGCAGCCACCCGTCGGCGTCGATGGTCTTGGCGGTGGCCTCCGGGTCGTCGAGGTACCCGAGCATGATGTTCCCGCCGCGGACCAGGATTTCACCCTGCTCGCCGATCCGGACCTCCATGCCGGGCACCGCGCGCCCGGAGCTGGTCGAGACGGTGACCGGGTCGTCGTCGGTGCGGCACATGGTGGCCACCACCGCCTCGGTCTGGCCGTACGCGGTGAGCACCGCCTTGTAGCTGAGCTCGGACTGCAGTCGCTCGACGAGAGTGACGGGGACCGCGGCGGCGCCGGTGATGGCGATCCGCAGGCTCGACAGGTCGTAGTCGTCGCGGGTCGGCAGGTCGAGGATCGACTGGTGGATGGTCGGCGCGCCGGGCACGATCGAGATCCGCTCGGCCGCGATGGTCGCCATCACGGTGGGCACGTCGAACAGGGCCATCGGCACGATGGTGGCGCCGTGCAGCACGCACACCAGGAACCCGGCCTTGTAGCCGAAGGTGTGGAAGAACGGGTTGATGATGAGGTAGCGGTCGTCGGAGGTGACCTCCGCGCAGGCCGCCCAGTCCCGCGCCACGCCGACCGTCTGGCGGTGCGCGGTCATCACGCCCTTGCTCTTCCCGGTGGTCCCGGATGTGAACAGGATGTCGGCGAGGTCGTCCGGGCCCACCGCGGCGGCGCGGGCGTCGGCCACCTCGGGCGCGACCGACTCGGCCAGCGCGTCGAGGGCGGACCACTCGATCACCCCGTCGGCCTGTGGCGCGTCGTCGAACGGGATCCGGATCACCGTGTGCAGGTTGTCGAGGTCGCCGGGCGCGGCGGCCCGGACCAGCTCGGCGTAGCGGTCGGCCTTGAGGAACGGCCCGACCACGAACATCGCCTTCGCCTGGGTGCGGACCACGAGGTCGAGGGCCTCGCTGCCGGTGTAGCGGGTGTTGATCGGGACGATCACCGCGCCGGCGAACTGGGCCCCGAGCGCCGCGATCACCCAGTGGTGGGTGTTCGGCGCCCAGACTGCGACGCGGTCGCCGGGCTCGATGCCGCGGGCGATCAGCGCCCGTGCGGTGGTGCGGACGCGGTCGAGGAGGTCGCCGTATGTGAGCCGGGTGTCCCCGTCGGCCATTGCCTCCGCATCGCCGAACTCTCTGGCCGCGCGCAGCAGGGCTGCGGGGGTGGTATTCACTTCACTGGTCACTGGACTCCTCTACAAAGCAAGTGCTTGGTAGGTTACTCTACCGGTGTGGATGTAAGCCAGGGGCTGGACTCAGCCAAAGACGACGACCAGTTCGCCGCCACCGTTCGCGAGTGGCTGGCCGACAACCTCACCGGCGAGTTTGCCGAGCTGCGCGGCAAGGGTGGACCCGGCCGTGAGCACGAGGCCTTCGAGGAGCGACTGGCCTGGGACCGCCATCTCGCGGCCGCCGGCTGGACGTGCCTCGGCTGGCCCAAGGAGTACGGCGGCAAAGAGGCCACGCTGAGCCAGCAGGTCATCTTCCATGAGGAGTACGCCCGCGCCGGTGCGCCCGCCCGGGTCAGCCACCTCGGCGAGGAACTGCTCGGCCCGACGCTGATCGCGTTCGGCACCGAGGAGCAGAAGCGGCGCTTCCTGCCCGGGATCAACAACGTCACCGAGCTGTGGTGCCAGGGCTACTCCGAGCCCGGCGCCGGCTCCGACCTGGCCGCGGTGACCACCTCCGCGCGCCTGGACGGCGACCAGTGGCGGATCAACGGCCAGAAGGTGTGGACCTCGCTCGCGCACCTGTCGCAGTGGTGCTTCGTCGTCGCCCGCACCGAGCCCGGCTCGCAGCGGCACAAGGGCCTGTCCTACCTCCTGGTGCCGATGGACCAGCCGGGCATCGAGGTCCGGCCGATCGTCCAGCTCACCGGCACCTCCGAGTTCAACGAGGTGTTCTTCGACGACGCCCGCACCGACGCGGACCTGGTCGTCGGCGAGGTCGGTCAGGGCTGGGGCGTGGCCATGGGCACGCTCACCTTCGAGCGCGGCATCTCGACCCTCGGTCAGCAGGTCGGCTTCGCCAAGGAGCTGTCCGCGATCGTCGAACTGGCCGAGCGCAACGGCGCCGCCCAGGACCCCGTCATCAAGGACAAGCTGACCCGGGCCTGGCTGGGCCTGCAGGTGATGCGGGCGCACGCCATGCGCACCCTGTCCTCGGTCGACGCCACCGGCAACGGCGGCGAGGCGTCCGTGGCCAAGTTGCTGTGGGCCAACTGGCACCGCGGCCTCGGCGAACTCGCCATGGAGGTGGCGGGGGCGCAGTCCCTGCTCGCCGGTGACGGCGCGTTCGGCGCCGACGCCGACCTCAGTGACGAGCAGCGCCTGTTCCTGTTCAGCCGCGCCGACACCATCTACGGCGGCTCCAACGAAATCCAACGAAACATCATCGCCGAGCGCGTGCTCGGACTTCCCCGAGAGGCACGCCCGTGACCGCACCCGTCAAGTCCCCCCTGTCCGCTGTTCCCGAGGAGATCGAGGGCCACAACCTGCTCAAGGGCAAGAAGGTTGTCGTCACGGCCGCCGCAGGCACCGGCATCGGCTTCGCGACCGCCCGTCGCGCGCTGCTCGAGGGCGCCGACGTGCTGGTCTCCGACTTCCACGAGCGTCGCCTCGGCGAGACCGTGGACAAGCTCGCCGCGGAGTTCCCGGGCCAGCAGGTCACCTCGTTCGTCTGCGACGTCTCGAGCACCGAGCAGGTCGACGCACTGATCGCCTCCGCAGCCGAGCAGCTCGGCCGGATCGACGTCCTGGTCAACAACGCCGGCCTCGGCGGCGAGACCCCGGTCGTCGACATGACCGACGAGCAGTGGGACCGCGTCCTCGACATCACCCTCACCAGCACCTTCCGCGCCACCCGCGCGGCGCTGCGCTACTTCAAGTCCGTCGATCACAACGGCGTCCTGGTGAACAACGCGTCGGTGCTCGGCTGGCGCGCGCAGCACTCGCAGGCGCACTACGCCGCGGCCAAGGCCGGCGTCATGGCGCTGACCCGTTGCAGCGCGATCGAGGCCGCCGAGTACGGCGTCCGGATCAATGCCGTGGCCCCGTCCATCGCCCGGCACGCGTTCCTGGCGAAGGTCACCAGCGAGGAGTTGCTCGACAAGCTGGCCGAGGGCGAGGCCTTCGGCCGCGCCGCCGAGGTCTGGGAGATCGCCGCCACCATCGCGATGCTGGCCAGCGACTACACCACCTACCTCACCGGCGAGATCGTCTCGATCTCCAGCCAGCGCGCGTAGGCGTCGGTCGGGCGTCGGCCCGGCCCCGCAGTGCTGCCGAGTGCGGCATTCGTTCAGTCCAGACTGAACGAATGCCGCACTCGCCTCGTTCGGGGGAGGCAATCGAGGCGAAGCCGCCTAGACCGTGTAGCCGCCGTCGACGTTCAGCTTCTGGCCCGTGACGAACCCAGCCCTGTCGCTCGCGAGGAAACAGACCGCCTCCGCGACGTCGGCGGCGGAACCGAAGCGGCCCAGCGGGATCCGGCTCATGGCCGCGGCCTGGGCGCGCTCGTCCAGGTCGCCGCCGCCCATCAGTCGCTCGGCCATCCCGTCGGTGAGCATGCCGGGGCCGACGGCGTTGAAGCGGACCCCGAACCGGCCCTCCTCGGCGGCGAACCCGCGCACCAGCGCCTCGACCGCGCCCTTGGTGCCTGCGGACAGGCCGTCGCGGACCGGGTACCGGTCGGTGGCGGCGGTGGTGACCGCGACGACCGAGCCGGCGGTGCGGCGCAGGGCAGGCAGGAACGCGTGCACCAGGGCGAAGAAGGCGGTGGCCTCGGCGCCCAGGTGCTCGGAGTAGGTGGCGGGGGAGACCTTCGACAGGTGCACCATCGGGATGTGCGGCCCGGCCGCGTGCACCAGGACGGACGGGTCGCCGAACTCGGCGCACAGTTGCTGCGCCCAGACCGCGACCCGGTCGGTGTCCGCCAGGTCGACGCGGGCTGCGTGGGCGCGTCCGCCTGCCGCGGTGATCTCCTCGACGAGGGCGTTCGCGCGGGCGGCGTTGGCGCGGTAGGTGACGGCGACCGGCAGACCGGAAACGGCCAGGCGTCGGCTGATCTCGATCCCGATGCCGCCGGATCCGCCGGTCACAACCGCGCACGTGGGGTTCTCAGACATGTCGGTACCCTAACAAGCGCTTGGTTGATATGCTGGGACGGTGACCCCTCCGCCTCGCGCTGCCGAAGAGTCCGCCAGTAAGTCCGGTCGCAGGGCCGAGCTACTCGAACTGGCGGCCTCGCTGTTCGCCGAGCGCGGGATGCGCGCGACGACGGTCCGGGACATCGCCGATGCCGCAGGCATCCTCTCCGGGAGTCTCTACCATCACTTCGACTCCAAGGAGTCGATGGTCGACGAGATTCTCCAGCGGTTCCTCGACGAGCTCTTCGGCCGCTACCGCGAGATCGTGGCGGCCGGGCTGACCGCGCGCGCCACCCTCGAGGCCCTGGTGATCGCGTCCTTCCAGTCGATCGACCGCTCGCACGCCGCCGTCGCCATCTACCAGGACGAGGCCAAGCACCTCGTCGGCAACGAGCGCTTCGACTACATCACCGAGCGCAACCGGGAGTTCCGCGGACTGTGGGTCTCGGTGCTCGAGTCCGGGATCGAGGACGGCAGCTTCCGTCCCGACATCGACGTCGAACTGGTCTACCGGTTCATGCGGGACACCGTGTGGGTGGCCGTCCGCTGGTACCGGCCGGGTGGTCCGCTGCCTGCCGGCGTGGTGGCCGCCGAATACCTCGCCATCGTGCTCGACGGGCTGGCCGGACCACGCAGGCTCGCTACCACAACTACTGCTGCACAAGAAGATTAGGAGCTCAACAATGTCCGAGGCATACATCGTCGACGCGATCCGCACCCCGATCGGCAAGAAGAACGGCAGCCTGGCTCCGGTTCACCCGATCGACCTGGGCGCGCACGTCATCAAGGCCGTCGTCGAGCGCACCGGCATCGACCCGTCGGACGTCGACGACGTCATCTTCGGCTGCGTCGATGCGATCGGTGGCCAGGCCGGCAACATCGCGCGCCTGTCGTGGCTGGCCGCAGGCCTGCCGCAGCACGTGCCCGGCGTGACCGTCGACCGCCAGTGCGGCTCGAGCCAGCAGGCCATCCAGTTCGGCGCGCAGGCGATCCTGTCCGGCACCGCCGACCTCATCATCGCCGGCGGCGTGCAGAACATGAGCCAGATCCCGATCTCCGCCGCGATGATCGTCGGCCAGCAGTACGGCTTCACCACTCCCACGGCCGAGTCGAAGGGCTGGACCGAGCGCTACGGCAACGAGGAGGTCTCGCAGTTCCGCGGCGCCGAGATGATCGCCGACAAGTGGGACGTCAGCCGCGAGGAGCTCGAGAAGTGGGCCCTGCAGAGCCACGAGCGCGCGAAGGCGGCCATCGCCGAGGGTCGCTTCGAGAGCGAGATCGTCCCGGTCGGTGAGTTCACCACCGACGAGGGCCCGCGTGAGACCAGCCTCGAGAAGATGGCCTCGCTCAACGTGCTGGTTGAGGGCGGACGCCTCACCGCTGCCGTCGCCAGCCAGATCTCCGACGGTGCCAGCGCGCTGCTGCTCGCCTCGGAGGAGGCCGTCGCCAAGCACAACCTCAAGCCCCGCGCGCGGATCCACCACATGAGTGCCCGCGGCGACGACCCGATCTTCATGCTCAGCGCGCCGATCCCGGCCACCAAGCACGCGCTGGAGAAGACCGGACTGACGATCGACGACATCGACCTGATCGAGATCAACGAGGCGTTCGCGCCCGTCGTGCTCGCCTGGATCAAGGAGATCGGCGCGGACCCGGCGAAGGTCAACGTCAACGGCGGCGCCATCGCCCTCGGCCATCCGCTGGGCGCGACCGGCACCAAGCTGATGGCGACCCTGCTCAACGAGCTCGAGCGCACCGGCGGACGCTACGGCCTGCTGACCATCTGTGAGGGTGGCGGCACCGCCAACGTCACCATCATCGAGCGACTGGGCTGACACCGGCTCACTGCTGCGGTCCTGCAGGGCATTCGCATCCGGTTCGACCGGATGTGGGTGCCCTGCAGTCGTTCACGCGGTCGGACGACGGCGGAACGGGATCAGGCGAGGGTGCCGATCAGCGCGTACAGCGCGTCGGCGATCCGGCGGCTCCACTCGTCGGCGTCCTCGTCGCCACGGGAGACGCCACGAATCATGGTGGCGGACAACAGGAGGTCGAAGACGGTGTCCGCGGTGGCGGCCGCGCCGGCGCCGGCATTCGGCACCTCCTTGAGGACCCGGGCGATGAACGCGGTCCGGGTGGGCAGCTCGGCACGCTCGACGAGGCGTTCGTGGACGCCGTCGTGATGGTGGTAGGCGGAGAGCAGTCCGGGGATGGCCGACCGGGCGGCCGGGTCGGCGGTGCGGCCGAGGAACTGCCGGGTCCAGGCGAGCAGGTCGGCGTGCAGGTCGTCGGTGGCCGGCGGCACCTCGCCGGTCTGCAGCTCGTAGATCGCGTCCTCGATGATCATCTCGCGCGTAGACCAGCGACGGTAGATCGCGGGCGCGCTGACCTGGGCCCGACGCGCGATCGCCTGGATGGTGGTCTTCTGGTAGCCGCACTCGACCAGCAACTCGACGGTGGCCTGCAGAACCGCCCGATCCACCTGTGGATCTCGCGGCCGGCCGGGGCCGCTCGTTTCGATGGGACGATCTGACGACTGCTTCACACGGCGGACCTTACCGGAGTGGTTGCCCCGCAACGTCACAACCTGGACAGGTGTCCATGATGCGGACCGGCGGCGGGCGATGTCCGCGGGGATGTCCCCGGCTCGTGATGCGGGGCTATCGTCGGGTCATGTGCCGAAACATCACCGAGCTCCGCGGGCTCGAGCCGGCGGCCACCGCGGAGGAGATCGAGGCGGCCGCGCGCCAGTACGTCCGCAAGGTCAGCGGAATCGCGAAACTCTCCGAGGCCAACCGGGAGGCATTCGAGACCGCGGTCGCGGAGGTCACCGAGACCACCACGCGACTGCTCGACGCGCTGCCCGCGCGACGGCAGCCGCCGCCGACGATCCCGCCGCTGCGTCGCCCCGAAGTTCGGGCCCGGATCGCCGCGCGGAGCGGCTGAACCCGACGAAACGACCGAGGGGCACCGCCACACGCTGTGCGTGCGGGGGTGCCCCTCAGTGCTCGTCGTGACCTGGGTCCGCGACGAGCTGGTGCGTCAGACGCGCAGTGCGGCCAGCGAGTCGATGCGCTCGCAGGCATCCGCGACGATGCGGTTGATCAGTTCCTCGCAGCTGGGCAGGTCGTCGATCATGCCGACGACCTGGCCGGAGGCCAGCACGCCCGCCTCGGTGTTGCCCTCGACCAGACCGGCCTTGAGCAGCATCGGGGTGTTGGCGGCCATGATGATCTGCTGCCAGGTGCGGTCGCCGGACTTCTTCATGGCGAGGCCGTCCTTGGCGAGCGTCGACCACTTCATGCCCGTCATGGCCTTGAACTTCATGGCGTTCTTGGTGGCCGCGACCAGTCCCTTGGCGTAGCTGGACTTCTCGAGCGCGTTCACCAGGTCCGTGTTCAGGACGCGGTGCGGCATGCCGTCGACCTTCACGGACACGGTGGTGTCCGTCAGGCCGCGCTGCAGGTACTGCTGCTTGACCGAGTCCGGCACCGCCGAGTCGCTGGTGAGCAGGAAGCGGGTGCCCATCGCGACGCCTGCGGCGCCGTAGGACAGCGCCGCGGCCAGGCCGCGACCGTCGAAGAAGCCGCCGCCTGCGATGACCGGGATGTCGACCGCGTCGAGCACGGAGGGGAGCAGCAGCGTCGTCGCGACTCCGCCGGTGTGTCCACCGCCCTCGCCGCCCTGCACGATCACCGCGTCGGCGCCCCAGGAGGCGACCTTGACGGCGTGCTTGGCGGCACCGATCGACGGGACCACGACGATGCCGTGATCCTTGAGCTTGGCGATCAGGTCCTTCTTGGGAGCCAGCGCGAACGAGGCAACCTTGACGCCCTCGCGGATCAGCAGGTCGCACCGTTGTCCGGCGTCCGACGCGTCGGCGCGCATGTTGACGCCGAACGGCTTGTCGGTGAGCTGCTTGGTCTTCTTGATCGCGACCTCGAGCTCCTCGTACGTCATCGTCGCCGAGGCGAGGATGCCGAGACCGCCGGCGTTGCAGGTGGCCGCGGTCAGGCCCGGTCCGGAGACCCAGCCCATGCCCGTCTGCACGATCGGGTGCTCGATGCCGACCAGTTCGGTCAGCGGCGTCCGCAGCTGGGCGGTCACAGCGAGACCTCGCGGTCACGCAGGCCGCGCGGGTCGATGACCTCGCGGATCAGGCGCAGTTCCTCGGCGGTCGGCTCGCGGGTGACGCCGGCCTCGGCGAGGCCCGCGATCTCGAAGGAGGTGTTGGCGGCGACGTCCTCGGCGGTGACGCCGGGGTGCAGGCTCACGGCGCGCATCGTCTGGCCGGGGCCCTGGAAGTCGAACACACCGAGGTTGGTGACCACCTGGTGGTTCTTCAGGAAGCGGAACGCCGGGTTCTCCGGGTCCACCTTGTCGTAGCCGACGCCGCACACCACGTCGACCTGATCGGCGAACACCCGGCTGGAGTGCTTGCCGACCCAGTAGCTGGTGGCGTGGTTGATGGTGTTGCCGGGGGCGCCGCGCAGGCCGAACATCTGGCGGGACGGCTTGTCCAGCGGGCCGAACGCCGACAGGTTCTGGTTACCGAACTTGTCGATCTGGTTCGCACCCATCACCACGTGGCGACGACCCGACGCGACCACGTCGAACACCTTCGAGAACGGGATGTAGCCCTCGATCGGCGCGGTGCCGCCGATGGCCGGGGCCTCGGCCAGGATCAGCGCCTCGCCGTCGGTGATGATCAGATCCGGCTCGGTGGTGAGCTTGGCCAGGCGGGCACCGATCAGCGGCAGCGTTGCCATGGGCGAGGCGAAGATCTCGCCGGCGTCGGCGAACAACTCGGCGCAGGCGATGGCGCAGTACTCCGCGCGGGTTACCTCGGTCATGACTTCTGCTCCTCTGCGAACTTGCGCACGGCGGCCTGGTAGTCGTCCTCGCTGCCGGACAGGTAGGTCTCGGCGAAGGCCTGCCACGCCTCGGGGGTCTTGGCGGACTCGGCGTAGTGGCGCTGGAACTTCTCGTCGCGCTTGTAGCCGCCGGCGAAGGTGAAGTGGGCGCCGTTCGGGGCCTCGGTGACGGTGTCGACCATCGCGCGGTTCAGGATCAGCGCCTGATTCGGGACGGACTTGACGAGCTCCTCGGTGGAGACGATCTTGTCGACGCTGAGGATGCGCTGCTCGGCCGCGAGGCAGAACAGGTCGTCGAAGTACGGGTCCACGCCGGTGTAGGCGGCGTTGCCGCGCTCGTCGGCCAGGTCCAGGTGGACCAGGGCGGCGTCGAGGTTCAGCGCGGGCATCGCGATGACGGACTCGATGCGGCCGTCGGCATCCGGGTACGGGGACGCGACGGTCTTGAGCTCGTCGCCCCAGACGGTCTGCGCGTCCGAGCCGAGGCCGGCGCGGATCGGCTGGAACGGCAGGCGCGCGGCGGCGGCCTGCAGGCCGGCCTTGACCATGCCCTCGTCCATCTCGCGGGACTCGATGGTCCCGGCGACGCGGGCCTGGGCGAACCAGGGGTCGTAGAAGGGCGCCGAGTCCAGGGACACGAAGCCGTAGTAGGCGCGCTTGACCTTGCCTGCGGAGATCAGCAGGCCGAGGTCCGGTCCGAGGTACCCGACGACGGTCAGGTCCTTGACGTCGCTGCGCAGCAGGGCGCGCACCAGGGCCATCGGCTTGCGCCGCGAGCCCCAGCCGCCGATGCCGATGGTCATCCCGCTCTGGATGCCGGCGACGGCCTCGTCCAGTGAGCGGCGCTTTTCGCGCTTCTCGGCCATTAGTTGCTGTCTCCCTTGGGTGCGGTGGTGTTCGACTTCGGCTTGCCGGTGGCGACGAACTCGTCCCGGTGCTCGTCGGCGACGCCGGCCAGGTTCAGCTCGAAGGTGAAGCCCTGCTCGATCCGGTAGCTGGTGTGCACGTCCATCACGTCGATGCGGTTGATCGCTTCCTTGGCACGCCGGATCACCCGGGTGTCCTTGGCGGCGATCTCGCCGGCGATCTTCAGCGCGCAGGCGTCGAGCTCTTCGCGCGGGACGACGTCGTAGACGGACCCGAAGTGCTTGAGGGTCTGGGCGTCGACGTTCTTGGCCGTGTAGTACAGCGTGCGCATCATGTGCTGCGGGACGAGGCGGGCCAGGTGGGTGGCCGCGCCCAGTGCGCCGCGGTCGACCTCGGGCAGGCCGAAGATCGCGTCGTCGGACGCGACGATGACGTCAGCGTTGCCGACCAGGCCGACGCCGCCACCGACGCAGAAGCCGTTGACCGCCACCACGACGGGGACCTCGCAGTCGTAGACCGCGGAGAACGCGGCCGCGCAGCCGCGGTTCGCGTCGATCAGCGCGCCGTGGCCCTCGGTGGCCTGCATCTCCTTGATGTCGACGCCGGCGTTGAAGCCGCGTCCCTCGGCGCGAAGGATCACCACGTGGGTGTCCATGTCCTTGCCGGCTTCGCGGATTGCGTCGGCCAGTTCGAACCATCCCGCGGAGGGGATTGCGTTCACAGGCGGGTAGTCGACGGTGACCGTGGTGATGCCGGACCCGTCGGATTTGGAAGTGATTCCCATCGTGATTCCTTAGGTAGGTCGCCAAACCAAGCGATTGCTTGGTAAGTTAGCACACCTGCGGGCAGGGCCGGAGTTCGTCGCCGGGCGGACAGCCACGCGGTCGGTGCCGGGCCCAGCCCGGTGCGCAGTGGAGTTCGTAAGACAGCGGAGGTAACAGGTGGATCTGGGTCTGGACGGCAACGTGGTGCTGGTCACCGGCGGTGTACGCGGGATCGGGGCCGGCATCAGCCGCGCCTTCCTGGACGCGGGCGCGACCGTGGTGACGTGTGCGCGACGACCCGCGGAAGAGCCGATCGAGGTGGCCGGACGGACCGCCGAGTTCATCGCCTGTGACGTCCGCGACCCCGAGCAGGTGCAGGCGATGATCGACCAGATCGTCGCCACCCACGGGCGTCTGGACACCGTCGTGAACAACGCGGGCGGCGCGCCGTTCGCGTTGGCCGCGGACGCCAGCCCCCGCTTCCACTCGAAGATCGTGGAGCTGAACCTGCTCTCGCCGCTGCTCGTCGCGCAGACCGCAAACGCGGTCATGCAGCGGCAGGAGACCGGCGGCTCGATCGTCAACATCTCCAGCGTCAGCGGCAGCCGCCCGTCTCCGGGCACCGCGGCCTACGGCGCGGCGAAGGCCGGCATCGACAGCCTGTCGGCGAGCCTGGCGGTCGAGTGGGCGCCGCGGGTGCGGGTCAACTCGGTGGTCGTCGGGCTGGTCGAGACCGAGCAGAGCCACCTGCACTACGGCGGGCCGGACGGCGTCGCCGCGGTCGGCGAGACGGTCCCGCTGGGTCGGATGGCGCAGCCCGCGGACATCGGCAACTGTGCGACATTCCTGGCATCACCGCTGGCGTCCTACGTCAGCGGTTCGACACTGACCGTCCACGGCGGCGGCGAGCGCCCCGCCTTCCTGGCGGCGGCAGACACAGAGGAGAACAAGTGAGTGGATTGGTGGACGGCCGCGTCGTCATCGTGACGGGTGCGGGCCGGGGTATCGGACGGGCGCACGCGCTCGCGTTCGCGGCCGAGGGCGCGAAGGTCGTCGTCAACGACATCGGCGTCGGCGGCGACGGTGCCGCGACCGGTGAGAGCCCCGGCGAGCTGGTCGTCGCGGAGATCATCGCGGCAGGCGGCCAGGCCGTCGTCAACGGCGACGACGTCGCCGACTGGGACGGTGCGCAGAACCTGGTCAAGACGGCCATCGACACCTTCGGCGGCCTCGACGTGCTGGTCAACAACGCGGGCTTCCTGCGTGACCGCATGCTCGTCGGCATGTCCGAGGAGGAGTGGGACTCGGTGACCCGGGTGCACCTCAAGGGTCACTTCGCGCCGCTGCGGCACGCGGCCGCCTACTGGCGCGCCGAGGCCAAGGCCGGTCGCCCGGTCGACGCCCGCATCATCAACACCAGCTCGGGCGCGGGCCTGCAGGGCTCCATCGGCCAGGGCAACTACGCCGCGGCCAAGGCCGGCATCGCCGAGATGACCATTCAGGCCGCGGCCGAGCTGAAGAACTACGGCGTCTCGGTCAACGCGATCGCCCCCGCCGCCCGTACCCGGATGACGGTCGGCGCCGGCGGCGCGATGGCCGAGGCCATGGCGGCACCGGAGGAGGGCTTCGACGCGATGGCGCCGGAGAACATCTCCCCGCTGGTGGTCTGGCTCGCCAGCGCCGAGGCGAAGGACGTCAGCGGCCGGGTGTTCGAGGTCGAGGGTGGCAAGATCACCGTCGCCGAGGGCTGGCGGCACGGCCCGAGCCAGGACAAGGGCGACCGCTGGGACCCCAAGGAGATCGGTCCCGTCGTCGCGGACCTGCTGGCCAAGGCCGAGGTTCCGACCCCGGTCTACGGCGCGTAACACCCGCCACAAACGCCACTGGGCGCGTCCGGAACGGACGCGCCCAGTGGCGTTTCTGCGTGCGGCCGCCCGTGCTACGCCGGCGTGCGGACGACGACGATGCTGCCGGGGAAGTAGGCGGCGAGCTCGGGCCGCGACTGCTTGATGGCGGCCGTGCCGACGCCCTGCTTCCGCGCCTCCGGGGCGACCCACACAGCGAGCTCGACCTCGCTGCCGCTCAGCTCGCCGAAGACCAGGCCGACGCACTCGGAGTGGTCGCCCGCGGCGCGCTCGCAGACGAACCATGCCGCGGTCTCGTCGTCCACCCGGCGCAGCCCCGCGCGGCGCTCGTCCTCGACCCGATCGGCGGACCACGGCTGGCCGTCGTCGCCGAGCTGCTCGGTGGAGCGGCGACGGAACAGGTCGGTGTCGCCCTTGCCCTGGCCGAACGGACGCAGGGAGACCCCCTCGCCGGTGCTGAACGGCCGCTGCTCCGGCAGCCACTTGAGCGTCGCGTCGAGGTTCGAGACCTCGTCGGCGAGCCGGTCCCGCTCGTGCTTCGTCAGCCGCCCGAGCTGAAGTCCCAGGACGGCGTTGGCGTTGGGCTCGGTGGTGCCGAGCAGGTCCGCCACCGTGCGGACCGCGGCCGCATGGTCATCGCTGTCGACGATGGCGTCGAGGATCTCGTGACGCATCTCGAGTGCCCGCAGCAGCGCCTTGGCGATCTGCCGCCGGTCGATGATCTGGTCCTGTGGCCCTGCCGTCATGTCGCGTCTCCCTGTCCGTTGAGTGTGCAACAGCAGAACGGGTGCCACGCGGTGGTGTCCGGTGGCACGCGTCCTCCCACTGCATTCTCTGTCAGATGCGTCGTGATTGCTACGCACACACGATGACGGGAATCTTCCGCTCGACCCAGGACTGGTAGTCGTCGAACTCCGGGTACATCGCCACCAGCTTCGGCCACAGCCGTGCGTGTTCGTCGTCGTCCGCCACGCGGGCTACGAGTTCGCGCACGTCGGAACGGATCTGGATCTTCACCCGCGGGTTCGCCTTGATGTTGAAGTACCACTGCGGGTGCTTCGGCTGCCCGCCCTGCGAGGCGACGAGGACGACGCGGCCGTCCTCCTCGAGGAACAGCAGCGGGCTCACCCGCGGCTCGCCGCTCTTGCGGCCGGTGGTGGTGAGCAGGCAGATCGGCAGCCCCGTCTTCGCGGCGCTGCCGACCCGCCACTTGCCACCGATGCGCCCACCGGTCGCCCGGTACGCGAACACATTCGACTTCGACATCCACTTGATGATGGCGCGGGTGAAATTCGTATCGAGCATCGGTGGGCGGTTCATCGTCGGATCAGATCCGCTCGATGATGGTGCCGGTGGCCAGCGCGCCACCTGCGCACATGGTGATCAGCGCGGTGGACTTGTCCGTCCGCTCGAGCTCGTGCAGCGCGGTGGTGATCAGGCGCGAACCGGTGCTGCCGACGGGATGGCCGAGGGCCAGCGCGCCGCCGTTGACGTTGACCTTGTCCATGTCCGCGCCGTGCACCCGGGCCCAGGACAGGGCGACGGACGCGAAGGCCTCGTTGACCTCGAACAGGTCGAGGTCGCCCATCTTCATGCCGGCCTTCTCGAGCACCTTGGCGGTGGCCTGGACCGGGCCGTCGAGGTGGAACTCGGGCTCGGCACCGACCAGCACCTGCGAGACGATCCGGGCGCGGGGCTTGAGGCCGAGCGCCAGGGCGCGGTCGGAGTCCATCAGCAGCACCGCGGCGGCGCCGTCGGAGATCTGCGACGAGGTGCCGGCGGTGTGGATGCCGCCCTCGATGACCGGCTTGAGCTTGGCCAGCGACTCGAGCGTGGTGTCGCGCAGGCCCTGGTCGCGGGAGACCAGCGTGGTCTCGGCGGTCGGCAGCTTGTCCTCGCCGATGACGGGGGCCGTCAGGGGCAGCACCTCACGGTCGAAGCGGCCCTCGGCCCAGGCCTGCTTGGCCAGCGCCTGCGAGCGGACGCCGAGTGCCTCGATGTCCTCGCGGGTGATGCCGCGGCGCTTCGCGATCCGCTCGGCCGCCTCGAACTGCGCGGGCATGTCGATGTCCCACGACGCGGGGCGCCGCGGTCCGGCCTCGGTGCCGACGTTGGCGCCGAGCGGAACCTGGCTCATCTGCTCGATGCCGCAGGCGACGCCGACGTCGATGGCGCCGGTGGCGATCAGCCCGGCGATCAGGTGGTTGGCCTGCTGCGCGCTGCCACACTGGCAGTCGACGGTGGTGGCGCCGGTCTGCCAGGGCAGTCCGGCGGCGAGCCAGGCCACCCGGGTGACGTTGTTCGACTGGGCACCGGCCTGGGTGACGCAGCCGCCGATGACCTGCTCGACGAGCATGGGGTCGAGGCCGGCGCGCTCGAGCAGCCCGACCTGGACGGCGCCCAGGGTCTCCGCGGCGTGCAGGCCGGACAGCCAGCCACCCCGCTTGCCGATCGGCGTACGGACGGCCTCGACGATAACTGGTGTGCCCACGGCGGGCTCCTTTCCTTCAAGTTCCTTCAGGTAACACTGAAAGTAGAACAGGTTCTCGCGATAGGGCAAGGGTGCGAGGTGCAGACCTTTCCCTTGCGTGAGCTCTGTGATTCAATGTTAATAGAACGTGTTCCACATCACCGGCGGCATGGGTCGCGAGGGTAGGAGACAGCAGTGGCACAGCCCAACATTCCCGCGGGTTTCGACTTTACGGACCCCGACATCTACGCACACCGGATCCCCGTCGAGGAGCTCGCTGAGGTCCGCAAGGCCGAGCCGGTGTTCTGGGTCGACCAGCCCGACGGCGTCGGTGGGTTCAACGACGGTGGCTACTGGTTGGTCACCCGGCACGAGGACATCCGCGACGTCTCGATGCGCAGCGAGGTCTTCTCCACCTGGGAGAACACCGCCATCCCGCGCTTCGCGGACGACATGCAGCGCGAGGCCATCGAGCTTCAGCGCTTCGTGCTGCTGAACAAGGACGCGCCGGAGCACACCAAGCTGCGCAAGCTGGTCTCCCGTGGCTTCACCCCCCGCGCGATCAACGGCCTCAAGGCCGAGCTCAAGGACCGGGCCGAGGCGATCGTGAAGGCCGCCGCCGCAGAGGGCAACGGCGACTTCGTCACCCAGGTCGCGGCCGAGCTGCCCCTGCAGGCAATCGCCGAGCTGATCGGTGTGCCGCAGGAGGATCGCGGCAAGGTCTTCGAGTGGTCCAACCAGATGACCTCGTACGACGACCCCGAGTTCGCCGACGTCGATCCGGCCGCCGCGTCGATGGAGATCCTCGGCTACGCGTACCAGCTGGCCGCGTCCCGCAAGGAGACCCCGGGTGACGACCTCGTCACCACGCTCATCGAGGCGGACGTCGACGGCGACGAGCTCAGCCCGGAGGAGTTCGGATTCTTCGTGATCGTGCTCGCGGTGGCCGGCAACGAGACCACCCGCAACGCCACCACGCACGGCATGAAGGCCTTCATGGACAACCCCGAGCAGTGGGAGCTGTACAAGAAGGAGCGCCCGAAGACCACGGCGGACGAGATCATCCGCTGGGCCACCCCGGTCGCGTCCTTCCAGCGCACCGCGCTCGAGGACACCGAGATCGGCGGCGTCGCGGTCAAGAAGGGCCAGCGCGTGGTGATGAGCTACGTCTCGGCCAACTTCGACGAGGACGTGTTCGAGAACCCGGACAAGTTCGACATCCTCCGCGACCCGAACCCGCACCTCTCGTTCGGCGGCACCGGCGCGCACTACTGCCTCGGCGCGAACCTGGCCCGCATGGAGATCGACCTGATCTTCAACGCGATCGCCGACTTCCTCCCGGACATCAAGCAGGTCGGCGAGACCCGCCGTCTGCGCTCCGGCTGGCTCAACGGCATCAAGGAGTACCAGGTCGACTACAAGACCGGCGGTTGCCCGGTCGACCACTAGGTCGCCCCGCACCACAGATACACCCCGGCAGCGCCGGCGAGACCACGGTCTCGTCGGCGCTGCCTGCTGTTACCCTGTCGGTGATCTTCCTTCCAGGGATCAATGAGAATGGGCCGCACAGGAATTCCTGTGCGGCCCATTCTCGTGTGTGCTCCGCCGACTCAGAGCGTCGGCGCCTCGGTCAGAGCTTGACGGCGGTCTTCATCGCCCGCTCGACCTCCCAAAAAGCCCGCAGGGACTGCAGCTTTCCCTCCGGGTTGACCCGGTAGACGAACACGCCCTCGGCGTCGATCTGGGACCCGGCGAGCACGGTGCGGATCTTGCCGACGTTGACCACCTCGTCACCGCAGAGCAGGGAGTCGTCGACGATGAACTCGATCGACTCGGTGTTCGCGATGGTCATCTCGTAGAACCTCGCGATCGCCTCACGACCGTGGTGGCCCTTGCCTTCCGGGTCGAATCCCGAGGGCCCCACGGGATCCTCGACCCAGCCGTCCTCCGCGAAGAGGTCGAGCCACTCCTGCTTTCGTTTGCCGCTCGCGGCCGACTGAGACGCGAGTGAAGCGATGCGGGCAGGGTGTTCGGCGGACGGCATTGTGCTCTCTTTCGGTGACGGGCTCGGGCTGGATACGGGCGGAGATGTGGAGCTAGTTGATGTACGCGGCGGCGAACTTGCGCAACGAGTCCTGCTTGGCTTCGAGCGGGCCGTCGAACGCGACGCCGTCGAAGAGCCACGGCACCACGATAGTGTCGGTGACGCCGGCCGCGGCGAGCTCCTGGTACCCATCCTTGCCGAAACGGTCGATGCACACCGCCTGAATCTCGAAAGGCTCTCCCTCCCGGCCATTTTCGGCGAGGAGATCGTCGAGCTTGCGCTTGGTCTCGACGAGATCCTTGAACTTCATCATCGCCGAGGTCCAGCCGTCACCCACCCGGGCCGCACGGCGCAGAGCCACGTCGGTGTGTCCACCGACGTAGAACGGCACCGGCTTGGTGGGGGCGGGGCTGATCTGCAGCTTGTCGAAGTCGAAGAACTCGCCGTGGTACTCCACCATGCCGCCCGCCAGGGTCAACTTGATGACCTCGATCATCTCGTCGACCCGGGCGCCGCGGCGCTTGAACGGCACGCCGCACCACTCGAACTCCTCAGGTGCCCAGCCGATCCCGACACCGAACCCGAACCGGTTCCCGGTCAGGTTGGCCACCGAACCCACCTGCCGCGCGAGCAGCAGGGGATTGCGGGAGCCGAGCTTGAGCACGTTCGTGTAGAAGCCGATCGTGGAGGTCGCGGCACCCATAGCAGCCGCCGCGATCAACGGGTCCACCCACGGCGTCTCGGCATTCCACATGCGCGAGCCGTCTGGGGTGTATGGGTAGTCCGCGGCGGCCGTCTCCATGTAGAACAGCGAGTCGGGCAGCGCGATGTTGGCGAATCCGCACTCCTCCGCGGTCTGGGCGAGTGCGGTGAGCTGGTCGAGCGGGCTCATCGCGATTCCGACGGTGAACTTCACGGTGGTGTCCCTTCTAGTTGGTCGGGCGGTCGGCGCCGACCACCCACATCGCGAAGTACTGCGAGCCACCGCCGTACGCATGGCCGAAGGCCTTGCGGGCGCCGTCGACCTGATGGTCGCCTGCGCGCTCCATCACCTGCATCGCCGATTCGGCGTACCGGATCATGCCGGACGCGCCGATCGGGTTCGACGAGAGCACGCCACCCGATGCGTTGACCGGCAACCGCCCGCCGAGAGCGGTCTCGCCTGCCTCGGTGAACTTCCAACCCTCGCCCTCCGGCACGAACCCGAGGTTCTCCAGCCACATCGGCTCGAACCACGAGAACGGCACGTAGATCTCGGCCGCGTCGATCTCGGTTGCCGGATCGGTGATGCCCGCGGCCTTCCAGAGAGCGGCAGCGGCGTCCCGGCCGGCCTGCGGGTTCGCGACGTTGCGGCCGGCGTACGACAGCGGCTCGGTGCGCATCGCGGTCGCATGGATCCACGCCACCTTGCGGCCGTCGGCCTCGACAGCCTTCGCGGCGTCCTCGTTGCCGATGACAATTGCACATGCGCCGTCAGACGACGGGCAGGTCTCGTCGAAACGGATGGGATCCCACAACATCTGGGAGGCCATCACGGACTCGAGGGTGATGTCCGCCTGCTTGAGGTGCGCGTACGGGTTCAGCGCGCCGTTGCGGCGGTCCTTGACAGCGACCATCGCACCGATGTGGTCCGGGGCGCCCGAGCGGCGGATGTACGAGCGCACATGCGGAGCAAAGAAGCCGCCCGCGCCCGCGCCGACCGGCATCGTGAACGGCACCGGGGTGGACAGTGCCCACATCGCGTTGGACTCGGACTGCTTCTCCCACGACACCGCGAGCACCCGCTTGTGGACGCCGGCCTGCACCAGGCTGGCCGCGACGTTGCCCGTCGAGGCGCCGACCGATCCGGCGGTGTGCACGCGCAGCAGCGGCTTGCCGTTGGCGCCCAGCGCATCCGACATTGCGAGTTCCGGCATCATCGAACCCTCGAACAGGTCGGGGGCCTTGCCGATGACGATGGCGTCGATGTCGTCCCAGCCGACGTGGGCGTCGGCCATCGCGCGGTCGATCGCCTCGCGGATCATGCCGGCCATCGTGACGTCGTGGCGCTTGGCGACGTAGTAGGTCTGACCGGTGCCGAGGACTGCGGCATTCTGCTTTGCCATCAGTTGTTGCGTCCTTCCATGACTGCGACCAGGTTCTGCTGCAGCACAGGGCCGCTGGTGGCATGTGCGAGTGTGCGCTGCGCGTCGCCGCTCATGATCTTGCGCGCCGCGTAGCCGATGCGCTCGAGACCGCCGGAGAACATCGGGTTGCCGGTGAGCGGTCCGCCCGACGGGTTGATCGTGGTGGCATCGGTCAGGCCGATCGCCTCACGCAGGATGATCTCCTGATGGGTGAACGGGGCGTGCAGTTCGGCGACGTCGATGTTCGAGACGTCGCCACCGCTTGCGGCGCGCGCTGCGGCCGCGGTCGACGGCGAGATGGTCAGATCGCGCGACCCGAGGTTGGGGGAGTCGATCCGGTGCTCGATGCCGGTGATCCAGGCCGGCCGCTCGCACAGCTCGCGGGCACGGTCGCCGCGGGCCAGGATGATCGCGGCCGCACCGTCGGTGATCGGCGCGCAGTCGTGCGTGCGCAGCGGGTCGGCGACGTATTCGGACGCCAGCAGCGTCTCGATGTCGACGTCGCCGGAGAACTGCGCGTTCGGGTTGTCCTTGGCCGCGGCGCGGCTGCGCTGGGCGATCCGCGCCATGTCCTCGGCCGTCCACTTGCCGGCGTCGAGTCCGAGCCGGGCCTGCAGGCCCGCCATCGAGACGGAGTCCGGCCACAACGGGGCAACCAGGTACGGGTCGGTCTGCATGGCCAGGATCTGGCGGAGGTTACCGGCGGACGACTTGCCGAAGCCGTACACGAGGGCGGTTTCGACCTCGCCGGTCATGAGCTTGACCCAGGCCTCGTACAGCGCCCAGGCGGCGTCCATCTCGACGTGCGACTCGTTGATCGGCGGCACGGCCCCGATCGAGTCGATCGCGGAGATGAACGAGAACGAGCGGCCGGCCAGGTAGTCGGACGATCCTGAGCACCAGAACCCGATGTCGGACTTGGTGATTCCGAGCTCTGCGTACAACTGTTGGAAGCAGGGGACGAGCATCTCGACGCCGTTGGTGGTGCCGGTGGTCTCGCGCACATGAGGGGCCTGTGCGAAGCCGACGACTGCAATGTCTGTCATGGTCTTTCGGCTCCTAGAGGTGGTGCTTGTAGGTGTCGTAGTCCGCGTCCGGCTCACCGGAGGGACGGAAGTGGGAGACGTTCCGGAGCGAGTACACCCACTCCTCCTTGGGCCGCCAGACGGCCTCGACGCGCATGCCCATCCGCACGTCGGCCGGATCGACATCGAGGATCAGGTGCAGGAACGGGATGTCGGCGCCGTCGAGCAGGACGTAGGCCGCCACGTAGGGCGGCTTGATCGACTGGCCCAGGAACGGGACGTTGACGATGCAGAACGTGGTGATGGTGCCCTTGTCGGACACCTCGACCTGCTCCTTGGTGGGGACACCGTCGGTGGGGTTCGCGCCACGCGGGGGGACGTAGACCTTGCCGTTCGCATCGGTGCGGCCGCCGATGATCTTGCCCTCCATGAGGCCACGCAGGTAGTAGGTCTCCTCGAGCGACGCGGTGTGCTTGTAGTGCAGGTCGATCGGGGTCACGATGTCGGTGACCGGGTCACCGCCGGGCTGCGCCGGTGTGGACTCGCTCTCGCCGGGTTCGAAGCAGGCGATGTCCCGGATGTGGCCGGTTCGCTCGTCCGCCCAGCGCACCCGCACCCGCATCCCGGTGCTCATCGCGTCCGGCGTGCCGGCGTCGACGGCGTGCAGGATCGAGGTGTCGGCGCCGTCGAGCTTCACCAGTGCCCATGCGAACGGGTGGCGGAGCGGCTGGCCCTCGATGGGTTCCGGCATCCACGTCCAGCTGACCACCGTGCCGGTGTCGGAGACGTCGACGAAGTCGGTCATCGGTTCGTGGGTGGCGGGATCGAACTCCGGCGGCGGCACGTGGACGCGACCGTCGGACCCACGGACGCCCACGACCTGACGGTCGCGAAGACCGGTCACGAATGCTCCGATGGTCGGTCCGACGGACCGCGTGTAGTCGAATTTCAGATTTAGTGGTGCACTCAGCGGCTGCTCGGCCACTTGGGTCTTTTCAGGGGTCACAAGTTCGAGTAGAACAGGTTCTTATTACTGTGGCAAGAGTCACCGGCATAGTGCGGTGGAAATGGGAAAACACGGAGGCGCACACATGAAGCTGGGGTTGCAACTCGGGTACTGGGGCGCACAGCCGCCGGCCAACGCGGCTGAACTTGTTGCAGAAGCGGATCGGTCGGGGTTCGATGCCGTCTTTTCCGCCGAGTCGTGGGGCAACGACGCGTTCACCCCGCTGGCCTGGTGGGGCTCGAGCACCGAGCGGATCCGGCTGGGCACCTCGGTGGCGCAGCTGTCCGCGCGGACGCCGACCGGCGCCGCCATGCACGCGCTGACCCTCGATCATCTCTCCGGTGGTCGCGCGATCCTCGGTCTCGGTGTCTCCGGGCCGCAGGTCGTCGAGGGCTGGTACGGCCAGCCCTTCCCGAAGCCGCTCGCGCGCACCCGGGAGTACGTCTCGATCGTGCGGCAGGTGCTCGCGCGGGAGGCGCCGGTGACCAACGCAGGCCCGCACTACCCGCTGCCGTACACCGGCGAGGGTTCGATGGGCCTGGGCAAGCCGCTCAAGCCGATCACCCATCCGCTGCGCGCGGACCTGCCGATCTGGCTGGGCGCGGAGGGCCCGAAGAACGTCGCCATGACCGCGGAGATCGCCGACGGTTGGCTGGCGATCTACTACACGCCGCGACTGGCGCCGATGTACAACGAGTGGCTCGACGAGGGCTTCGCCCGCCCGGGTGCGCGGCGCAGCCGGGAGGACTTCGAGGTCGCGGCCACCTGCCAGGTCGTCATCACCGACGACCGGGCGGCGGCTATCGCGAAGCTCAAGCCGATCACGGCGCTCTACGTCGGCGGGATGGGTGCGGCCGAGGTGAACTTCCACGCCCAGGTGTACACCCGCATGGGGTACGGCGACGAGGTCAAGGAGATCCAGCGCCTGTTCCTGTCCGGCCGCAAGGACGAGGCCGCCGCGATCGTGCCGGACGAGATGGTCACCGACACGATGATCCTGGGCAACCTCGAGGAGGTCCGCGAACAGGTCAAGGTGTGGGAGGACTCGGGTGTCACCATGCTGCTGGTGACCTGCCGCGACGTCGAGCACATGCGTCAGCTCGCGGCGGCCGTCAGGCCCGCCTAGCCAGCCCAGCCCCGTCCCCGGCTCCCGGTCCGCACCCACGCATCGAATGAACGGAAGCGTTCATTCGATGCGATCGAATGAACGGTACGTTCACTCGGCGCGGATCGGGACCGGCCGGTTGTCCACAGGCCGCGAATCCATCCACAGGCAGCCGTCACTCGACCGTTTTCCTGGCCTCGCGGCATCCCGCGTGGTCCACGATCGGAGCATGCGCGGGGGACAGTGGAAGACACATCAGCGCCTGTTGGTCGAGGCAAGCGACAGCGGTGTGATCAAGGTGTCGGAGATGGGCGGCCTCGGTGTTTCGACGTCGACCGTCGCGGCGCGCTGTCGACCGGGTGGGCCCTGGTCCCACCTGCTGCCGGGGGTGGTCCAGCTGACCAACGGCCATCCGACGGCCAGGCAGCGGACGGTCGCGGCGCTGATGTACGCCGGAAACGGCGCGATGCTCAGCGGTCGGTCTGCGCTGCGCGAATACGGGTTCGGGCACTACGCCGGCGACGTGCACGTGCTGCTGCCGGATCGCCGTCGTGTGCAGTCCGTCGCGTTCGTCCATGTCGAGCGCACTACGCGTCTGCCCGAGCCTGAGGTTCGCAGCGGTCTGCCGTGTGCGCCCCTCCGGCGGGCGTTGCTCGACGCTGCCCGCCGGTGCACCTCGTTGGATGCCGCACGTGCGTTGATCGCGGAGATCGTGCAGCGAGGAGAGGTGACGCCCGATGAGCTCGCAGCGGAGCTGTCAGCGGGCAGCAAGCGTGGCTCTGCCTTGCCGCGCAGGGTGATTGAGGAGGTCACTGCGCACGTGCACTCCGTGCCGGAGGCGGAAGCGCGGAACCTCTGGCTCAAGAGCGGGCTGCCCCCGATGGTGTTCAACCGGACGGTCGTCACGGGTGACGGAGACTTCATCGCGGTCCCGGACGGGTGGATGGACGACGTCGGGCTGGCGTGGGAGATCGATTCGATCGAATGGCATCTGTCGCCGGCCGAGCACGCGGCGACGCTCGAGCGGCGTACGCGGATGCAGGGGAAGGGGATCGTGGTGCTGGCGACGCGCCCGTCACAGGTTCGCGACGATCCGAGCGCGGTCATCGACGCGTTGCGCGCGCACTATGCGGTGGCTCTGGCCAGACCGCGCCCGTCGGTGCGACTGCTGCCGGCGACCGGCGAGTAGAGGGCAGATTCGGCCCGTGCCCGGCGAGTGAACGGCACGTTCATTCGATCCAATCGAATGAACGCTTCCGTTCACTCGCCGGGGCGAGGGGACAGTGCTGGGAGGTTCAGCGGCCTTCGAAGACCGGGGTGCGCTTCTCGGCGAACGAGCGCGGACCCTCCTTGGCGTCGGCGCTGCGGAACACCTCGGCGCCGATCTCGGCCTCGATCTTGAAGGCGTCCTCCTCGTGCATGCCCTCGGTGACGCGGATGGTCTTGAGGATGGCCTGGACGGCGATCGGGCCGTTGGCGGCGATGGCGTCGGCAATCTCGAGCGCCTTGGTCAGCGCCTCTCCGTCGGGCACGACGTGGCCGATCAGGCCGAGCTCCTTGGCCTCGGACGCCGGGACGTTCCGGCCGGTGAGCAGGATTTCGGCCGCGACGGTGTAGGGAATCTGGCGGACCAGGCGGACCGCGGAGCCGCCGAGCGGGAACAGTCCCAGCCGGGCCTCGGAGACGCCGAACTTGGCGCTCTCGCCGGCCACGCGGATGTCGGTGCCCTGCAGGATCTCGGTGCCGCCCGCGATGGCCGCGCCCTCGACCGCGGCGATCAGCGGCTTGGTGAGCCGACGGCCCTTGAGCAGCGCCGGCAGCTTGGTCAGGTCCATTCCGCCCTTGACGAACTTGTCGCCGGGGGCGCTCTTGTTCATCGCCTTGAGGTCCATGCCTGCGCAGAACGTGCCACCGGCGCCGGTGAGGATCGCGACCCGGATGTCGGGATCGGCGTCGACCTGGTCCCAGGCCTCGGTCATGATCGCCATCATCTCGCTGGAGAGAGCGTTCCTCGCTGCCGGCCGATTCATCGTCACGATGAGGACGTGACCGCGCTTCTCGACGAGGCAGTGCGGGGCGGACGCGGCGACATCGGCGATCTCGGATGTGGTGGAGGACACTGAAAGCTCCCGATCTTGTGTGAGTTGGGTCTCAAACTGACCCTTGCATGAAACGGTAACACGTTCTACTTTGTTGGGCGTGGCCATTAATATCGCAGACTTCGTTGAGCATTCCATCGACCTGAATCCCGAACGCATCGCGCTGCTGGACAGCACCCGCGAGGTGACGTACGCGCAGCTGGAGGAGCGGACCAACCGTCTGGCTCACTACCTGCTGGAACACGGCGTCCAGCCCGGCGACAAGGTCGGCATCTACAGCCGCAACACCATCGAGGCCATCGAGGCCATGGTGGCGGTGTTCAAGGCCCGTGCGGTGATGGTCAACATCAACTACCGGTACGTCGAGAACGAGTTGCAGTACATCTTCGAGAACTCGGACATGGCCGCGCTCGTCGTCGAGCGCCGGTACGTGGACAAGGTGGCCAACGTGCTGCCGAACACGCCGTTGGTCAAGTCCGTGATCGTCGTCGAGGACGGCACCGATCTCGACTACGCCGAGTTCGGCGTCGAGTTCGAGCAGGCGCTGAGCGAGGGCTCTCCCGAGCGCGACTTCGGCGAGCGCAGCCAGGACGACATCTTCATGCTCTACACCGGCGGCACCACCGGCATGCCGAAGGGCGTCATGTGGCGCCACGAGGACTGGTGGCGCGTGCTCGGTGGCGGCGTCAACTTCGTCACCGGCGAGCGCGTCGAGGACGAGTGGGAGATGGCCAAGGTCGGCGCCGCGAACCCGGCGATGGTCCGCTTCCCGATCCCCCCGATGATCCACGGCGGCTCGCAGTCCGCGGTGTTCCACAGCCTCTTCGGCGGTGGCACCCTCGTGATGCACCCCGAGTTCGACGGCCACGAGGTGTGGCAGTGCATCGACAAGCACAAGATCAACCTCATCTTCATCACCGGCGACGCCATGGCCCGCCCGATGCTCGACGCACTCGTCCAGGGCAACCCCGAGACGGGTGAGCCCTACGACCTGTCCTCGCTGTACGTCATCGCCTCCAGTGCCGCGCTGTTCTCGCCGGTGCTCAAGGAGCAGTTCCTGGACCTGCTGCCGAACCGCTTGCTCACCGACTCGATCGGCTCCTCCGAGACCGGCTTCGGCGGCCTGAGCGTGATCGCCAAGGGCTTCGAGCACTCCGGCGGCCCGCGCGTAAAGATCGACGCCGCGACCGTGGTCATCGACGACGACGGCGTCCCGGTCGTGCCCGGCTCCGGACAGGTCGGCCTGCTGGCCCGCCACGGCCACATCCCGCTCGGCTACTACAAGGACGAGGTCAAGACGGCCGAGACCTTCAAAACCTTTGGCGGCGTGCGCTACTCCATTCCGGGCGACTTCGCGCGGGTCGAGGAGGACGGCACCGTCACGATGCTCGGGCGTGGCTCGGTCTCGATCAACAGCGGCGGCGAGAAGATCTACCCCGAGGAGGTCGAGGGCGCGGTCAAGACGCACGACGCCGTGTTCGACGCACTCGTCGTGGGCATCCCGGACGAGCGCTGGGGACAGCGGGTCGCCGCGGTGATCGCCGTGCGCCCGGATGCAGAGCGCCCGAGCATGGACGAGATCATCGAGGCCTGCCGCAAGGAGATCGCCGGCTACAAGGTGCCGCGCAGCGTCTGGTTCGTCGACGAGATCAAGCGCAACCCGGCCGGTAAGCCGAACTACCAGTGGGCCAAGGAGCAGACCGTGCAGCGCGAGGCCGACGATCATTACTCCAACGGAAACTCCTGATGCGTAACGCACTGGCCGAGAAGTTCGGCATCGAGTACCCGATCTTCGCGTTCACCCCGTCCGAGCACGTGGCGGCGGCGGTCTCGCGGGCCGGCGGGCTCGGCGTGCTGGGCTGCGTGCGGTTCAACGATCCGGAAGAGCTCGAGGCGACCCTCGCCTGGATGGACGAGAACACCGACGGCAAGCCGTACGGCGTCGACATCGTCATGCCTGCGAAGGTGCCCACCGAGGGTGCGGCCGTCGACTTGGACAAGCTGATCCCGGCCGAGCACCGCGCGTTCGTCAACCGCACGCTCGACGAACTGGGCGTGCCGCCGCTGTCCGACGACATCGAGCAGGCCGCCGGCGTGCTGGGCTGGCTGCACTCCGTCGCACGGGCGCAGGTGGACGTGGCACTGCGTCACCGTCCGGCACTGATCGCCAACGCGCTCGGGTCGCCGCCGAAGGACATCATCGACGAGGCGCACGCGCACGGGGTTCCGGTCGCCGCCCTCGCCGGGGCGGTCGGTCACGCGCTCAGCCACGTTGCCAACGGCGTCGACATCGTCATCGCCCAGGGCTACGAGGCCGGCGGGCACACCGGCGAGATCGCCTCGATGGTCCTGGTTCCCGAGATCGTCGACGCGGTAGGCGATTCCGCGACCGTGCTGGCCGCCGGTGGAATCGGCAGTGGTCGTCAGATCGCCGCAGCCATGAGCCTCGGGGCATCCGGCGTCTGGATGGGCTCGTACTGGCTCACCGCCGCCGAGTACAAGCTGGGCAGCGCGTCGGGTGAGGGCCCGTCGGCCATCCAGCGCGCGCTGCTCGACGCGACCTCCGCGGACACCGTTCGCTCGCGGATCTACTCGGGCAAGCCGGCCCGGTTGCTCAAGACCAAGTGGACCGAGGCGTGGTCGGCGGAGGGCGCACCGGACGCGCTGCCGATGCCGCTGCAGAACCTCCTGGTCGCCGAGGCGCACCAGCGGATCGTCGCCTCGGAGAATCCCGAGGTTGTCGCGATGCCGGCCGGTCAGATCGTCGGTCGGATGAACGAGATCCGCCCGGTCGCCGAGTCGATGGCCGAACTGGTCGCCGAGTTCGACGCGACCGTTGCGCGACTGGAGAAGCTCAAGTAGGTATCCACGCCTCCGGGCGTGACAGGCAAGGCCACACACGAAGGCCGGGTGCGATACTCGCACCCGGCCTTCGTGTGTGTCGAGTACTCCGTGGCGACCGCGGGTCGCGGCGCGCCGTCGGTGGAATCAGGCAGGGCTGCCTCGAAGCGCGAGGTGCCGTGCCGCCGCCGCGCCCGCGCTGATCACCAGGCACACCGCGGTCACGGTGGTGACGAAGGTGGTGGGGGTCGTGCTGAAGCCCTGAATCCAGGCCGTCCCTACGCCGCCTGCGAGGGCGGCGAGTCCGGTGAGCGGTAGCACCCACGAGAGGGTCAGGGCGGTGCTCGTTGCGTGGGGATCGCCGCCGAGTCGCAGGGCGCCCCAGGTGCCGGCCAACGCGCACAGGTAGGCGAGTGCGGCGCTGAGGGCGTACACGACGATCAGGATGTTCCCCGGTTCGACGGTGGCGATCGAACGGAAGGCCAGGAAGAGCAGCGCGAGAATCGCGCCGAGGCCCACCGTGGCGCCGAGTAGTACTGCCGGGACGACTAGTCCCAAACGGTAAGCGCGGCCGGACAGTTCGCGCTCGTCCGCCCACTCCCGCAGCGTGGTGGCAGGGTCGTCGCCGACAACTCCGCTGGTGCCGACGCCGTCCGCGACCGCCGCGTCGAGTTCGCCGGTCAGTTCGCCGAGCAGCGCGATGCGGTCGCTCCTGCGGACCCCGGCGCGACGCCAGAGCCGAGTCGCGGTTCGCTCGATCGTCGTGATGTCGACGGTCTCGCAGGTCTGGGCAGCAGGTGAGGTCATCGCGCGCTCCTGGTCGAATTTGTCTCTGTCAGTAGTGAGTTCACGCTCGAGGCGAGTGTCAGCCATTCGGTGGCGCCGTCCTCGAGTGCGTCGAGGCCGAGTTCGGTGACGGAGTAGTACTTGCGGGGTGGGCCCGAGCTGGACGGTCTGCTCTCGGATTCCACCAGGCCGGCCTTCTCCAGCCTCGCGAGGAGTGGGTACGACGAGCCGCCGGCGACCAGCAGATCGCGCTCGGCGAGTCGCTCTGTCAGTTCGTAGCCGTAGATGGGGCCTTCCCGCAGGAGCGAGAGCAGGCACAGGTCGAGCACGCCACGGAGGACGAGGCTGCGTCGGTCGACGGATGGACTCATGCACAGCAAGGTACCACTAGGATGCTGAGCAAGGTAGCGGATCACGAGGGTTCCCGGCCGGGTGGGCTGGGGAGGAATTCGTCCCGCCCGCGCCCGTCCGCCCCGAGTGAACGGCACGTTCATTCGATTAGATCGAATGAACGCTTCCGTTCATTCGGTAGGCAGGCGGGGCGGGAGGGGAGAAGGGGAAGGGAGGGGTCAGCTGTCGAGTTCGGCGTCGAGTGCGGCGGCGAACTCGGGGGTGACGGGGGCGAAGGTGGTGCTGCCGGCGGCGCGGAACCAGGTGGGGTCGGGGGAGTTCCACCGCTGCGCGCTCAGCGAACGGCCGAGCACCTTGTAGGTCGCGGTCTTGGGCAGGTCCGGGCTCACCCGGACGAGCGTCGGGACCTGCTTGGGGCCGAGATCGTGCTGGTGGGTGAGGAACTCGGCGAACTCGGCGACATCGAAGCCGTCCGCGACCACCAGCGCCACCGCGACGCGGTCGCCGACCTGCGGGTCCGGGACCGCGTAGGCCGCGGCCTCGAGCACCCGCGGGTGCCGGGAGACGATGTTCTCGATCGGCGCGGTGCCGAGGTTCTCGCCGTCCACCCGCATCCATCCGGAGCTGCGGCCGGCGAAGTAGACGTAGCCGTCGGCATCGACGTACGCGAGGTCGCCGCTCCAGTACTGGCCGTCGCGGACCCGCTCGGCCTCGGCCTCGGGGTTCTTGTAGTAGCCGGCGAAGCTACCGGTGCCGGCGGTGTTCACCAGTTCGCCGGTCGCCTTGTCGGCGTTGGTGATGCGGCCGCGCTCGTCGAATTCGGCAATGGGGCAGGGTGTTCCGTGGTCCGGATCGAGGATGGCGATGCCGGCGGGCAGCGGGCCCAGCGCGCCGGGCGGGGTGCCCGGCGGGCGGGAGATCAGGACGCCGCCCTCGGTGGAGCCGAAGCCGTCGACTACCCGGGTCGCGAATCGGCGTCCGAACTCGGCGATCGCCGACGCGGAGCCCTCGTTGCCGTAGACGACCTTCAGCGGGTTGTCGGCGTCGTCGGCCCGTTCGGGGGTGGCGAGCACGTAGGCGAGGGGCTTGCCCACGTAGTGCGCGAAGGTGGCGCCGAACCGGCGCACGTCGGGCAGGAACCCGGACGCCGAGAATTTGCGTCGCAGGGCGAAGTTCCCGCCGACGGCCAGGGCGATGGACCAGCACGCCATGACCGCGCCGGAGTGGAACATGGGCATCGACGCGTAGGTGGTGTCGGCGGAGCTGAGCTCGAAGCGGTCCGCCAGCATCCGTCCCGGACCGGCGACCATCTTGTGGGTGACCCGCACGGCCTTCGGGTTGCCGCTGGTGCCGGAGGTGAAGATCAGCATGAACAGGTCGTCGCCTGCCGCGACCCGGTCGGGCACGGCGCTGCCGCGGTGGGCGGAGAGCAAGTCCGTCCAGTCCGGGGAGTCGACGGTGAGCACGCGGACCCCGCCGAGGTCGAGCCCGTCGAGCAGGCCGACGGTCGAGGAGTCGGCGACGACCACCTGGCAGTCCGCCCGGGCGATGTCACCGGCGAGGGCCTCGCCGCGGCGGGTGGTATTCAGTCCCACCGCGACAGATCCGCCCAGCGCGGCCGCGCCGAGCAGGAGGGAGAACTCGGGCACGTTGTCCAGCAGCACCCCGATGTGCCGGGGTGCTGCCGGATCAAGCATGGTCGCCAGGCCCGACGCCAGATCGGCACTGAGTGATACGTGCTCGGACCACGAAATCTTCTTGTCCTCGAACAGAATTCCGTGATCTTCGTCGTCTCGCAGGCGGAGCAGCAGATCGGTGACAGTGGGCGTGGCGGTCGTCATGGTTGCAGCCTAGGTTCAGGCAGGCACGTCGGCCAGGATCTGTCCCAGTCGACGCAACTGCTCGGTGGCCGAGCCGAGTGCGAACTCGTTGTGCTTGGCCGCCAGGAAGTAACGGTGGACGGGGTGTTCGCGGTCGAGTCCGACGCCGCCGTGGATGTGGATCACGGTGTGCGCCACCCGGTGACCGGCGT
Organism: Rhodococcus kronopolitis; assembly: GCF_042654025.1. Classification (NCBI taxonomy): domain Bacteria; kingdom Bacillati; phylum Actinomycetota; class Actinomycetes; order Mycobacteriales; family Nocardiaceae; genus Rhodococcus; species Rhodococcus kronopolitis. The sequence goes on along the minus strand of NZ_JBHSFO010000003.1, from coordinate 357,723 downwards.
CGGCTGCCCAGAACTTCGCGGTCCGGACCTCCTCCTCGGCAGGCAGGTTCTCGCTCAGACGCCAGGCGGCCTGCCAGAGGGTCAGCCGGGCACCCTTCACGTCGATGAAGGCGTCCGCGAGCCGCTGGGCCACGGCCTGGAAACTGCCGATCGGGCGGTCGAACTGGACCCGCTCGCGCGCGTACTCCGCGACCAGTTCCAGGGCCCGCTCCAGGGTGCCGAGCTGGGTCGCGCTCAGCGCGACGGCGGCGCGGGCCAGGATCCAGTCCATGATCTCGGCGCCGTTCGCGGGGCTGCCGAGCACTCGGTCCGACCCGACCTTGGTGCCGGACAACTCGACGATCGACTCCGCGCTGAAGTCGGTGACGCGCTGGCGTTCGACGGTGACCCCGGCGTCGGACGGCTGCACCAGGAACACCGCGACACCCTCGGGGGTGGTGGCGGGAACCAGGATCAGGTCCGCGAAGGTCGCCGCAGGCACGGTGATCTTGGTGCCGGTCAGCACCCAGTCGTCGCCGCTGCGCGTCGCCGTGGTCACCGGGGCGGCCGGGTTGTCGTTGAGCTCCTCGGCGAGCGCGACGGTGAGGACGACCTCGCCGGCGCCGGCGCGCTGCGCCCACTCTCGCTGGGCCTCGTCGCCGAACTCCGCCAGTGCCGAGGCGGCGAGGACGATCGAGGACAGGTACGGCACCGGCGCGAGGGGCCTGCCGATCTCGCGCAGCACCGAGCACTGCTCGAGGATGCCGAATCCGCCGCCGCCGACCGACTCCGGCAGCGCCGCGGCGAGCACGCCCGCGTCGGCGAGTGCCTTCCAGAGCTTGTCGTCGAAGCGGTCCTGCGCGCCGTCGAGTTCCTTGAGTCGCTCCGGGGTGGTGAGCTTCTCGGCGATGCTCCGGGTGAGCTGTTCGAGGTCCTGCTGGGCCTCTGTGTGGGTGAAGTCCATGATGTTCCTTTGACTCGCGCGGTCAGCGCAGGATGGGGGCCGGGGTCGGCGCCGGGTCGGCGGTGAAAGTCACCGCTTGGCGGGCGGCTGGCCCAGTGCCGTCATGGCGAGGATGTCGCGCTGCACCTCGTTGGTGCCGCCACCGAAGGTCAGGATCAGCGCGGACCGGTGCCACCGCTCGAGGCGGCCGCGCACGGCGACGCCCTTCGAGTCCTGGCGCAGGTATGCCTGCGGTCCGAGGACCTCCATCAGAAGTCGGTACGCCTCGGTGGCGAACTCGGTGCCGAACACCTTGCAGGCCGACGCGTCGCCCTTGCTCGGGGCATCGGCGGAGGAGACATCCCAGTTCAGCAGCTTGAGGTACTCGACCTTGGCGTGCACCCGGGCGATGTTGATCTGCACCCATTCCTGGTCGATGACGCGGCGACCGTCGGCCATCTTGGTGTTCTGCGCCCACTCGATGGTGTCGCGCAGCGCGCCCTGGATCTGTGCGGCGGAGACCAGCGCCACGCGCTCGTGGTTGAGCTGGTTGGTCATCAGACCCCAGCCGCCGTTCTCCTCGCCGACCAGCGCGGACGACGGCACGCGGACGTCCTGGTAGTAGGTCGCGCTGGTGTCCGGGCCCGCCATCGTGTGCACGGGCGTGTAGGAGAAGCCCTCCGCGGTGGTCGGCACGATGAGCATGCTGATGCCCTTGTGCTTCTTGGCGTTCTGGTCGGTGCGGACGGCGAGCCAGACGTAGTCCGCGTACGCGATGAGGCTGGTCCACATCTTCTGACCGTTGATGACGTAGTCGTCGCCGTCCTTGACCGCGGTGGTCCGCAGGCTGGCCAGGTCGGTGCCTGCGCCGGGCTCGGAGTAGCCGATGGAGAAGTGGATCTCGCCCGCGGAGATCTTGGGCAGGAAGAACTTCTTCTGCTCCTCGGATCCGTAGTGCATGATTGTCGGCGCGACGGAGTTGATCGTCAGGAACGGCACGGGGGCGCCGGCGATCGCGGCCTCGTCGGTGAAGATCAGCTGGTCGATCGGCGACCGCTCCTGGCCGCCGAACTCCTTGGGCCACCCGAGGGTGAGCCAGCCGTCGCTGCCCATCTCACGCACGATGTCGCGGTAGACGGTCCCCGATCCGTACTCGCCGGTCGTCGCGGAGAGCGCCTCCCGGCGTTCGGGAGTGATGAGCTTGGCGAAGTAGGCGCGGAGCTCCTCGCGCAACTTCTGCTGCTCCGCGCTGTAGTTGATGTGCATGGTGCCTCTCCGGTCTCTGACACAGGTTCTAGTCGCTGGGAAGGTTGCTCGGCTCGGCCCGGTAGTGAAGCGGACGCAGCACACTTTCGGCCCGATTAAGGGCGTTTTTCGCATCATTGCACAGGAGTGGAACGGGTTCTAGTCTTATGCTGGATCCGCGTTCGGTCCCAGCCCGGAACCCGAGCGTCGCAACCGCATGACATGAGTGAGAAGTGAGGATCATCAATGAAGGTCACAGTCGATTTGGACCTCTGTGAAGCCAACGGTGTGTGTGTCGGCATCGCGCCCGACGTCTTCGACCTCGATGACGACGAGCAGCTGTTGATCACGCAGCCCGACGACACCCCGGAGCAGGTGGCCCTGATGAAGGAGTCCGTCAACCAGTGCCCGCGGGCCGCTCTGCGTCTCGAGCTCTAAGACTTCTTGCCGCAAACAGGAACACGTTCTACAGTGACTGTCGTCACGAACGTGACTGGAATCCCCGGGGCGCGCCGCCTGTCGAACTGGCGGGCGCGCCCGTCGGGGTCCGAATTCAATTCACGAAGGTAGTGGTGGGATTGGCTAGTCGCGAGGTAAGTCTGGACGGCAAGGTCGCGATCGTGACCGGCGGAGCGTCGGGCCTGGGCAAGGCCGAGGCCCTCGGGCTCGTCCGGCAGGGTGCGAACGTCGTGATCAACGACCTGCGCGCCGACGAGAACGCGGACGCGGTGCTGGCGGAGGTCGAGGCGCTCGGCGGCAAGGCGCTGTTCGTCGCCGGCGACATCGGCGAGCGCTCGACGGCCGACGCACTGATGGCGGCCGCCACCGAGCAGTTCGGCGGCCTCGACATCGTGGTCAACAACGCCGGCATCGTCCGCGACAAGATGCTCTTCTCCATGTCGGACGAGGACTGGGACCTGGTGCTCAAGGTGCACCTGCGTGGCCACTTCCTGCTCTGCCGCAACGCCGCCGTGCACTGGCGCGCCGAGTCCAAGGCGGCAGGCGCCCCCGTCTACGGCCGACTGATCAACACCTCCTCGGAGGCCGGCCTGCTCGGGCCCGCCGGACAGCCGAACTACGGCGCCGCGAAGGCCGGCATCACCGCTCTCACGCTCTCGGCGGCACGCGGCCTCGAGCGCTACGGCGTCCGCGCCAACGCCATCTGCCCACGGGCGCGCACGGCGATGACGGAGAACGTCTTCGGCGACGCGCCGGAGGACGGCATCGATCCGCTCTCGCCCGAGCACGTGGTCAACCTCGTGTCCTACCTGGCCTCCCCGGCCGCGGACGCGATCAACGGCCAGGTCTTCGTCGTCTACGGCCCGATGGTCGCGCTGATGGCGGCGCCGGTCGTCGAGCAGCGGTTCGACGCCGACGACGCGCAGTTCAGCCCCGCGGCCCTCGCGGACCAGCTCGGCGGCTACTTCGACGGTCGCGACCCGGGCAAGATGTTCGCTGCCACCGCCGCGGTCAAGTCCCTGGGCTGATGCCCGCTCGACCGCCAACTCGTTAGTTGTAACGAAGCAATCATCTCGAATTCGCATACGAGACGTGCATTCTGAGACAAGATGGTGGTCCTGCGTGAGCTCTGTTCGTACCGTGGTATGTCAGCACGTGTTCTAGAAATTCCGGCAGTTCGGGATTCGGCGCAGGCCGGATGCGGACCGCCACGAAGGGCGAGGTCGGATGGCGGGGCGGGGAGTGGAATCGGCTCCCCGCCCCGTCACCTGCCACGAGGCTTGTTCGTCGAGCGGTCGGTCCCGATCGCGTTCGGCTCGTGAAAGGCAATGGGGTAGAACATGGCTCGCTGGATTGGGGTGCGGCGATCGCTGTCGAATCTGTGCGCAGTCCTGGGTCTGACCGCGGTGGAGGACCTGCCGCGAACCCCGGCGTCATCGTTGAACAAGGCCAACGCATCCGCGTCGTCGGCCAACCGTAAACCCGCAATGACTGGCCGGGATGGCTCGGAGGGTGACCTGCTTTGACACGAGAACGTGTTCTAGTTAATATGACCTGGATCACAGACTCCTCGGGGGCGTCCATGCGACCTCCGTCGAGCCGTGTGTGCGAGAACTGACGAGGAGGGCTGATGAACGATCTCCTCGAGGTGCCGTTGCGCGCCGTGGGTGGCTTCTTCGCGATGACGGGGGAGACCTTCCGCGCGATGGGCCGACGCCCGTTCCAGCGCCAGGAATTCGTCGACCAGTCCTGGTTCGTCGCCAGGGTCTCGATGGTGCCGACCGTCCTGGTTGCCATTCCGTTCACCGTGCTGGTGAGCTTCACCATCAACATCCTGCTCCGCGAGATCGGCGCGGCCGACCTCAGCGGGGCCGGTGCCGCGCTCGGCGCGGTGACCCAGGTCGGCCCGATGGTCACCGTGCTGATCGTCGCGGGTGCCGGCGCCACCGCCATCTGCGCGGACCTCGCGGCGAGAACCATTCGCGAGGAGATCGACGCGATGAAGGTGCTCGGCATCAATCCGATCCACCGACTGGTGGTGCCGCGAGTGCTGGCGTCGACCGTGGTCGCGCTGCTTCTCAACGGACTGGTCTGCACGATCGGTATCCTCGGCGGCTTCCTGTTCTCGGTCTTCCTGCAGGACGTGAACCCCGGCGCCTTCGTCAACGGCATCACGCTGCTGACCGGCTTCGGTGAACTGCTCCTCTCCCAGCTGAAGGCGGGACTGTTCGGCATGATTGCCGGCCTGGTCGCCTGCTACCTGGGTCTCAACGTGAAAGGCGGGGCAAAGAGCGTGGGTGACGCCGTGAACCAGACCGTCGTTTTCGCCTTCATGGCGCTGTTCGTGGTCAACGTCCTGGTGACCGCGGTCGGTATCAAGCTGACGGCAGGCTGACACATGGCACTCGCACTGACCGGACGTTTCCGGGGCACCCGACGCGGGGCGCGCAAGTTCTCCGGCGCCATCGACTCCATCGGCGACCAGGCGCTCTTCTTCTGGCGCGCGGTGGCCTCGGCACCCCGCGCGCTGATCCACTACCGCAAGGAGACGATCCGGCTGATCGCGGAGATTGCGATGGGCTCCGGCGCCCTCGCGATCATCGGCGGCACCGTTGTCATCGTCGCCTTCCTGACCCTGTTCTCCGGCGCCGTGATCGCGGTTCAGGGCTTCAGCTCGCTCGGCAACATCGGCGTCGAGGCGCTGACCGGCTTCTTCGCCGCCTTCATCAACGTGCGCATCGCCGCGCCGGTCATCGCGGGCATCGGCCTCGCCGCGACGATCGGTGCCGGCTCGACCGCGCAGCTCGGCGCGATGCGGGTCTCCGAGGAGATCGACGCGCTCGAATCGATGGCCATCCCGTCGATCCCGTACCTGGTCAGCACCCGCGTGATGGCCGGCATGATCGCGATCGTCCCGCTGTACTCGCTGGCCGTGATCGCCTCGTTCATCGCCAGCCGGTTCGCCACCGTCGTGATCAACGGCCAGTCGGGGGGTGTCTACGACCACTACTTCTCGACGTTCCTGATGCCCACGGACATTCTGTGGTCGTTCGCTCAGGCGATCGTGATGGGTCTGGCCGTCATGCTGATCCACACCTACTACGGCTTCAACGCCAGCGGCGGCCCGGTCGGCGTCGGCGTGGCCGTCGGCAACGCGGTCCGCACCTCGCTGATCGCCGTGGTCACGGTGACCCTGCTCATCTCGCTCGCCATCTACGGCGGGTCCGGCAACTTCAACCTTTCGGGATAGCGGCATGGCTGATTCGAGTCTGAAGAAGAAGACCGCGGCGCTGGTGCTGGTCGGCAGCCTGGTCGCGATCGCGACCGTGGCCCTGACCATGTTCGCCGGCGGCTTCACCGACAGTGAGCCGGTGACGATCACCGCCCCGCGCTCGGGCCTGGTGATGGACCCCGACGCCAAGGTGAAGCTGCGCGGTGTCCAGGTGGGCAAGGTGGCGTCGATCGAGAACGAGAACGGGCAGGCCCAGCTGAACCTGGCGATGGACCCGTCGTCGATGCACCTGATCCCGTCGAACGCGACGGTGGAGATCAAGTCCACCACCGTGTTCGGCGCCAAGTACGTGAACTTCGTGGTGCCCGAGAACCCGTCCTCGAAGTCGCTGTCCGCGGGCACCACCATCGCGGCGGACTCGGTGACGGTGGAGTTCAACACCCTCTTCCAGAACCTGTCCACCCTGCTCCAGCAGATCGAGCCGGAGAAGCTCAACGCCACCCTCGGCGCCATCTCGTCGGCGCTGAACGGCCGCGGCGAGCAGCTCGGTGAGCTGCTCGAGGAGACGGATCACTACCTCAAGACGATGAACCCGGTGCTCCCGCAGCTGCAGCAGGACCTCGACAAGGCGGCGCAGGTCACCAACCTCTACGCCGACGTCACCCCGGACCTGATGCACCTGCTCGACAACGCCACGGCCACCAGCGGCACCATCGTCGAGGAGCAGGCCAACCTGGACCTGCTGCTGATGAACGTGACCGGGCTGGCGAACACCGCAACCGACGTCCTGACCGAGAACGAGGCCAACCTGACGAAGTCGCTCGCGGACCTGCGGCCCACCACGGCGCTGCTCTCCGAGTACTCACCGTCCATCGCCTGCCTGATCTCCGGGATGGGCAGGATGCTGCCGGAAGCCGAGAAGGCGGTCGGCGGCCTGCAGCCCGGATTCGCGCTGAGCACTAACTTCCTGCCCGGAACCGAGCCGTACACCTACCCGAAGGACCTGCCCAAGGTGAACGCCTCCGGCGGCCCGAACTGCTGGGGCCTGCCGGACTTCCACCCGAAGAAGAACGGCAACGCTCCGTTCGTGGTCGCGGACACCGGCACCGTGCCCTATCAGCCGTCCACGACGACGGGCACGAACGTGCCCAAGTTGTTCCAGTGGCTCTACGCCGGTGTCCCCGTAGGAGGGCAGAAGTAATGCGGGCGACGACGGTCAAACTGCTCGTCTTCACCACGGCGATGGCACTGATCTTCGCCGGCCTGGCCGTGGTGTTCAGCCAGGTCCGGTTCAGCAGCTCGGACGGCTACAACGCCGAGTTCACCGACGCCTCCGGCATCATGCCCGGCGACAAGGTACGGATCGCAGGCGTGCCGGTGGGCTCGGTCAAGGGCGTGGAGATCGGTGACGACAACCTCGCCGAGGTGAGCTTCAGCGTCGACGCGAAGTACCCGCTGCTGCAGAGCACGAAGGCCACGGTGCGCTACGAGAACCTGGTCGGCGACCGGTACCTGGAGCTCCTGGAGGGCGCGGGTTCGACGGAGTCGCTGGCCGACGGCGGCACCATCCCGGTGTCGCAGACGGCACCGGCACTCGACCTGGACCTGCTGCTCGGCGGGTTCAAGCCGCTGCTGCGTGGCCTCGACCCGAACCAGGTCAACGACCTGACCGGGGCGCTGCTGCAGGTCTTCCAGGGGCAGGGCGACACGCTGGTCTCGCTGCTCGGCAGCACCAGTTCGTTCACCACCACGCTGGCCGATCGGGATCAGCTGATCGGCGAGGTGATCACCAACCTGAACACCACGCTGACCACGATCAACGACAAGGGCGATCAGTTCTCGTCGACCATCGACCAGCTGCAGCAGCTGGTCAGCGGGCTGGCCCAGGACAGCGACCCGATCGGCAACGCGATCCCCAGGATCGCCACCGCCACCGGCGACCTGGCCCAGCTGCTCGAGGGCGCACGGCCGGACCTGCAGAGCACCATCGCGGAGGCCAATCGCGTCGCGACCCAGGTCAACCTCGGCGAGGACCAGGTCGACTGGGTACTCGAGCGGCTGCCGGAGACCTACCGGAAACTGATTCGAACCGGCGCGTACGGCAGCTTCTTCCAGTTCTACACATGCGCTGTCAATTTCAAGTTCTCCGGTCCGGACGGCAAGGACATCGTCCTGCCGGCTCCGGTGGCCCCAGAGCAGACGACGGGAAGGTGCGAGCCGCTGTCATGAACAAGCCTCGTGAAAGAAACCCCGTACAGATCGGGATCATCGGACTCGTCGTCGCGGTCTCGCTGGTCCTTGCCGGCCTGCAGTACGACAAGCTGCCCTTCCTCTCCGGCGGGGCGCGCTACCAGGCGCAGTTCGCGGACGCCGGCGGCCTGATGGTCGGCGACTTCGTCACCGTCGCAGGCGTCAACGTCGGCAAGGTGGAGAAGGTCGAGCTCGACAACACCAACGTCCTGGTGACCTTCACCGTCGACGACGGTATCGAGCTCGGCGACTCCACCGGAGCCGACATCAAGACCAACACCATCCTCGGGCGCAAGTCCCTGCAGGTGGCGTCGGACGGCTTCGGCACGCTGCAGGTCGGGAGCACGATCCCGCTGGAGCGCACCAACTCGCCGTACTCGCTCAACGACGCGCTGGGCGACCTGGCGACGACGGCGTCGGACCTCGACACCGACCAGCTCAACAACTCGCTCAACGCGATGTCCGAGACGCTGGCCGACACCCCGCCGGAGCTGCGGACGGCGCTGGCCGGCGTCACCCGGCTCTCGCAGAGCATCAACACGCGCGACGAGAGCCTGCGTGACCTGCTCACCAAGGCGGAGAGCGTCACCGGGATCCTGGGCGAGCGCAGCGGTCAGATCAACTCGTTGCTGGTCGACGGAAACCGCCTGCTCGCCGAGCTCGACCGTCGCCGCAACGCGATCAGCGAGCTCATCGTCAACGTCTCGGCGGTGTCGCGGCAGCTGACCGGCCTGGTCCAGGACAACGAGCAGCAGATGGGTCCGACGCTGGAGCAGTTGAACCAGACGGTGGCCATCCTGCAGCGGAACAAGGACAACATCAGCCAGGCGCTCGACGGACTCGGCCCGTACGCGACGACGCTCGGCGAGGCCGTCGGCAGCGGGCCCTTCTTCATGGCCTATGTGGCGAACTTCGGTGTCGGCCAGATTACGCAGACCTTCACCGACTCGTTGCTCTGGCCCGAGCACGTGCCGTCGGACCTGCAGCAGTTCCCGGTGCCCGAGATTGAGCTGAAGGATCCGAACCGACCATGAGCGAGCAGATGAACAACCGCAAGAAGTGGCTGCTGCGTGGCGGCGTCGCCGCCGTGGTGGTCGCCGCGCTCGTCGCAGGCGCGCTGGTCCTGTTCCCCGGGCTCGGCAAGAACACGATCACCGCGTACTTCCCGACCACCACCGGCATCTATGCCGGCGACGACGTGCGAGTGCTCGGTGTCTCGGTCGGCAAGATCGAGACGATCGAGCCCTCCGGCGAGAATGCCAAGGTGGTGATGAACGTCGACCGCTCGGTGGAGATCCCCGCCGATGCGAAGGCGATCATCGTGGCGCCGAGCCTGGTGGCGGCGCGCTTCATCCAGCTCACCCCCGTCTTCGAGGGTGGCGAGGAGATGTCCGACGGCGCCGAGATCCCGGTCGAGCGCACCGCGATCCCCGTGGAGTGGGACGAGATCAAGACCGAGCTGACCAAGCTGTCGACGGCGCTGGGCCCGCAGGGCGGCGCCGACCAGGGCTCGCTCGGGATCTTCATCGACACCGCCGCGAACAACCTCGACGGCAACGGCGACTCGTTGCGAGCCACGCTGCGTGAGCTCTCGGACACCATGAACACCCTCTCGGACGGCCGCACGGACCTGTTCTCCACCATTCGCAACCTGCAGACGTTCGTGACCGCGCTGTCGTCGAGCAACGAGCAGATCGTCCAGTTCGGTGGCCGCCTGGCCTCGGTGTCGTCGCTGCTGGCAGAGAACTCCGACGAACTCGGGACGGCGCTGACCGACCTGGACGTGGCGATGGGCGACGTCCAGCGGTTCGTCTCCGCGAACAGCGAGGGCATCACCGAGCAGGTGGGCCGGCTCGCCGATGCCACCCAGGTGCTCGTGGAGAAGCGGCCGGAGATCGAGCGCGTCCTGCACATCGCGCCGAATGCCCTCGCGAACTTCAACAACATCTACAACCCCGCACAGGGTTCGCTCCAGGGTGCGCTCGCGACGAGCAACACAGCCAACCCGATCAACGCGATCTGCGGCATGGTCCGCGGCCTCGAGAACAACGACTCGGATCGCACCGCGGACCTGTGCACCGAGTTCTTCGGCCCGGTCCTCAACTCGGTTGCCGTGAACTACCCGGGATTCCTGACCAACCCGGCCATCGGGGCCGGCGCCAATCCGGGCCAGATGGCGTACACCCCGCCGAGCCTCGAGGGGCAGGTGCCGGCCCGTGCCGCAAAGCCGATCGCTGGACCTCTCGCGGGACTGCCGACCATTGACGTGCCCAAGGACCTCGAGGGCCTGCTGAAGCCGGGAGGCGGCCGATGACCCGCAGGACACACCGGCGCCGTACCGCGATCGTGGCCACGGCGCTCGGACTGACGCTCACCCTCACCGGATGCGAGTGGAACGGACTGAACTCGCTTCCGCTGCCCGGCACCGAGGGCGGACAGGACGGCTCGTACACGGTCCAGATCGAGATGCCCAATGTGACCACCCTGTCGCAGAATTCGCCCGTCCGGGTGAACGACGTGACGGTGGGCACGGTCTCGGGCATCGAGGTCGACGGCTGGCACGCACTGGTGACGGTGTCCCTGAACCCCGGCACCGTGCTGCCCGCCAACGCGACCGCGAAGATCGGCCAGACCAGCCTGCTCGGCTCGCAGCACCTGGAGCTGGCGCCGCCGATCGGCATCGCGCCGCAGGGCACGCTCGCGGACGGTGACCTGATCCCGATCGAGCGGGCCGGGGCCTTCCCGACGACGGAGCAGACGCTGTCCTCGCTGTCGGTGGTGCTCAACGGCGGCGGCCTGGCGCAGATCAACGACATCACCACCGAACTCAACTCGGCCCTGCTGGGCCGGGAGGACTCGATCCGGGACCTGCTGCCGCAGCTCGACCAGCTGGTGGGCAGCCTGGACAACCAGCGCGGACAGATCGTCTCCGCGATGGAGGGGATCGACCGGCTCTCGACCACCGTGAACCAGCAGAGTGAGACGTTGACGGCGGCGCTCGACGCGGTACCGCCGGCGTTGGAGGTGCTGGTCGGTCAGCGGCAGAACCTCACCAATGCGCTTGTCTCACTGGGTGAGTTGAGTGACGTCGCGACTCGGGTGATCAACCAGAGTGGGGACGACCTGAAGGCCAACCTGCATTCCCTGGCGCCGCTGCTCAACCAGCTCGCCGGTACCGGAAACGCGCTCACCAATGCGCTGTCCGTCTTGCTCACCTTCCCGTTCCCGATGAAGAACCTGGACCAGGTGGTCCGGGGCGACTACGCGAACCTGATGATGACCATCGACATGACCAACAAGCGGTTGGACAAGAGCTTCCTCACCGGAACCGGCCTCGCCGGCACGCTCGGCGGGGTCGAGGGCGCGCTCGGCACGACGGCCGGAACAGCGGGCCAGGCGGCGAACCCGCTGGCCAGCCCGAAGCCGAAGCCGGCCGATGCCAACGCGGAGCCGAAACCGGATGCGGCGCCGTTGATCCCGGGCCTTCCGAGTCTCGCCGACCTGTCCCAGATCCCCGGCCTGCAGCAGCTAGGAGCGACCACGCCATGATGCTCACGAAGTTCGTCCGCATCCAGCTGGCCATCTTCTCCGTCCTGACGGTGATCGGACTGGTGGTGATGTCCACCCAGTACGTGAAGCTGCCTGCCCTGTTCGGGATCGGACAGATCGGGGTGACCGTGGAGCTGCCGTCCACGGGCGGGCTGTACCCGCACGCCAACGTGGCCTTCCGTGGCACCAACGTCGGCACCGTGGAAGAGGTGGTGCTCACCGAGACCGGCGTGGACGCCAAGCTCACGATCAGCAGCAGCTACGACATCCCCGCCGACCTCGATGCGCACGTCAAGAGCGTGTCCGCGATCGGTGAGCAGTACGTGGACCTGGTCCCGCGAACCGACAGTGAGCCGTACCTCGCCGACGGCGACGTGGTCCCGGTGGATCGCACGACGATCCCGCAGGAGATCGGCTCGATGCTCGACCAGGCGAACTCGCTCGTCAACAGCATCTCCGACACCCGGCTCAAGCTCGTGGTGGACGAGGCGTTCAAGGCGTTCAACGGCGCGGGTCCGGACCTGCAGCGGCTGATCGACTCGGCGCGGCTGTTCATTCAGGAGGCGAACGCGAACACGGACGCCACCAAGACACTGATCGAGCAGGCCGGTCCGCTGCTGGACACCCAGGTGGTCACCAGCGACGCCATTCGGTCCTGGACCAAGGACCTGGTGAAGTTCTCGGATCAGATTCGGGCCAGCGACCCGCAGCTGCGTAGCCTCCTGGAGAAGGGGCCTGCGGCCGCCGCGGAGGCGAACGAGCTGTTCCAGGAGCTCAAGCCGACGCTGCCGCTGCTGCTGGCCAACCTGGTCAGCGTCGGCGAGGTGGGCGTGATCTACAACAAGAGCGTCGAGCAGGTCCTGGTGCTGTATCCGCCGCTGGCCACCGCGTTGATGACCGCGTTCTACGGTGCGCCGATCGACGAGGGTGCGCTGGTGAACTTCTACCTCCAGGTGAACGACCCGCCTGCGTGCACCACCGGGTTCCTCCCGGCGGACCAGTGGCGCGACCCCAGCCAGGTGGACACCCCGACTACACCGTCGGACCTGTTCTGCAAGGTGGCGCCGGACGATCCGACCGTCGTGCGCGGCGCTCGGAACTCGCCGTGCATGGAGTTCCCCGGCAGGCGTGCGGGGACGCCCGAGGAGTGCCGCAGCGAGGCCGGTTACGTTGCCCAGGGCAACAACCCGCCCAACGGGCCCGTCCAGGATCCGTCTGTACCCTCGTACACGACAGTTCCAAGTTCTTACGAGGGAACGTCCGGGGTGCCCGCGACGGCACGCCCGTACGACCCGACAACGGGCAAGTACACCGGCACTGACGGCCGCCTGTACGCCCAGCCGGCGCTCGCGACCGGGGGCAAGCCGAGAGAGGATTCGACGTGGCAGACGATGATGACACGTCAGCAGGGTTGACCCCCGAGGACAGCAGGCCGACGCCGCGTAGGCGCGCCGGCCGGCCCGCGGGGCCGCCGAAGGACGTGCCCGCGGGCGCGGCATCGGGCGAGAGTGGTTCGGACGTCAAGGCCGATCTCACGAAGTCCGAGCCGAAGACGGTTGAGCCGAAGGCCGTTGAACCGAAGACGGTGAAGCCGGCGGCGGTTGAGCCGGTGAAGCCCGAGCCGACAAAGCCGGATCTGTCGAAGGCCGAGCCGAAGGTGGCTGAGCCTGCGAAGAACGGGGCCGAGACGGCCGCGGACGAGACCGTCTCGGACGAGGAGGCGTTGTCGGCGGCACCGAGCCGTAGGCGCCCGGGGCTCGCGGCGGTCGTGGCCGGAGTCCTGGTCGCGGCGCTGGTCGTGGCCGGAGTCGTGCTGCTTGTCGACCGGAACTCCGCGAACGAGCGTGATGCCCGGCGAAATGCGTTCGTACAGACCGCGCGTCAGACCATGCTGAACCTGACCACGATCAAGCCGGACACCGCGAAGGACGACGTCGACCGCATCCTGGCCGGCGCCAGCGGTACGTTCAAGTCCGAGTTCGACGGCCGCCAGGACCCCTTCGTCAGCGTGGTGAAGGAGGCCGGCGTGACCACCGAGGGTTCGATCGTCGAGGCCGGTCTGGAGAGCGAGAGCGACGACGGAAACTCCGCCACGGTGCTCGTCGCGGCGCGTGCGAACGTGACCATGCCCGACCAGGCCCAGGGCGGTCCGCGTGACTTCCGCATGCGGGTGACGGTGACGGACGACGGCGGGACCATGACGGCGTCGAAGGTGGAGTTTGTGCCATGAGTGAAGACGACAAGTCGGCCGAGTCCGTGACTGCGGCCGAGCCGGACGAGGCGACAGGACCCGCCGGTGGTCGCGGTTCGCGGCGGATCGTGCTGACGGCCGTGGCCGCGCTGCTGGTCCTGGCGCTCGCGGTCGGGGTGGGGGTGCTCTTCTACCAGCACCGCCAGGACGTGGCGACCGAGCAGGCCCGGACGGATGCCGTCAGGGCCGCGAGCGAGCAGGCGGTCGCGATGCTCTCCTACGACTACAACAGGGTCGACGACCAGTTGGCGGCCGCTGGGGACGGGCTGACCGGCTCGTTCCGGGACGACTACCAGAAGCTCGCCGACGAGGTCATCGCGCCGGGTGCCAAGGACAAGAAGCTCACCGTCCAGGTGAGCGTGCAGGGCGCGGCCCCGGTCTCGGCGAGCCCGGACGACGCGGTGGTGCTGCTGTACCTGAACCAGGTCACCACCAGCGCGGACGCCCCGGACGCGGCGACCACCGGCAGCCGGGTGCGGATGGAGATGCAGAAGGTCGACGGGCGCTGGCTCACGGAGCGGCTGACCCCGATCTAGCCGATCGACCGCAACACAGGACAAACGGCGCCGGCCGCGGGATCGATTCCCGTGGCCGGCGCCGTGTTTCGTCGCTTCTAGGCCTGAACCTCGTCGCCAAGCAGTGCGGCGCCGGCCACCGAGTCCCGGGCCAGGGCGCTGAGGAAGGACTTGGCCCAGCGGTCCACGTCGTGTGCGAGGACCTGACGGCGCAGACCGCGCATCCGGCGTCGGCCGGCCTCCCGGTCCTGGGTCAGCGCCTCGACCATCGAGTCCTTGACGTCCTCGAGATCGTGCGGGTTGGTGAGGTATGCCTGGCGCAGTTCCGCTGCGGCACCGGTGAATTCGCTGAGCACCAGGGCGCCGCCGAGGTCGGTGCGGCAGGCCACGTACTCCTTGGCGACCAGGTTCATGCCGTCACGCAGCGGGGTCACCAGCATGACGTCGGCGGCGACGAAGAACGCGGTCAGCTCCTCACGGGGAATGGCCCGGTGCAGGTAGTGCACCACCGGCCGCCCGACCTGACCGAACTCGCCGTTGATCCGGCCGACTTGCTTCTCGATGTCACCGCGCATCTGGACGTAGCTCTCGACGCGTTCCCGGCTGGGGGTCGCGAGCTGCACCATGATGTTCTCGGCCGGGTCGATCCGGCCCTCCTCGAGCAGCTCACGAATGGCGTTGAGCCGGACGTCGATGCCCTTGGTGTAGTCCAGGCGGTCCACGCCGAGCATGATCCGCTGGGGGTTGCCGAGCTCCTTGCGGAGCTGCTTGGCGCGGTCGCGGACCGACTTGGTGCGGGCCAGTTCGTCGAGTTTCCCGGAGTCGATGGAGATGGGGAACGCCCCGACCCGCACGTTGCGGAACCCCACCTGGACGACGCCGAGCTTGGACCGGACGCCGACGTTGCCGCGCGAGGTCGGCTGCCCGGCCAGGCGGCGGGCCAGGTACAGGAAGTTCTGGGCGCCGCCCGGCAGGTGGAAGCCGATCAGGTCGGCGCCCAGCAGACCCTCGACGATCTCGGTGCGCCACGGCATCTGCATGAACAGCTCGACCGGTGGGAACGGGATGTGCAGGAAGAAGCCGATGGTCAGGTCGGGACGCAGCATTCGCAGCATCTTCGGGACCAGTTGGAGCTGGTAGTCCTGGATCCAGACGGTGGCGCCGTGGGCGGCCGCCTTCGAGGTGGCCTCGGCGAACCGCCGGTTGACCTCCACGTAGGCGTCCCACCAGGTCCGGTCGTAGACGGGCTTGACGATCACGTCGTGGTAGAGCGGCCACAGGGTGGCGTTGGAGAACCCCTCGTAGTAGTCCGCGACCTCCTTGGCGCTGAGCCGCACCGGGTGGAGTTCGATGCCGTCCTCGACGATGGGGCCGAGGTCGGTGTCGGCGACGCCGGGCCAGCCGACCCAGGCGCCGCTCTTGCCACGCAGGATGGGCTCGAGCGCGGTGACCAGGCCGCCTGGGCTGCGCTTCCAGCGGGTGCTGCCGTCGGGCAGGGTCTCCAGGTCTACGGGCAACCGGTTCGCGACGACGACAAATTCCGAGGCTCCTGAGCCCACTGTGTTCCTTCGTTCGGAGCCGGAACCGCGCTGGGGCGCCGGCGGTCTAGTCGATCTTGGCTGTGGGGCCAATCCCGAGCATAGACAGCAGCATCCGGCATTCGTCGGCGTCTTCCGCATATGCGGCGACGACGCGCTGAGCCTGCCGCGCGGTTTCGTCCGCGACGGGTTCGAGTTCCTCGTCCGCGATGTCGTTGTCGGTGGGCTTGGTGGACATGGGTGTGATTCCTCCCGGGGGAGCTGCGGACTGCGCAGCGGGTCGTTCTTGCTGAGCGACTCTATGAGAATGGTGCTGTCCTGCGCTAGTTCCGGCTGGGTTAGGGTTCGCTTATCTAGACCCTGGATGGAGACGACGATGGGGCTCACTTCCGACCGTGCCGGCGGCGCGGCGGTCCTGCGACGAATGTTGGCCCGTAACCGCGGCCGACTCGCGCTCGGCGCGGCATTGCTGATGGTCCACCAGATGGCGGAGACGGCGGTGCCGATCGCCATCGGATGGATCATCGGGCAGGCGGTGTCCACCGGGGACACGGCCGCCATGATCTGGTCGGTGGTGGGCCTGGGCGCGCTGTTTGTACTGCTCACGTCGGCCTGGCGGACCGGTGCTCGGGTGCTGACGGTCGCCCAGCAGCGGGAGGCGCACCGACTGCGGGTGGAGGTGGCCGGCCGGATCCTGCACCCCCGGGGCGTGCGGACCGAGCTGCGCTCGGGGGAGCTGCTGACCGTGTCTACCTCGGACGCGGACCGGGCGGTCTGGGTGCTCGAGGTTCTCCCGTGGGCGGTGGCCGCGCTGACCGCGGCGGTCGCCTCGGCCGTCACGCTGTTGGTGATCGACGTGACACTGGGCCTGGCCGTGCTGATCGGGACCCCGGTGATCCTCGGCCTCATGCAGCTGGCAGCGCCGTTGATCACCCGCCGCGCGACGGACCAGCAGGCGGCGTCCGCGCGGGCGACCGGGATGGCGACCGATCTGGTCAGTGGTCTGCGGCCGCTGCGGGGGCTGGGCGCCGAAGCGGTCGCCGCCGAGCGCTACCGCGCGGCGAGCACCGAGGCCCTCGGTGCGCGGTTGCGGGCGGCCCGCACCACCGGTGTGTACATCGGGACCTCGGTGACGGTCAGTGCGCTGCTTGCGGTCGGGGTGGCCGGCTTCGCCGGGCTGTTTGCGCTGCAGGGGCGGATCGGGGTCGGGGAGCTGATCACCGTGGTCGGGCTCTCGCAGTTCATCATCGAGCCGCTCGGCGTGCTGGCCCGGCTACCCGGCGTGCTGGCGGACTCGCGTGCCTCCGCGGACCGGCTGGCTCTCGTCCTCGATGCGGAGCCGCTGGTGCCGTCTGGGGACGGCGCCGCGCCCGCGTCCGCCGACCTCGAGCTTGCCGACGTGAACTACCGGTCGCTGAGCGGACTGAGTCTGCGCGCCCGTCCCGGTGAGCTGGTCGCGGTGCTCGCGCGTCGCCCACAGGACGGCGAGGCGTTGGCGCAGCTGCTCTCCGGACATGTACCGCCCGCCGACTACGACGGCGCCCTGCGCATCGACGGCACCGACCTCGTGGAGCTGGACCTGGGGCACGCGCGCCGGGTGCTGCTGGTGGAACCGCACCACACCGACCTCTTTGCCGGAACCCTGCACTCGAATGTGGTCGCGGGCCGTCCCGACGCGGATGCCGACGCCGTGCAGCGGGCGCTGGTCGCGTCGGCGTCGACGGACGTCGTCGATGCCCACCCGCACGGCCTCGACCTCGTGGTCACCGACCGCGGCGCCAGCCTGTCCGGCGGGCAGCGGCAACGGGTGGCGCTGGCCCGGGCGCTCGTCGCCGGGGCTCCGCTGCTGGTGTTGCACGATCCCACCACCGCGGTCGACGCGGTGACGGAACAGGCCATCGCGGAGGGGATTTCGCGGTTGCGGCACCGGGAGGCCGAACCGCTGCTGCACACCACGGTGTTGATCACCAGCAGTCCTGCGCTGCTGTCCGCGGCGGACCGTGTGCTGGTGGTCAGCGACGGACGGGTGGTCGTCGAGGGCACCCATGCCGGACTGCTCGAAACCGATCCCGACTACCGAAAGGCGGTGCTGCGGTGAGTGCGCCGGCGAACGAACTGCTCCCGATCGCGACTGCGGCCCAGAGTTGGTCGTGGCTGCGGACCGAGTTCGGGCGGCACCGGGGACTGACCGCGCTGACGGTGGGCGTCGGACTCGTCGGCGCCGCGGTCTCGCTGGTCCCGATCTATGTGTTCGGTGTCCTGGTCGACCGGGTGCGCGCGCACGCGCCCACCGAGATCATCGTCGGCGTGGTCGCGGTGATCACCGTCGCCGCGATCATCGGGGGTGTGTTCGCAGGCTGGGCGTCGGTGCTGATCAGCAGGCTCGGCGAGACGATGCTGGCGCGACTGCGGGAGGGCGTCGTCGGCCGGGCATTGACGCTGCCGTTGTCGACGGTGGAGCGAGTGGGCAAGGGCGACCTGCTCTCCCGCGTCGGCGACGACGTCTCGGTGATCGGCAAGGCGGTCTCCGACGTGGTGCCCAGCGTGGTGTCCGCGGTGCTGTTGGTGGCGCTGAGCATGGTCACGATGATCGGCATCGACTGGCGCCTCGGCCTGGCCGGAGCGGTGGCGCTGCCGATGTACGCCCTGGGCCTGCACTGGTACCTGCCGCGGTCGGGTCCGATGTTCGCGGCCGAGCGGGTGGCGATGGGGGAGCGGTCGCAGGCGTTGGTGTCGAGCATGACGGGGGCGCGCACCGTGCGGGCCTACGGGCTCGAGGACGCGCACCTCGACGAGATCGACCGGGCGTCGGGTCGCGCACGGGACCTTGCGATCGGTGTGTTCACACTGTTCACCAGGTTCGCCGGGCGCGGCAACCGCGCCGAGTTCGTGGGCCTGTCCGCAATTCTGGTGGCCGGGTTCCTGTTGGTGCGAAGCGATCTGGTGACGGTGGGCCAGACCACGACGGCCGCGCTGCTGTTCCACCGGCTGTTCAACCCGATCGGGATGCTGATGTTCACCTTCGGGGAGGTGCAGTCCGCCGGCGCGAGCCTGGCCCGGTTGGTCGGGGTGGTGAACATCCCGGAGGTCGGGCCGGGGCCGGGTACGGCGAAGTCGCCGGCGTCGTCGGAGCTGCGGCTCACCGGGGTTCGTCACAGCTACGACGAGGGCCGGGAGGTGCTGCGCGGCATCGACCTTCACCTGGAGCCGGGACAACGGGTGGCGTTGGTCGGATCCACCGGTGCCGGAAAGACCACGGTGGCCGCGATCGCGGCCGGCTCGATCGAGCCGACCGGCGGCGTGGTCACGATCGGTGGAGTTCCGTTGCGGGACCTGGGTGACGGTCTGCGGCGGCAGGTGGTGATCGTCAGCCAGGAGGTCCACGTGTTCTCCGGGACGCTACTGGAGGATCTCCGGTTGGCCCGGCCCGAGGCAACGCCGTCGGAGGCGGAGGCGGCGCTCGGCACCGTCGGCGCGTTGGACTGGGTTCGAGCCCTCGACGACGGGCTGGACACGGTGGTCGGGGAGGGCGGTCACCAGGTGACGGCGGCGCAGGCGCAGCAGCTGGCGCTGGCCCGGCTGGTGCTGGCGGACCCGGCGGTCGCGGTCCTCGACGAGGCGACCGCCGAGGCCGGTAGCGCCGGCGCCCGGGACCTGGAGGACGCAGCGGCGGCCGCCACCGAGGGCCGCACGACTTTGGTTGTCGCGCACCGGCTGACCCAGGCCGTGACCGCGGACCGGGTGCTGGTGCTCGAACGCGGCGAGGTGGTCGAGGACGGCACGCATGCGGAGCTGGTCGCCGCGGGTGGGCGGTACGCGCAGTTGTGGGCGGCCTGGGAGGGGCGGTAGCGGACTCGCCATCGTCTCGACCGTTGACCTTGACGTTGGGTCATGGTTGACACTGGGCCCATGAGAATCGGCCAGCTGGCGGATGCGGCGGGGACCACCACGAGGACGGTGCGGCACTACCACCGGCTCGGCCTGCTCGAGGAGCCACGGCGTCGCTCCAACAGGTACCGCGAGTACGACGTCGGCGATGTCCTCCGGCTGATGAGGGTCAGGTGGCTCGCAGACAGCGGGGTTCCGCTGTCCGCCGTACCGAACATCCTGTCCGACGATGCCGTCGGCGACGGCGGCAGCAACCCGGCAGTCGACCTGCGGGCGTTGATCGATGCCCTGGACGGTGAGCGGGAACGTCTGGCTCGTAGGCAGACTCGCCTTACCGCGATGCTGGCGGATGTCGAGGCGGGTCGCCCGCTGTCGGCGCTTCCCGCCGAGGTTGCCGAAGCGCTCGCGGTGGCGGTGGCGGCTGCCGAGGCGCCCGTCGTGGTCGCGGCTCTCCGCCGCGAGTGGGACCTGCTCGAGATGCTCGCACTGTCCGGAAGCGTCCCGGAGAGCTACCTGGCCTCGTACGCGGCGGTGGTGGCCGACGACGAGCGGCGCCCCCGGTATCTCTCGCTCCTCGCGGATTGGTCTGCCCTCGAGGGGCGAGAGCCAGATTCGGCGGAAGCGGACATCGACGCGCTCGCCAGGCGCTTGATCGACTGGTTCACGGACGAGGACGTGGCGGCAGCGCTCGAGTCCGGGGAGATCGACACCAGCGACGCAGCGGAGATGGTGGTGAGTCTCGAGGAGGTCATTCCCGATCCGTCCCAGCGTGAGGTGGTGCTCCGGGTGCAGCGAGTTCTCGCCGGACGCGAGGAGCGGCGATGAAGTTCCCGTGGAGCAGGCGCTTCCATGGGACGGCGCAGTGGGTGACCCTCGTTGTTCTCGCGGTGAACGGCATCCTGCTGGCGACGCATTCGATCTCGCCGCACACGGCCGTGTTGCTGTTCGTCGGTGTGGAATTGCCACTCGCGGGTGCCGTGGTCGCCGGGTTGGCAGTCGGATTCGTTGCGCAGCGACGGGCCGGTTCCGGTACGCGTGAGTCGATTTCGGCGGTACTCGGCGACTCGCCGTTCTGGCCGATCGTCCGGGCGGAGATCCGCGGGTACCGGGCGTTGTGGCTGTGGTTGAGCGGTCGTGTCGACGGTGTGGAACGTGGAGCAGTTGCATTCAGTTCGAGCCGCGGATCGATGGTCGTTCCGGTCGCCTTCGCGGCCGCGACCGTTGTCGAGGTGGGGGTGCTGCACCTCCTGTTGCCGTGGGCCTGGCTTCGAGTCGTAGTCGCGGTGCTCTCGATCTGGTCGCTGCTGGCGCTGTTGGGATTCCTCGCTGTCGAGCGTGTCCACCCGCACTACCTGACCGATACCCACCTGGTGCTTCGGCAGTCAGGCACGGTGATTGCCTCCATCGGTCGCGCGGAGGTTATGGCAGCGTCGCGGTGTCTGCGCTTCTCGGAGACTGCACCGACTGTGGTCGACGGCCGACTGCACCTGCCCAACGCGGACGGGACAACCATCGACATCGACCTCGGCCGCCCCGTTCGGGTGAATCTGCCGGCGCTGTTGCCGAGTAGGCGCAAAGTCGAACTCGTCAGCCGTATCAGCGTGTACGTCGACGAACCTGCTCGGTTTGTGGCTGCGCTGCGGGGCGACGTGGACGTGAGCCGGGTGGCCGGCGATTAGCACCTTGCCTCGTGGCGGAGGTGTCGGTGCGTCGCGCACCGAAAGAATTTCGCTTTGCATGCCTCTTAACCAGCGAAAATGCTCTAGCCATCGAACTTATGTACGAGTAGTATCTGGTGTATGGAACTCGACGCCATGCTCACCGACCCCACCGGGGTCGAGGCATGGAGGCTCGACGAAACCGAGCTGGCCGCGACCGTCCCCGAACTGTCGGAGAAGATCCGCGAGTTGGAGGCGCTGCGGGTGCGCCTGGTCCACGAGGCCGACCAGCGATGCGTGCCGAACCACCTCGGTGCATCCGACACCACCTCCTGGCTATCTGACACCACCCGCATGACGGCAGGGCACGTCGGCAAGATCGTCCGGCTCGGCCGCGAACTCCCCCTGCACCCGCGGATGGCCGCGGCGCTCGACGCCGGGCAGATCGAACTCGGGCACGTCCAGGTGATCGTCGACTTCCTCGCCCGCCTCGAACGACTCACCTCCGACCTACCGAATGTCGATGCGGTGGAGACGGACTGGGACCAACCCGATCCAGAGACCGGCCGGCCCGACGACTGCCAGGCCTACCTCCTCATCGCCGCCCAGCTCGAGAACGCCACCGTCCTGCGACGGCGCGCCCGCGCGCTGGAGTTGCTGCTGCAGCTCGACGGGACCGTGCCACCGGACGGAGAGAACCCCGAACTCAACGAGTTCCACGCCTCCGCCACACTCGGCGGGCGGGTGCACGTGAAGGGCTCCTTCGACGCCGAGGTCGGCGAAGCCCTCAACACCGCACTGTCCGGCCTGTCCACGCCGCACCCCAGCACCGACGACGACGGCAACCCCATCCGCGACCCCCGATCCGCCGCCAAACGCCGAGCGGACGCGTTGGAGCAGATCATCCGCGGCCACCTCGACAACGCCCGAGGACCGGTCGAGGGCGGCGAACAACCACACGTCACCGTGACCATCGACCTCGACGCACTGAAAGAGGCTGTCGCCAAGACCGCGACGGCACCCGCGACCGGGGCCTGGACGAAGACGGGCTGGGACTACCACTCCGCCAATGCAACCGGACCCATCGGCGGGGAACCCGACAGCCACGCCTGCGGGACCTGCCAGAACTGCATCACCGGGAAGGACTGCCAGGGCAACGCCGGTTGCACCAGTCCCGCCGGATCCAGACCACCCCGCCGATACCGCCGAGTCCGGCACGCCAGCATGCCCTGGGCCGGACCCGTCTCCGCCGCCATCGCCGCACGCCTGTCCTGCGACGCCCAAGTCACAGCGGTGTTCGTCGACAAGGAAGGCAACCCCCTCGATGTCGGCCGCAGCACCCGCTTCGTCACACCAAGCCTGCGTAAGGCGCTCGTCGCCCGGGATTGCGGCTGCGCGTTCCCCGGCTGCGGACGACCCGCGGCGTGGACCGACGCGCACCACATCTGGCACTGGTCCAGGGGTGGTCCCACCGCGTTGTCGAACCTGGTGCTGCTCTGCAAGAAGCACCACACGATCATCCACAAGAACCACTGGGCAGTGGCCATTGGCGACGACGGCCACCCGTGGTTCACCCCACCCGCCTGGGTCGACCCGGCGCGAAGACCCCGGCCGGCTCATGACCGGCGCGCGATCCACTGAGCCTGACCAGGCGAAGGCCTGAACACCCGCTGACAACTGGACCGGTTGCGTCCGAGGAGCTCTCGGATGCAGCCCTTTGCTTGCGGCGATAGTTACTGCGGGGTTCTCGCGTCGTTCTTGGGTCCGAAGCGATGATCGACGACGGCTCTTTCCGATGGCGCCGCGTACGGGTTGGCGGGACCGGCAGCGATCATGAGCAGGACCGTTCACTCCCGGCACTGAACGCCGGGTCGACCGTCGCCTGATGGCGCCGGTACAGCTACGAGTCGAACGAGATGGTGAGACGGGCCGGATCTGGCTCCTGCTCGATCACCACGTTCACATCCTTGGATCGGACCCCAATGAAGGACTGGTCCACGCCCGTGCGAGGCGGGAAGATCAGTACCTCAACGATTTCCGTTGCGTTCAACGGGGCAGACCTGGTACCGACATCGGCGCCGTCATCGGCCGACTCGGCCGCGGTCATGCCGGTGAAGTCGACTTGCAGTACACATGTCCCCGCGACGTCCACGACGCCACTACCGCCAAGCCGCAATGGCATCCCAACGAAGCGCACCGACCACCCGAGTCGGCCATCGCCCGTAAACGAATAGACGACTTGCTCCTCCCGCGCTGCGGATTCGCCGCGGGGTGCGATCGAGACTCCTGCCACGGCTGCGGTCGATCCAGGGAGAGGTGCAGGGTTGGCCTCGGTGGAGTCCTTCTGCGGGACGACGACCTTCGGGAGAGTCGGTACGTTGCCCGCCCCGACAGGAACCGTTCCTGACCACGACTCGGATCTGCCACAGTGTGTCGACTGCAACTCGGGACCGGATGAATCCTGGCCATCGACTCCGCCGCAACCAACGCAGGCAAGGAGTGCGGCCGCGGACCCGGCCAGTAGTGCACTTCGACTCATCTGTTTCCTTCTGAGAAGTGGTCGACTCGTCGCGTATGCCTCTCGACAGCTTGGCCCCGTCGTTCAGCGACTCCGTCAGACCAGCAGCTTGGCTCGCAGCGTGTCGATCGTCGGCTGATCGAGTCCTAGTCCGTCCCGCACGTAGTTGTCGAAGCTGCCGTAGAGCCGGTTCATCTGGGCGAAGGCGGCGTCGAGCCAGGACAGGTCGACCGCGTCCGTGCGACCGAGGTAGGTGTTCGATGCCATGAAGTCGGCGCTGACCATGTCGCGGGGGACGCCGAGCAGGGTGAGCAGCACCGCGGTGGCCCATCCGGTGCGGTCCTTGCCCGCGCTGCAGTGGAAGACGGTTGCGCCGGTGTCGTTCTGCGCGATGGCCTTCAGCAGGTCGGCGAACGCGATGTCGGAGCCGTGGTAGCTGACCATGAACGGGTACCCGATGGACTGCCCGATGTCGGAGGACCCGCTGACCGCGGCGTCGATCATCGCCCGGCCCAGGGTCACCGGCACGGACTCGTGGAACCAGACGCCGCTGTCGATGCCCACGACGTCGGCCACCTGGTACCGCACGCCGGCCGGAATCCGGTCCGGTGCCTCCTTGCGTTCGCCGGCGTTGCGCAGGTCCACGTCGAGGGTGAGGTTCGCGGCGGTCAGCTTGGCCTGGTCGGCGTCGGTGAGCGTGCTCAGCTTGTTGGAGCGGTAGACCAGGCCCTCGCGCACCTTCCGGCCGTCGGTGGTGGTGTAGCCGCCGACGTCGCGGAAGTTCCTGGCCGCTTCGAGGCGGACGGCGTCGGGGGACGGCGCGGGAAGTTCGGGCAGCGTCGTGGGCTCACTCGAACCGAAGTGGGACGACCCGGACATGATCGACCCCGTCGAGATGTCTGACGACTGCGCGGACGCCAGCGCCGGTCCGGCAAGCGCGGGCGTCAGCGCCAGCAGTGCGGCAAACGCGAGGCCCAACGGGCGGGCGGTCCGGCGTGCGGTCATCGTTGAGCTCCCTGGTACGCGCAGTTCGGGCGACGCGCCCCCTGCAAGCTCGTGCGAGATTACAAGTCGGCCCGCCGGTCCGGGACGAAATTCGCCCGTATCCGTCACGGTGCGACGGGCACCGCCTCGTCCTCGTCGGCTCGGGACGTGCGGGTGATCAGCCAGCCGAAGGCCGCCGCGATCGGGAACATCACGACCCCGTACACGGCCGCCGGCACGGCGAGCTGGACGTTGTCGAGCAGGCTGATCGCGATCGTCATGGCGAGGGTGCTGTTGTGGATGCCGATCTCCATCGAGCACGCGACGGCCTGGCGGTCCATGACGCCCAGTCGTCGCGGCACCAGGTATCCGACAGTCAGGCTCAGCACGCAGAACGCGACGGCGACGAGGCCGATCTGCGCGGCGTAGTCCGCGATGTTCTCCCGCTCGGCGGCGATGGTGCCCACGATTACCAGGGCCAGCACGGCGGCCGATCCGATCCGCACCGGACGGTCAGCGCGCTCGGCGAACCCGGGGGACCGACGGCGGGTGAACATACCGAGCGCGACCGGAATCAGCACCACGGCGAACACCTGCAGGACCTTGCTGAACTGCAGGCCGAGGCTGCCGTCGCCGTCCGCGGGGTCGAAGTAAACGAGTGCGAAGTTGGTGATCAGCGGCAAGGTCACCACGGCGATCACCGAATTGACCGCGGTCAAGGTGACGTTGAGGGCGACATCGCCGCGGAACAGGTGGCTGAACAGGTTGGCGGTGGTGCCGCCGGGGGAGGCGGCCAGCAGCATCATGCCCACGGCCAGCAGTGGATCGAGGTCGAATGCCGCCACCAGGCCGAAGGCGATCGCGGGCAGCAGCACCAGCTGGCAGACCAACGCGATCGCCACGGCCTTGGGGTGACGGGCGACCCGGGCGAAGTCCTCGACGGTGAGCGACAGGCCCAGGCCGAACATGATGATCGCCAGCGCGGCTGGCAACGCGACCGAGGTGAGGGCGGAATCCATGGTGTGTCACTGCTTCCGGGCTCGGCGTTGGATGTCCGCCCGAAGTTACAGTGCCGTCCGATATGTCGGGGTCATTTCGGTGAGGGTTGTTCGGTCGCCCGCCCGGTGCGGCCCCGCGGGCTCAGACGCCCAGGTACCCGCCCCCGTGCGGGAAGAACTCCTTGCCCGTCATCTCGGTGCCGTCGTCGAGGCGCACCCGCTCGATGGACAGCCCGTGGTTGCGTCCGCTCCAGGCGTCCGGCCCGGCGACGATGACCATGCCGTCGCCCTCGTGGATGAACACCCGCCCGGGGGTGCCGCCGTAGTAGCCCTTGGACACCGAGGACTCCAGCACGCGCACGCGCTGGCCCTTGAAGGTGGTGAAGGCGTTCGGGTACGGGTCGGACTGCGCGCGGACCAGGCGTTCGAGCACCTCGGCAGGCCAGGTCCAGTCGATGCGGCTGTCCTCGGCGGCCCGCTTGTGGAAGAACGTGGCCTGCGAGCGGTCCTGCGGGGTCCAGTCGGTGCGACCGGACTCGATCAGGTCGAGGGCGTCGAGGGTGATCGGGCCGATCATGTCGACGGTCCGGTGGAACAGGTCGGTGACGGTGTCCTTGGCGCCGACCGGCGTGGTGCGCTGCAGCACGATGGCGCCGGCGTCCAGTTCCTCGTCCATCAGGTGCGCGGTCAGGCCCACCTCGGACTCGCCGTTGATCAGCGCCCAGATCAGCGGCGAGAAGCCCGTGTATTTCGGCAGCAGCGAGTCATGGATGTTGAGGGTGCCGTAGCGCGGGCGGTCGAAGACGTCCTTGGGCAACCAGGTGCGCCAGTTGTTGGCGATGATGATGTCCGGGTCGGCGTCCGCCAGAGCCGCCTTGAAGTCCGCGTCCGGCTTGTTGGAGATGTGCACGGGGACCTCGTGCTCGGCGGCGAGGTCGGCGACGGAGTCGGCCCACATCCGCTCGTAGGCGTGCTCGCTCTTCGGGTGGGTGACCGCGAGGACCACCTCGTGCCGGGAGGCGAGCAGGGCCTGCAGGGTACGGTGACCCCAGGTCTGGTATCCGAGCGTGGCGACTCTCAACGGGTTCCTCCTGGACGAGCGCGGGTGCTTGCCGTCGATACTGATCGACGCGGGGCTAGCTTAGGCTAACCATATGCTTCGGGTGCGGACCTCTCCCCAGTTGCCGTCAGAAAGGTCCGTTCATGCCGCTCGCCACGATCAATGGGATTCAACTGAATTACCAGGTCAAGGGCTCAGGCGACCTCGTCGTCCTGATCATGGGCACGGGCAGTCCGGGCCGGGTCTGGGAACTGCACCAGGTGCCGGCGCTCGTCGCGGCCGGCTACCGGGTGTGCACGTTCGACAACCGGGGCATCGCGCCGACCGACGAGTGCGCGGACGGCATCACCATCGAGGACCTGGTCGCTGACACCGCCGCGCTGATCGAGCGCCTCGGCGGCCCCGCCCACGTGATCGGCACCTCGCTCGGCGCCCGGGTGGCGCAGGAGCTCGCGCTGACCCGTCCGGACCTGGTCCGCAAGGCCATCTTCCTGGCCGCGCACGGTCGCCGCGACACCCTGCAGAAGGCGCTGTCCGAGGGCGAGCGGGAGATGGACCGCAAGGGCATCACGCTGCCCACCGAGTACCGGGCGGCGATCACCGCCGTGCTGAACCTGTCCCCGGCGTCGATGGTCGACCCCATGGCGGCGCAGGACTGGCTGGACATCTTCGCGTTCTCCAAGGCGGACACCACGCCGGGAGTGCGGGCGCAGCGCAACCTCGACGACTTCGGCGACCGGCTTGCGGCCTACGGCCGGATCACCGTTCCGTGCCTGTCCGTCGGTTACGCCGACGACCGCCTGGTGCCGGCGTACCTGGCAGCGGAGGTGGGCAAGGCGATCCCCGGCGCCGAGTACCTGGAGCTGCCGGACTGCGGTCACTACGGCTACCTCGAACGGCCAGAGGTGGTCAATGCCGCGATCCTGGACTTCCTGAAGAGGTAGTTTGTCTACCCTAATGGGGGATAGCCTATCCTAAGGTCCGGTATCTGACGCAGCTCGTGGGCGTCGCGCAACGATGATCGGACATCAATGGCTTCCCTCCACGACTCGTCGGCACCCGCTCCGATGACGGGCACCTGGCTGCCCGTCTCGGCCGCCCAGTCGGAGGTGTGGGTCGCGCAGCAGTTGGCACCGCGCAGCGCGGCGTACAACATCGCCCTCACCGTCCGGGTGAACGGACCTGCGGACGTCGAGCGGTCCGCCGCCGCGGTACGTCGCACGATCACCGCCGCGCAGGCACTGCACGTGCGGTTCGAGCTCGGCGCGGACCGGGTGCTGCGGCAGCAGCCGACCGACCCCGAGGCGTGGAAGCTGCAGGTGCTGGACCTGCGCGCGGAACCCGACCCGGACGCGTCCGCCCGGGCCTGGGTCGCGCGCGACCTGGCGACCGTCGCCGAACTCGGCGGCGCCGGTCCGCTGTTCACCCAGGCGCTGCTGCGCGTCGGTGACGAGGACCTGCGCTGGTACCAGCGTTACCACCACAGCCTCATCGACGGGTACGGGATCTCGTTGCTGGTCGCGGACGTCGCGGCCCGGCAGGACGACCCGAACCTCGATACCCCGCAACAGGACTGGTCGCTGCGGACCGCGATCGACGCCGACGCCGACTACCGGTCCTCCGCTCGGTTTGCGGCGGACCGGGACCACTGGCTCGAGGTGCTGGCCGATGCGCCCGAGCCGCCGAGCCTGCTGCCGGCGCCGTTGGACCCGACGGCTCCGCCGGTCGTCAGCACCGTCGAACTGGACCCGGACACCGTCGCTGCGCTCTACCGCTTCGCCGACGACGCCGGCATCCGGCGCACCCGGGTGCCGATGGCGATGCTCGTGGCCTACATCCACCGGATCACCGGGGTGTCGGACCTGCTGCTGTCGGTGCCGCTGACCGGCCGCACCGGCCGTGCGCTGCGCAACCTCCCCTCGATGGCATCGACGATCCTGCCGCTTCGGGTGCGGGTCGACGCGGACACCACGCTCGCGGAACTGGTCCGCCGGATCGACAACGCGCTGGTCGGCATGCTGCGGCGCGGGCGCTACCGAGGCGAGGACCTGGCCCGGGAGCTGCGCGCCACCGACCCGTCGCGGCGGGTCTTCGGGCCCGGCATCAACGTGATGATGTTCGACCACGTGCTGACCTTCGCCGGGAACCCGGTGCGCGCAGAGAGTTCGGTGACCGGTGCGGTCAACGATCTCGACTTCACCGTGCAGGGTGGCCAGGAAGCCGCGGACGGTCAGGAAGCGGAGCCGATCCGGATCGACCTGCGCGCCGGTGCCGGACTGGACGCCGAGCTCGGCAGGCACCGCGAGCAGCTCTCCCACTACCTGCACGAGCTGATCTCGGACCCGTCGCGTCCGGTCGGCGAGTACGACGCGATGTCGGCCGGGCAGCGCCGGCAGGTGCTGGTCGGGTGGAACGACACCGCCGCGCCGCAGGACTCGCGCACGGTGCCGGAACTATTCGCCGCGCAGGTGGCCGCGACCCCGGACGCGACGGCGCTGATTGCGGGCGAGGTCCGGCTGACGTACGGCGAGCTCGGCGCCCGCGTCAACCAGTTGGCGAGGCACCTCCTGGAGCGCGGTCTGCGTTCGGAAGAAGTTGTTGCGGTGGGGCTTCCGCGTTCCGCGGAGATGGTGGTCGGTCTGCTGGCGGTCATGACGGCGGGCGGCGCCTTCGTCCCGTTGGACCCGGACTGGCCGGCCGAGCGCCGATCCCAGGTGCTCGCCGACGCCGCCGTCCGGCTGGTGCTCACCGCGGCCGACGCAATCGACGTCGGGGCAGCAGCCGTCCCGGTGAGCCTGGACGGCTGGGCCTACCCGAACCTGGCGGACGGGCCGCTGGATCGCCGGATCGACGGCCGGTCGCTGGCGTACGTCATCTTCACCTCCGGATCCACCGGCCGCCCGAAGGGCGCGATGATCCGGCACGAGGCGATCTGCGCCCGGCTGGGCTGGCAGGTCGACGAGGTGCTCGGCTTCGGTGCGGATGATGCGTCGCTGTTCAAGGCGCCCTTGGCATTCGACATCTCGGTCAACGAGGTGCTGCTGCCGCTGGTGTCCGGCGGCCGACTGGTGGTCGCCGAGGCCGGTGGCGAACGTGACGCCCAGTACCTGCTGGACCTGATCGAACGCGAACGCGTCACCTTCGTGTACCTGGTGTCCTCGATGCTCAGCGTGCTGCTGGACCTGGCCGAGGGCACGCCCGCGCTCGACGGACTGCGGCACGTGTGGTGCGGCGGCGAGGTGCTGACCCCGGAACTGTTCGACCGGTTCCGCCGCCAGCTCACCACCACGCTCTACCACGGCTACGGGCCGGCCGAGGCGACCATCGGTGTCTCCCACGTGATCTACCGGGACCGGGCCGAGCGGATCGCCTCGTCCATCGGACGGCCGAACCCCAACACCGAGCTCTACGTCCTCGACGGCCGGATGCGGCCGGTCCCGCCGGGCGTCGGTGGCGAGCTGTACGCGGCCGGCTACCTGCTG
The DNA here is from genome assembly GCF_042654025.1 of Rhodococcus kronopolitis. Lineage (NCBI taxonomy): Bacteria > Bacillati > Actinomycetota > Actinomycetes > Mycobacteriales > Nocardiaceae > Rhodococcus > Rhodococcus kronopolitis. The sequence goes on along the minus strand of NZ_JBHSFO010000003.1, from coordinate 327,174 downwards.
GGCCGCGGCTACGTGGGGGCACCGGCGCTCACCGCGACCCGCTTCGTGGCGAACCCGTTCGACGAGAACGGATCCCGCCTCTACCGGACCGGCGACCTGGCGCGCTGGACCGAGGACGGCACCCTCGACTTCATCGGCCGCGCCGACAACCAGGTCAAGATCCGCGGCATGCGCCTCGAGCTCGAGGACGTCGAGGCCGCGCTGGCGTCGCACCCCGCGGTTCGGCAGTGCGCGGTGCTGGTCCGTGAGCAGGCCGGCGCCAAGTACCTGGCGGGCTACGTGGTCACCGACGGCGCGGTCGACGCCGTCGCGCTGCGATCCTGGGTGGCCGCCCGGCTGCCCGAGTACATGGTGCCGACGGCCGTGGTGGTGATGGACGTCTTCCCGCTCACCGCGAACGGCAAGCTGGACCGTCGCGCACTTCCGGAACCGGACCTGCGCGACGGGCTCTCGGGTCTCGCGCCGCGCACCGAGCTGGAACGGCGGCTCGCGACGGTGGTGGCGGGCGTCCTCGGGCAGGACGAGGTGGGCGTCACCGACGACTTCTTCGCGCTCGGCGGCGACAGCATCGTGGCCATTGCGCTGGTGAACCAGGCACGCGCCGCCGGGCTGCACTTCAGTGCCCGCGAGGTGTTCGCGCTGCGCACGGTCGAGGCGCTGGCCCGCGAGGTGGAGGGCCGCGAGGCGGCCGAGGTGGACGTGGCGGACGTGCCGACCGGCGACATCCCCGAGACCCCGATCGTGGCTCGCGCCAGGACCTTCGGCGACGCCGTCGCCCGGTTCCACCAGTCGGTGCAGGTGCGTACCCCGGCCGGGCTCACCGGCGACGCGGTGCGGACCGCGCTGCAGGCGGTGCTGGACCGGCACCCCGCGCTGCGGGCGCGGCTGGACCGCGGCGAGCAGTGGGTGCTGGCGGTGCCCGGGCCGGGCGTGCCCGACGCGGCGGAGCTGCTGCAGACGGTGGACGCGGCCTCCTACGACGCGGACGCGCTCGAGGACGTGGTGGCGGGGGCGGCGGCATCGGCCCTCGACCGACTGGACCCCGACGCCGGTGTGATGCTGCAGGCGGTCTGGTTCGACGCCGGCGAGGCGCGGCCCGGTCGGCTGCTGCTCGTGGTCAATCACCTCGTGGTGGACGGGGTCTCGTGGCGGATCCTGCTCGAGGACCTGGCCCGGGCGGCACACGGCGCGGACCCGGACCCGGTGGCGGGTACGTCGCTGCGCCGCTGGGCGCAGCTGTTGGGGGAGCGGGCCAGGGCCGGCGCCTTCGACCACGAGCTGGACTTCTGGCGCGGCGTCACCGCCGCCGCCGAGCCGTCGCTCGGTGCCGGTCGCCTCGACCCGGTACGCGACACCTGCGGCCAGTCGCAGACGCTGACCGTCGAGCTGGCGCCGGAGCTGACCGCGCCCCTGCTCGCCTCGGTACCCGCGGCGTTCGGCGGCGGCGTCAACGACGTGTTGCTCACCGCGCTGGCCGGGGCCCTGGCCGCGGGCCACGGCCGCGTGGCGGACGGCGGATCGGCCCCGAGCACCCAGGTGCTGATCGACCTGGAGGGCCACGGCCGCGAGGAGGACGCCGCCGGTCGGCCCGTGGACCTCGGGCGCACCGTCGGCTGGTTCACCAGCCTGTACCCGGTGCGCCTGGACGCCGGTCGCGTCGACCTCGACGACCCGGCGGCGATGGCGGCCGCGCTGAAGGCGGTCAAGGAACAGTTGCGGGCGGTGCCCGGAAACGGAATCGGTTACGGCGCACTGCGATACCTCAGTCCGGCCGGCCTCGAACTGGAATCGGCGGCGCAGCCGCAGGTGCTGCTCAACTACCTCGGCCGGGTTGCGGCCGGCGCCGGCGACTGGCTGCCGTTGACGATGACCGGTGCCCAGGACCCGGCGGCGCCGATGGGCCACGCCCTCGCGCTCGACGCCGTCGCCGCGGACGGCCCCGACGGGCCGACGCTGCGGACCACCCTCACCTGGGCGCCGGGGGTGTGCACCCGGGGGCAGGTCGAGGCCCTCGCGGCCGACTGGACGCGGGCGCTGACCGCGCTCGCGGCCGCCGCCGCATTCGGCGGCGCCACCCCGTCGGACTTCCCCCACGCGGCGCTGACCCAGCTCGACGTGGACCGGCTGCGCACCGACGTGCCGACGGTGGCCGATGTGCTGCCGCTGACCCCGCTGCAGGAGGGCATCTACTTCCACAGCGCATTCGAGGAGGAGGGCGCCGACCCGTACGTGGTGCAGCAGGCCATCGAGCTGACCGGCCCGGTCGACGCGGACGCGCTGCACGCGGCGCTGCAGGCGGTGGTGGACCGGCACGCCGCACTGCGGATCGGGATGCATGCGCTCGCCGACGGCCGGGTGGTGCAAGTGGTGGCCGCCGGTGCCCGAGTGCCGATGGCGGTCGAGGACCTGCGCGGGCTCGGCGAGGATGCGGCACGCGAGCGGGTACGAGAGCTGCTCGCGCAGGAGCGGATCCGCGGGTTCGACCTCGAGCGGGCGCCGCTGCTGCGGTACACCCTGGTGGTCCTCGACGACGGACGCCACCTGCTGCTGCAGTCGATCCACCACATCGTGGCCGACGGCTGGTCGGTGCCGGTGATGCTGCGCGAGCTGATGGCGCTGTACGCCCCCGCCGACACCACGCCGCCCGCCCTCCCCGCGGCGGTGCCGTACCGGAACTACCTGGGCTGGTTGGCGTCCCGCGACCGCGAGCAGTCGCTCGGGGCGTGGCAGACCGCGCTGGCCGGGGTCGAGGAGCCTGCGGGAGTGGGTGCGACGGCAGTCGACGCCGACGCCGGAGCGCGGGACCTGCGGGTGCGGCTGACCGCGGCGCAGACCGCGGACCTGGTGGACTTCGGCCGCACGCACGGCCTGACGTTGAGCACCCTGGTGCACGGTGCCTGGGGTCTGCTCCTGGGCCGGCTGTCCGCGCGCCACGACGTGCTGTTCGGTTCGACGGTGTCCGGCCGGGGCGGCGACCTGCGCGGCATCGAGTCGATGGTCGGCCTGTTCATCAACACCGTTCCGTCCAGGATGCGTTACCGTGCAGACGAATCCGTGGTCGACGCGTTGACCCGTTGGCAGGACGAGCAGTCCGCTCTGCTCGACCACCAGTACGTCGGGCTCAGCGAGCTGCGCAGGCTCACCGGCCTGCACAACCTCTTCGACACCCTGGTGGTGTTCGAGAACTACCCGCTCGGCGCCGGAGCGGTCGCCGATCCCAGCGGCGTGCTGGAGATCACCGGCATCACCTTCGAGGAGAACCCGGCCTACCCGGTGACGCTGATCGTCGTGCCGGGCGAGCAGCTGCAGATCGAGGTGAAGTACCAGGCGTCCGTGGTGGATTCGGCGACCGCATCCAGGTTGGCGCGGGGGATGACGGCCTTCCTCACGGCGCTGTCGGCGGGCGGCGACCGGACGATCGCGACGCTGGCCCTGATGTCCGAGTCGGAGCGCGGCGAACTCGAGGCCGGTTGGGCGGCGCCGGTGGGGGTCGCGGAGACCCGCACCTTGCCGGACCTGCTCGACGAACAGGCCGTCCGTACCCCGGACGCGGTGGCCGTGGAGTTCGAGGGCGAGGAGCTGACCTACGCGCAGCTGCACGCGCGGGCAGATGCGTTGGCGCGCGTCCTCGTCGGCCGCGGCGTCGGCTCGGAGTCGGTGGTGGCCGTCGCGCTCGGGCGTTCGCTCGAGTTGATGGTCGCGTTGCTGGCGATCGGGAAGGCCGGCGGCGCCTACCTGCCGCTGGACCTGGACTACCCGGCGGACCGGCTGGCCTACATGCTCACCGACGCGGCACCGGTGTGCCTGCTCACCGACGGCGCCGCGTTCCCGGCGGACACCGCGGTCCCGCAGCTCCCGGTGGTGCTGGCCGACCTGGTCGCGACCGACGCCGCGGCGGCGCAGGGCAAGGGCCCGGCGGGCCGTGTCGGCGCGGCCAACCCCGCGTACGTGATCTACACGTCCGGTTCCACCGGGCGTCCCAAGGGCGTCGTGGTGCCGCACGCGGGTGTGGTGAACCGGCTGTTGTGGATGCAGGACGTGAACCCGCTGGCGGTGGGCGATTTGGTGCTGCAGAAGACGCCGTCCAGCTTCGATGTCTCGGTGCCGGAGTTTTTCGGCCCGTTGATCGCCGGTGCGACCGTGGTGCTGGCCCGGCCGGGCGGGCACCGTGAACCCGGCTACCTGGCCGAGTTGATCCGCGAACGCGCGGTCACGCGAGCGCATTTCGTGCCCTCCATGCTCGAGCTGTTCCTCGCCGAGCCGGCCGCCGCGCGGTGCTCCGGGCTGCGGGTGGTCGCCTGCTCGGGCGAAGCCCTGCCCGCCGCCAGCGCCCGCCGGTTCGCGGAGGTACTGCCGGGGGTCCGGCTCGACAACCTGTACGGCCCCACCGAGGCCGCGGTGGAGGTCAGCTACCACTTCGACGCGCAGAACATCGCGGCCCGGGCGCTTTCGGTGCCGATCGGCCTGCCGGTGGCCAACACCCGGCTGTACGTGCTCGACCAGTACCTGAACCCGGTCCCGGCAGGCGTCGAGGGCGAGCTGTACCTGTCCGGGCCGCAGCTGGCCCGGGGCTACCTGGGCCGGGCGGGGTTGACCGCGGACCGGTTCGTGGCGGACCCGTTCGTCACCGGCGCGAGGATGTACCGGACCGGCGACCTGGTGCGCTGGACGGACGGCACCCTCGACTACGTCGGTCGAGCCGACGACCAGGTGAAGCTGCGCGGATTCCGGATCGAGCTGGGCGAGATCGAGTCCGCGTTGCTGGCCGGACCGGCGGTGGCGCGGGCCGCGGTGGTGGTCCGCGAGGACGTCCCGGGACGTCGCCAGCTCGTCGCCTACGTGGTGCCGACCGGCGCGGCGGGCACGAGCGACCATGCCGAGCGGCTGCGGGCGTCACTGCCCGAGCACATGGTGCCCAGCGCGTTCGTGGAACTCGCGGCGTTGCCGTTGACCCCGAGCGGCAAGCTCGACCGAAAGGCGCTGCCGGCTCCCGACTTTGCGGCTGTGGTCTCCGGGCGGGCCCCGCAGTCCGCCGTCGAGGCGCGGCTGACGGCGCAGTTCGCCGAGGTGCTGGGCCTCGAGCGGGTCGGCGCGGACGATGACTTCTTCACCCTCGGCGGCGACAGCATCGTCGCTATCCGGCTGGTGAATGTGGCCCGCCGCGCGGGCGTCACCCTGACTCCCCGGCAGATCTTCGAGCACCGCACCCCGGCGGCGCTGGCCAGGCTGATCGGCGACGCGCCGACCGACGCCGTCGACGACGGGTCCGCTGCGGTCGTCGACGGCATCGGCGAGGTGACGGCGTTGCCCGTCGTGCACCGGCTCTCCGAATGGTCGGGCGGCACAGACCGTTTCAACCAGGCGATGCTGGTGCACACCCCGGTCGGCGCCGACACGGCCACGTTGACCGCGGCCCTCCAGGCCGTGCTGGACCACCACGACGGCCTGCGCGCCCGGCTGACCAGGCATGCGCCCGGGGTGTGGACCACCGAGACCACCGCGCCGGGCAGCGTCGCCGCCGCGGCGATGTTTCACGTGGTTGCGACGAGTCCCGACCCGGACGCGTTGCGCGCCGCCGTGGCCGAGCAGTCCGACGCCGCCGCCGACCGACTCGACCCCGCCGCGGGCGTGATGGTGCAGGCGGTGTGGTTCGACACCGGCTCCGGGAACCCGGGCCGGCTGCTGCTGATCGCGCACCACCTCGTCGTGGACGGGGTGTCCTGGCGAATCCTGCTCGAGGACCTGGCCATGGCCGCGGTCGCAGCCGCCGCGGGGGAGGCGCCCGCGCTGGACCCGGTGGCAACCTCGCTGCGCGGGTACGGCCGCCTGGTCGCCGACCACGCCCAGCGCGCCGACCGGATCGCCGAGCTCGCGCACTGGACCGCGGTCACCGCGCCCGGCGCAGCCCTGGTACCGGAGGTCGACGGGGCGGCCACCATCGGAACCGGTGCCCAGCACGATGTCTCGCTCTCCGTCGCGGACACCACCGCGGTCCTGACGGCGGTCCCCGCGCTGGCTCACGCCGACGTCACCGATGTGTTGGTCGCGGCGCTGCGGATCGCCGTCGCCGGGTGGCACGCGGAGACCGGCCGGGACGCGGGCGCGGACCTGCTGGTGGATCTCGAACGGCACGGTCGGGAGGAACTCGAGCCCGGTGTCGACCTCTCCCGCACCGTCGGCTGGTTCACCAGCATCAGCCCGGTTAGGCTGCCGGCCGCGTCGGACCCGCTGGAGGTGCTCAAGGCGGTCAAGGAACGGCTTCGGTCCGCGCCCGACGGCGGCATCGGGTACGGCATGCTGCGCTACGCCAACCCCCGCACCGCGGGACTGCTCGGTGCTCGTGCCGAGTCGCAGGTGCTGTTCAACTACCTGGGTCGGATGCCCTCGACGCAGGCCGGTGCCGCGATCGCCTGGACGCCCGCGCCCGAGACCGCGGTGCTGGCAGCCGATCCCGACGCGGACATGGGCGGGCCGTACCGGCTGATCGTCAACGCCTACTGCGAGGACACCGTCGACGGCCCGGTCTTGCGGGCGGTGTTCGGCCGCTCCGAACTCGGACTGACCGCCGCCGACGGCGACGCCCTCGCCGCGGGTTGGGCGGCGGCGCTGAGCGACCTCGCGCAGACTGCGCGGGAGAGCGACGGGCCGGGCGCACTGACCCCGTCCGACGTGCCGCTGGTCTCGCTCAGCCAGGGCGAACTCGACCGGATCGCGGCCGCCAGCCCCGACGGCGTCGACGCGGTGTGGCCGCTCTCCCCGCTGCAGGAGGGCCTGTACTTCCAGGCCACCTACGACGCGTCGCCTGCCGCGACCGATGACGCTCCCGCCGACATCTACACCGCGCAGTTCACGCTCGACTTCGAGCACCGGATGGACGTGGACCGGCTGGCCGCGGCGCTGCGCACCCTGCAGCGCCGGAACCCCACCCTGCGAGCGGGTTTCGTCAGCGACGGGCTGAGCGAGCCCGTGCAGTTCCTGACCGCCGGGCTGGACGTTCCGATCACCGAGTACGACCTGCGCGAGCTGGACCAGGAGCTGCGGGAGCCGCACGCCGCGGAACTGGCCGCCCGCGACCGGCTCACCCCGTTCGACCTGACCGCGCCGCCGCTGTGGCGGGTGATGCTGATCCGGCTGGACGACGAACGCGACCGGCTGGTGGTCAACCGTCAGTTCCTGCTCTGGGACGGCTGGTCCAACGGACTGGTGGTCAGCCAGCTGCTGGCGTTCTACGACCTGGCCGGGGACGACTCCGCCTTCCCGGTGCCCGCAGGCGGTTTCGACGACTACCTGCACTGGCTCGCCGGACGCGACGACGAGTCCGGCCGGGCGGCTTGGCGCGACGGGCTGGCCGGGATCGAGGAGCCGACGCTGCTCGGGGCCGCCGTGCCCGGCGTCCCGCAGCCGCCGCAGCGCCGCGACGCGGTGCTCACGCCCGAGCTCACCGCGCGGCTCGGCGCCCGCGCCGCCGCGAGCGGGGTCACCCTCAACACCGTGCTCGGCGCCGCGCTGGCGCTGGTGCTCGGCGCGGCCACCGGTCGCGACGACGTGGTGTTCGGCATCACTGTCGCCGGGCGTCCGCCCGAGGTCGACGGACTCGACTCGGTGGTCGGCCTGTTCCTCAACACGGTGCCGGTACGCACCACGCTGCGCCCCGGCGAGCGGGTCGAGGAATTGTTGCGGCGCAGCCAGTCCGAGCGGCTGGCGCTGACGGCACACGACTACCTCGGGCTGGCGACGATCGCGCGCGAGTCCGAGCACCGTCAGCTCTTCGACGTGCTCTACGTGCTGCAGAACTTCGTCGACGACGATCAGGTGTCGGCGCTCAACAGCGCGCACGACATCAGCGGCGGCGACAGCATCGACCACACCCACTACCCGCTGACCGTGGTGGTCACCCCGGGAACCCGGGTGCGGGTCAAGTTCGAGTTCCGGCCCGAGGCGATCGGCGAGCCTGCGGTCGAGGCGCTGCTGGCCCGCTTCGTCGGGTTGCTCGAGACGTTCGCCGACGACGTGTCCGGGCTGGTCGGCGGGCTTGACCTGTCCCTGTCGGTCGAGCGGGCCGCGCTGACCGCGGCGCCGACGGTCAGGGAGCTGCCGGAGGCGACGATCGCGGACCTGTTCGCCGACGCCGCCGCCCGCACCCCGGACGAGGTGGCGCTGGTGTTCGGCGCCGACCGGGTCAGCTACGCGGACCTGGACGGCCGGATCAACGCGGTGGCCCGGCGGCTGCTGACGCACGGCGCCGGACCGGAACGCATTGTGGCCCTGGGTCTGCCGCGGTCGGTGGAGATGGTGGTGGCGCTGTTCGCGGTGCTGCGCACCGGCTCGGCCTACCTGCCGCTCGAGCTCGACCACCCCGCCGAGCGGCTCGTCGGGATGCTCGACGACGCGCGACCGGTGACCCTGGTGACCACCGAGGCCGTGCGCGAGAGCCTGGTCGGCTACTCCGGCGACGTCGTCCTGCTCGGTGCGGAGTCCGCACGCGGCCTCGCCACCGGCCCGCTGACGGCGGACGAGCTCGGCGGGTTCGCGCCCGGAACCCCCGGCCGGCTCGACCACCCGGCCTACGTGATCTACACGTCCGGGTCGACGGGCAAGCCCAAGGGCGTGGTCACCGGCTACCGCGGCCTGACCAACATGCAGTTCAACCACCGCGCAGAGATATTCGAGCCGACGATCTCGATGACCGGCGGCCGGCGCCTCCGGATCGCGCACACGGTCTCGTTCGCGTTCGACATGTCCTGGGAGGAGCTGCTCTGGCTCGTCGAGGGACACGAGGTGCACATCTGCGACGAGAACCTGCGCCGCGACGCGGAATCGCTGGTGGCGTACTGCAACACGCACCGCATCGACGTCGTCAACGTGACGCCCACCTACGCCCAGCACCTGTTCGAGGAGGGCCTGCTCGACGACGGTCCGGGCGAACACCGGCCGCCGCTGGTGCTGCTCGGCGGCGAGAACGTGCCCGACGCCGTCTGGAATCGCCTGCGCGATACCGACGGAACCTTCGGCTACAACCTGTACGGGCCCACCGAGTACACCATCAACACCCTCGGCGGCGGCACCGGCGACTCGGCGACCTCCACCGTCGGCGCCCCGATCTGGAACACCCGCGCGCACATCCTGGACGGCTGGCTGCGGCCGGTGCCGGACGGTGTCGCGGGCGAGCTGTACATCTCCGGTGTGGGCCTGGCCCGCGGCTACCTGGACCGTTTCGGCCTGACCGCCGAGCGCTTCGTGGCCGACCCGTTCCTGACGGGCGCGCGGATGTACCGCACCGGTGACCTGGTCCGCCGTCGTCCGGCTACCGGCACGGCCGGGGAGATGCAGTGCATCGACTTCCTCGGCCGCACCGACGACCAGGTCAAGATCCGCGGTCACCGCGTCGAACTGGGCGAGATCGAGTCGGTCCTGTCCGGCCTCGACGGCGTGCGGCAGTGCGCCGTCATCGCGGCGCCCGGACCCGGCGGCGTCAAGCGGCTCCTCGCCTACGTGGTGCCCTCCGGGCCCGTGAGCGATTTCGGCGGGGGCCAGAAGTACGCACAGGCGCTGCGCGCCTGCCTGCCGGACTACATGGTGCCCGCGGCGTTCGTGCCGACCGAGACCCTGCCGATGACGGTGAACGGCAAGCTCGACGTGCGCGCGCTGCCGCCGGTACCCGAGGCGGTCGGGTCGGGGGCCTCGCGCCCGCCGGCCGACCACGTCGAGGAGGTGCTGTGCGCGCTGTTCGGTGAGGTGCTCGACGTCGCCGAACTCGGTGTCGAGGACAGCTTCTTCGACCTCGGCGGGCACTCGCTGCTCGCGACCCGGCTGATCAGCCGGGCCCGCACCGCCCTGTCCACCGAGCTGTCCATGCGCGACCTGTTCGAGGCGCCAACGGTCGCCGAGCTCGCCGAGCGGGTCCGCGCCCGCGGCGACGCGGTCCGCCCGGTGCTGGCCCCCGCGGTCCGGCCGGCGCACCTGCCGATGTCCTCCGCGCAGCAGCGGCTCTGGCTGATCCAGCAGATCGAGGCGGACTCGGTGTCCCCGGACGGCGTGCCCGCCGGGGCCGCCTACAACTTCCCGATCGTGCTGCGACTGCGGGGCGAACTCGACACCGCCCTGTTCGCGGCCGCCCTCGCCGACGTGGTCGGCAGGCACGAGTCGCTGCGGACGGTCTTCGGCGAGGTCGACGGGCTGCTCGTGCAGCGGGTCCTCGACGAGGCGACCCCGGAGCTGACGGTGCTCGACGGAACCGAGGCCGAGGTCGCGGACCTGGTCCGCGGCGCGGTGCTGCGGCCGTTCGACCTGACCCGCGAGATCCCGGTGCGCGGCACCGTGATCCGGCTGGATACGGACGATCACGTCCTGGCGCTGGTGCTGCACCACATCGCCACCGACGAGTGGTCGGACCGGCCGTTCCTGCGAGACCTGATGCTCGCCTACGGTTCCCGGGCACACGGTCAGGCCCCGCAGTGGGAGCCGCTCGCGGTGCAGTACGCCGACTACACGCTGTGGCAGCGCGAACTGCTCGGCGACGCCACGGACCCGGAGTCGGTGCTGAGCACCCAGCTCTCGTACTGGGAGCGGACGCTCGCCGGAGCGCCGGAGGAGCTGACGCTGCCCACCGACCGGGCCCGGCCCGCGCGGCCGAGCTTCGCCGGCGGCGCCGTCGAACTGGACCTGGACCCCGGCACCACCGCGGCACTGCGGACGCTGGCCGCCCGTTCGGGCGCCAGCATGTTCATGGTGCTGCACGCGGCCGCCGCCGCGCTGCTCAACAGAATCGGTGCGGGCGAGGACCTGCCGCTCGGCGCCCCGATCGCCGGGCGCACCGAGCAGGGCCTCGACGAGCTGGTCGGCTTCTTCGTCAACACCCTGGTGCTGCGCACCGACGTGAGCGGCAACCCGACCTTCGGCGAGCTGCTGGGCCGGGTCCGCGAGCTCGACCTCGCGGCGTTCACCCACGCCGACGTCCCGTTCGAATCCGTTGTGGAGCGCCTGAACCCGGCCCGCACGCTGGCACGGAACCCGCTGTTCCAGGTGATGGTCGGCTACCACAGCCGGGCCGCCGACATCACCGAGCTGGGTGGCCTGACGCTGGAGCCGGTGCCGCTGCAGGAGCGGACCGCGAAGTTCGACCTGGTGTTCAACTTCACCGAGTTCCTGCCCGCGGCAGGGGGGTCGGGCGACGACGACGGCAGGATCACGCTGCGCCTGGAGTACGGCACCGACCTGTTCGACCGGTCCACAGCCGACGCGATCGCCCGCCGACAGCTGGCGTTGCTCGACGCCGTCGCGCAGGATCCGTCGACCCAGATCGGCGCGGTGGACGTGTTCCTGCCGGGCGAGCGCGAGCTGGTGCTGGTGGAGTTCAACGACACCGGCCGGGAGGTGCCGGAGGAGACCCTCGACGCCTCCTTCGCGCGCTGGGTGGCGGCAACCCCGGACGCGACGGCCGCGCTGGACGAGCACGGCAGCCTGACCTACGCCGAGCTCGACGAGCGGTCCGACCGGATCGCCGCGGTGCTCGCCGGCCGCGGCGTCGGCGCGGAATCGGTGGTGGGCCTCGCGGTTCCGCGTTCGGTGGACATGGTCGCCTCGGTGCTGGCGGTGCTCAAGCTGGGGGCCGCGTACCTGCCCCTGGACCTGAGCCACCCCGCCGACCGGATCTCGTACATGCTGGTCGACTCGGCCGCGGGCGTGCTGCTGAGCACCGCCGCGGAGTCCGCGCGGATCGAGGAGGCGCCCGGCCTGGCCCGGGTGCTGCTCGACGATCCGGGGACGGCAGCGGAACTGGCCTCGGCATCGAAGCCGGTAGCCGCGGTGCCCGCGGGCATCGACCACGCCGCCTACGTCATCTACACCTCCGGATCCACGGGTCGGCCGAAGGGCGTGGTGGTCTCGCACGAGGGCATCTCCAGCCTGGTCGCCACCGCCGAGGACCGGATGAAACTGGTCCCGGGCTCGACCGTGCTGCAGTTCGCCTCGGTCGGTTTCGACGTCGCGGTGTTCGAACTGTCGATGGCCCTGTGCACCGGCTCACGCCTGGTGATCGTGCCGGACCGGTCCCGGGTCGCGGGCCCGGAGCTCACCGACTTCATGCACGAGCACGCGGTGACCCACGCGATCGTCCCGCCGTCGCTGATGGCGGCACTGCCGCCGGGCGCCCTGGTGCCCGAGGGCTGCACGGTGCTGGTCGGCACCGAGACCGTGCCGCCGGACCTGATCGGTCGGTGGGCGGAGCGGCTGAACCTGCTCGCCGCCTACGGCCTGACCGAGGCGACGGTGAACAACACGCTCTGGCAGGCGAAGCCGGGCTGGAACCAGGCCGTGCCGATCGGCATCCCGGACCCCAACGAGCAGGCGTTCGTCCTCGACTCGCGGCTGCGGCCGGTGCCCGTCGGCGTCGCGGGCGAGCTGTACATCGCCGGTCGCGGCCTGGCCCGCGGGTACCTCGGCAAGCCCGCGCTGACGGCGGGTCGCTTCGTCGCCAACCCCTTCGGGCCCGGACGGATGTACCGCACCGGCGACCTGGCGCGCTGGCGTACGGACGGCAACATCGACTTCCTCGGCCGCGTCGACGACCAGGTGAAGATCCGGGGCTTCCGCATCGAACTCGGCGAGATCGTCGCCGCGCTCGCGGACAGCCCGGGCGTCAACCAGTCCGCCGTCGTCACCGACCGGGACGGGGCGATCGCCCGACTGATCGGGTACGTGGTCCCGCTCGACGGCGCGGCCGTCGAGCCGGCGGCGGTCCGCGCCCACGTGGCGGCGTCGCTGCCGGACTACATGGTGCCGTCCGTGGTGGTGGTGCTCGACGGGCCGCTGCCGCTGACCCCGAACGGGAAGCTGGACCGCAAGGCGCTGCCCGCGCCGGACTGGTCGGAGCTGACCGGCGACGTGGCGCCGCGCACCGACCGTGAGGCGGTGATCGCGGGGCTGTTCGCGGAGATCCTGGGCCTGCCGTCGGTCGGCGTGCACGACAGCTTCTTCGACCTCGGCGGCCATTCGATGGCGTCGATGCAGCTGGTGGGCCGGGTGCGCACGGAACTCGGTGCGCAACTGAGCATCCGGGAGGTGTTCGAGGCGCCGACCGTGGCCGAGTTGGCGGCGCTGACGGTCACCGCGGACGGTGACCGGCCTGCCCTGACGGCGCGGGTGGGTGCCGCGTCGGACGTCCAGGGGGAGCTGGCACCGGTGCAGCGTCACCAGTGGTCGGCGTACCGGGACTCCGGTGTGGCCAGCCATGCGCTCTCGCTCTACCCGGAGCGGCCCGTCGACGCGGCGGTGCTGGCGCGGGCGCTGGAGCTGGTGGTGTCCCGGCACGAGCCGCTGCGCACGGCGTTCGTCGTCGACGGCGACGTGGTCCGGGGCGTCCCGGTTTCGGGTCCGCGTCTCGAGCGCGTCGACGTCGGGGACGGCGACCTCGCGGCGCAGGTCTTCGAGCTCGCGCAGCGGCCGATGGACCTGGACGCGGACGCACCGCTGCGGGTGACGCTGCTCGAGACGGCCGACGGCAGGCAGGCGTTGCTGCTGGCGATGCACTACCTGGCCGTCGACGAGTGGTCGGTGGTGCCGCTGCTCGGCGAGCTGCTGGCGGGCTACCTCTCGCTGCTCGCCGGCGCCGAACCGGAACTGCCCGCGCTGCCGGTCGGCTACGCGGACTACGTCACCTGGACGGGCCGGGTGCTCGGCGATGCCGATGACGAGTCCAGCAGGCAGGCAACGCAACTGAGCTACTGGCGCGAGCGGCTGGACGGCATCCCGCAGCGGCTGAACCTGCCGGGGGAGCGGCCGACGCGTCCCGCCGGGGGCGACCTGGTGGCCCTGCCGATCGATGCGGACCTGCACGTCGGGATCGACGCGCTGGCGCGCCGGACCGGGACGTCGATGTTCATGGTCCTGCAGTCGGCGCTGGCGGCGGTGCTCACCGAATCCGGTGTGGGCGAGGACCTCCCGATGGGATCGCTGGTCGCCGGCCGGGCGGAGGAAGCGCTGGGCGGACTCGTCGGCTGCTTCTTCAACACCGTCGTGCTGCGCACGGACACCTCGGGCGGGCCGACCTTCGCGGAACTGCTGGGCCGGGTCCGGGCGTCGAACCTGGCGGCCCTGGACCATCAGGACATCGGGTTCGCCGCCGTGGCGGCGGACCTCGGCGGCGAGGTGCTGCGGCCGCAGGTGCTGGTGGTGCACCACGAACAGGCCGACCTCGGCGCCGTCGACGACGCGTTCGGGGCGCTGCTCCCGGTGCCGGTGGGGGTGCCGGCCGCGGACCTGACGCTGAGCTTCTACGAGCCGGTCGGGCCGGGTCCGGTGCACGCCTTCCTCGGCTACCGCACCGACGTGCTCGAGCCCGCGGTGGCGGCGGAACTCGCCGACCGACTGGCGGCGCTGCTGGCGGCGGTGTGCGAGGACGAGGGTCTGCGGGTCGGGAGGGCAGGGGAGTGACCGGGTGGGCGTTTCGATTTAGGGTAGGCTGCGCTACTATTCGGCACGGATCGATTGCCTGGTCCGCACGCTCTCCTGCACCTACCGCAGCCGCCGGCCGTTCCGGCGAGGATGGATGACCGCCATGGAATCGACACACGCCGAGGGTGACCGTTCGCAGTCGCTCGACCTGGTCGGCGTCGGGTTCGGCCCGTCCAACCTCGCCCTGGCCATCGCCATCGAGGAACACAACAGGGTGTGTGCCCCGGGCGAGCGGGTGGAGGCGCGTTTCCTCGAGCGGCAGGACACCTTCCGCTGGCACCCGGGCATGCTGCTCGACGGTGCCACCATGCAGATCGCCTTCCCCAAGGACCTGGTGACCTTCCGGAACCCGGCGAGCACCTTCAGTTTCTTCTCCTACCTGTTCGACAAGGGCCGGCTGGTCGACTTCGTCAACCACCAGACCTTCTTCCCGGCCCGGCACGAGTTCAACGACTACCTGCAGTGGGCGGCCGAGCGGGTCGACGCGGACGTGCGCTACGGGTCGCCGGTCACCCGGGTCGCCGGGGTGTCCGGACCGGACGGTGCCGTCGACGAGTTCGAGGTCCAGACCGCGGACGGGCAGACAGTGCGCGCCCGTAACCTGGCCGTCGGTGCGGGGCTGCAGGAGCGGATACCGGACTGGGCCACCCCGTCGACGCGCTGCTTCCACAACCATCAGTTCCTGTTCCGGATCGAGGAGCTGCCCGAGCTGGTCCACCAGCGTTTCGTGGTGCTCGGCGCCGGGCAGAGTGCGGCAGAGGTGGTGCAGTACCTGCACCGGAACTACCCGCAGGCCGAGGTGCACAGCGTGTTCTCCCGCTACGGCTACAGCCCGGCGGACGACAGCCCGTACGCAAACCGGATCTTCGACCCGTCCACCGTCGACGAGTTGCACGGCGCGGAGCGCACGGAACGCGAGCGGCTGCTCGACCTGCACCGCAGCACCAACTACTCGGTGGTCGACATCGAGCTGATCAACGAGCTGTACACCACCGAGTACCAGGAGATGGTCCGTGGGCCACGGCGGCTGTTCATGCGCCGGGCAGCGGAGATCACGCAGGTGACGGACGGTGACGACGGCATCGAGGTGCGCGTCCGGAGCCGGCTCGACAACCTCACCGATACCCTGATGTGCGACGCGGTGGTGCTGGCGACGGGATTCACGCCGACCCCGCTCAGCAGCCTGCTCGGCGACCTGGCCCCGGCGGACGACGCGGTGACCGAGGTGGACCGCGACTACCGGCTGGTGACCGCGCCCGAGGTGAGCGGCGGCATCTACCTCCAGGGCGGCACGGAGAAGACGCACGGCCTGACCGCGTCGCTGCTGTCCAACGTGGCCGTACGCGCCGGGGAGATTCTCACTTCTCTGCTGCAAAACCGATCGGAACGCGGCAGTCTTGATAGTGTCAAGCTTTCCACGCGGGTGGAAAATTCGAAGAACGAGTTTGCGACAAGCGAGGCCAGATGAGCACCAACCCCTTTGACGACGAAGACGGCCGTTTCTACGTCCTCGTGAACGACGAGGACCAGCATTCGCTGTGGCCGACCTTCTCTGACGTGCCGCAGGGCTGGCGCGTCGTGTTCGGCGAGGAGAGTCGTCAGGCCTGCGTCGAGTACGTGGAGAAGAACTGGACCGACATGCGGCCGAAGAGTCTGCGTGAGGCCATGGAGAAGGACAAGGCCGCCGGCAACAGCTAGCGAGCTTGATCGTTCGGCCACTCCTGGCCGCCCGACCTGTGGCGACGCAGCGTCGGGCGCCGGAGTGAACCGGTCCGTCGGAGAATCCGCGGCCGACGAAGTGTCCGTGCCCCCCATTCGCCGAGCGTGACGCCGGACGCGAGGGCCACCCCGATGGCGAACGCGGACAGCAGCGCGCTCAGTCCCAGCAACAACTGGTTCTGCAGCAGCGAGTACAGACCCCGGTACAGCGAGAGTCCGGGCAGCAGTGGCGTGATGCCCGCGACCGCGACCACCTGCGGCGGTGTCAACGCCCGCCTGGCCATCAGGCCGCCACCGAATCCCACCACCGTCGCCGCAATCGCCGAGCCGACGACCGGCCCCATTCCGTAGTACTGGGTTGCCGAGTACACCGCGATGCCCACGGCGCCGCCGATCCCGGCGGCGGTGAGCGCCCGACGTTCCGCGTAGCAGGCCACCGCGAAGAACAGCGAGGTGAAGGCGCCCGCGACCACCCGGATCGAGATCTGCGCGAATGCAGGCGCCTCCGCAGGGGTGGTGCTGGGCAGCGTGGACCCCAGCGCCGAGGCGACCCGCAACGAGAGCGCGACGCCCGCGATGATGCCACCGGTCATCATCACCACCTCGAAGAAGCGGGCGGCCGCGGTGATCGGTGCACCGGTGATGGCGTCCTGCACGGAACCGACCAGCGACAGCCCCGACAGCAGCACGATCATCCCCGCCGCGATGACCAGCGACGGCCGGATGCTGATGCCCAGTGCGTCGCGGAAGGTGTAGAGCAGGCTCGCCGGCGCGGCGGCGATCAGCCCGCCGACAACGTGCTGGTAGAAGAACGGCAGCCCGATCGAGTTGAGTCGTCGGTTGGTGCGGTCGATGACCATCGTCGTGAAGAAGCTGACGATCGCGACCAGCACGCCGCCGCCGAGGAGCACCGCCGCCGAGGCCGCCATCGACGCCCAGGCGAAGGTCGCCGTCCATCGGTTGTAGGGGTGTGGGGCCTCGTTGATCGCGACGAGCGTGTCGTGCGCCTCGCCGGGGCCGACGGCCTCGGTTCGCAGGCGCCGGGTCAGCCGGTCGACCGCGGCGAGCCGGGTGAAGTCGAGGGACCGGTAGTGCACGATGCGCATGGTGGTGGCGGGCGGCATCGTCGGGCCGCGATAGGCGCTGATGCGGATCGAGTTGTAGGTGACGTCGACGTCGCAGCGCGCCAGGCCGTAGGTCGCGGCGACGAACTGCACCTGCGCGGCGGTGTCGACCGCGGAGGTGCCCGACGCCAGCAGCACCTCGCCCGAGCGCACCGCGATGTCGAGCACCTCGGCGACCCGGGCGTCCTCGGTGAGGTCGATCGGCTGCAGCGGCGCGGGTGCGGCGGTCGGCGCGTCGATCACCGACCGTTCCTCGCCGATCAGGCGGTTCAGCCAGGCGAACGCGTCCCTCGGGCGCCACGCCCACACGTCAGGTCACCGCGTCCTGCTCGCTGAGGTCGGTTGCGGCGAAGGCAGATTCGAGGTCGTCGTGGTGGAACATCGAGGTCACCTGGTCGTGCACCACCCGGAAGGCGGCCGCCGACGTCGACTTCACGTCGGGGGCGGAGGCGAGGGTGGCCTCCTCCTCGACAACCACCACGCCCTCGTGGACGAACATCCGCCCCGGGTTCAGGGTCAGCCCCGCGGTCGATGCCCAGTCCCGCAACGCGGCCAGCCCCTGGCGGGCGCCGGTCGGGTCGCCGATCTCCACGTCGTCACTGGACAGGGCGAGGAGGGTGTCGAGGTCGGAGTCGTTCAGCGCGTCGTGCCACGCGAGGACCGTGGCAATTTCTGAGGTGCTCATGGAGCTCACGCTAGTCTTTCCCGCGTCCGGTGGGCGGGTGGCGCGGTGCTCGCGCGTCGAATTCCGGACGGTCGTCACCGCCGCCCCGCCGATCGAGGATCTATGCTTCGAAGGCGCCGCCGCACGCGCGCCGGCGGATGCAGTATCCGCCGAACGGGGCAGCGACCATGGTCGTCAATCGCAACAGGCCGACAGTTGTCATCGCGTCGCTGGTGGCGTCGTTGCTGCTGGTCCTGGCGGGATGCACCGCGGTATCGACGGGGCCGGGCGGACACTTCGGCGCCGACGGAACCCCGGTCGGGTACCGGGAGCCGGTTCGGCTGTCGAGCAGTGACGGCGTGCTCGAGGTGCGCCTGTCGGCCCACCAGGGCACGGTCGCTCTGGACACGGCGGCGGCGCCGGTCTCGAACTTCCTGCTCTTCGGGTACGAGGTGATCCGGGGCACGGCGTCGGACGGCTCGACGAGGGGCTCCGACGTCTATCCCGCGCCGACGTTGCGGGTGGACCCGGGCGAGCGCCTGATCATCCACTACGACAACGATCTGCAGGACCTGACGATCGAGGACTTCTACGACCCGGCGTTCACCCCCGCAGGTGGCGAGGTGCCGGTCTACCCGCCGCCGCTGGCGTCCGCGCCGTTGAACCTGCACACCCACGGGCTGCACGTGAGCCCCGACGGCAACGCCGACAACGTCTTGCTCGACATTCCGGCCGGGATGGGCAACGTCTACGACTACGCGGTGCCGACGGACATGCCCAACGGCATGTACTGGTACCACAGTCACCGCCACACCCTCACCGCCCAGCAGACGTACGCCGGGCTCGCGGGCCTCCTCGAGATCGGGCGGCCCGACGGCAACCTGCCGCTGGTCACGCAGCACGACATCCCGATCCGCGACATGGCGCTGCAGTACAACTTCGTCTTCGACCGCAGGGGCGGCGGCCACCAGCTCAACGACCCGAACTGGCCGCAGTACGTGAGCACGCTGGCGCCGCCGACGGGCTCGCAGCTCGCCGACGGCAGCTACCGGCCGAGCCTGGCCCCGGTGAACTTCGCGGAGACGACACCCGGCTCCCGGTACGTCACCAACTGGTACAGCGGGCCGCTCTCGCCGGCCAACCACCGCGGGCAGAACCAGTTCGTGCCGGGCAACCTGCAGACCTTCACCAGTGACTCGACGACCGTCCCGGCGGACCCGTCGCTGCCCGAGAACGAGCGCGACGTGCAGTACACGGTCAACGGACAGTTCCAGCCGGAGCTGGAACTCGACCCCGGCCAGACGGAGATCTGGGTGCTCGCGAACGTCAGCGACTTCGCCTACCTGCCACTGCGTCTGACCGAGACGGCCACCGGGAAGCACCCCACGTTCGCGATCGTCGGGCAGGACGGCAACCCCTTCACGCGGGTCGAGCCGCCGGTCGGCGGCGACGGCACCCGGCTCGTCGTCCCGCCCGGGTCGAGGTTCGCGATCGCGGTGACGATGCCGAAGACCGGCGATCTCGTCCTCGACATCCCGCCGCTGGAGGGGGCCGAGCCCGTCACCAATCCGGGCGTGCTCTACACCAACGACGGCACCGACAACCCGCCCGCGGTGCTGGGCACGGTGATCGTGGACCCGTCGGTGATCAGCTACGCCGACGGCTTCTTCACCTTCCCCACCCAGACATTGCTGCGCGCGACCCCCGGCGGCGGCCAGGGGCGGACGACGGCCTTCGAGCTCGGCCAGAACTTGGGCGCCTACACGTCTTTCGTCGACACCTCGGTGATGACTCCGGACGTCAAGCGCACGCTGACGGTCTCGGGCGGCTTCGGCAACGACAAGGCCAGCAAGAGCGACCCGAAGGCCTTCACCTACGAGTTCGACGACAACACCTTCCCGAACATCCCGCTGATCCAGCCGAGGCTGAATTCGGTGGAGGAGTGGACGATCACCAACCTCAACAACGACGAGCATCCGATGCACATCCACGTCAACGACTTTCAGGTGATGGAGATTGTGGACCCGGTGGCGGGCACCAGGACCGGCGTGCAGCCGTGGGGGATGGACAACGTGAACGTGCCCGCGCCGGTTACCGACGAGAACGAGGCCGCCCTCGAGCCGGCCTCGGTGACGCTGCGCACCAAGTTCACCGAGTACACCGGCACCTTCGTGATCCACTGTCACCGCCTCAACCACGAGGACAACGGGCTGATGGCGCTCGTCAGCGTGATCCCGGAGGTGTCCACGTACGCGGTCGCGGTGCCGGGGTCGGCGGGCACCCCCGCGACGGTGCGGGTGCACGACGGCAACGGCGACAGGGTGATTGCGGCCGTCGTGCCGTTCCCGTCCTTCGAGGGAACCCCGGCGGTGGCGATGGCCGACGTCAACGGCGACATGGTGCTCGACCTGGTGGCCGGGACCGGTGCGGGTGCCTCGCCGGAGGTGGCCGTCTACGACGGCGCCGATCGCGACGACGGGCCGTTCACCGCCGAGCTGGCGCGGTTCGCGCCGTTCGACGAGGACCTCCGCGGCGGGGTGAGCGTCGCCGGCGCCGACATCGACGGAAATTCCCTGGCCGACAACATCATCGTGGGGGCAGGCCCCGGAACCCCGTCGCAGGTGAAGGTGTTCTCCTCGACGCTGCAGGCGGAGCATGGAACGGCGCCGGACGTGTTCGCGAGCTTCGCGCCCTACCCCGGGTCCGCGGCCGGGGTCACCCTCGCCACCGGTTTGGTGGACACCGTCTCGGGCCGGGCGAGCATCGTCACGGCGCCGGGGCCGGGGGAGGCGCCGCGGGTGAAGACGTTTCGGTACGACCTGTTCCAGCCGACCGCGGCCGCGTCGGCGAGGGGCGGGCACGGCTCACACGGCGGGCCGGTGATCGGTGGCGGCGGCCCGGGGGAGCCGACGGTGACGTCGGAGTTCCTGGCCTTCGACGAGGGGTACACCGGGGGTGTCTCGCTCGCGACGGGTTGGGTGGCCGGCGCCGAGGGCGGCGCGAAGAGCATCGTCACCGGCATGGCCGGCGGGGCGGGCACGGTCCGGGCGTTCTCGAGCGGGTCGCGCCTCGACGGCGAACCGGGGATGTACACCGAGAGCCCGGACCACCACTCGGGCACGGTGGACTTCCGGCAGATCGCCTCGTTCGAGCCGTTCGCGGGTGGCGGCGTGCAGGTGGCCACCACCAGCACCACCACCGGCGCGGACCTACTGGTCAGTGGCGGGGGTGCGGGTGGCGCCGAGGTGCGCAAGATCGAGCTGGGCCGGGCGGATCCGCAGGCGACGACGGTGGTGCCGACGGCGGTGGGTGCGCTTCCTTCGCCATTTGCAGCGGTTGGATCGGTTCCGCTGGGCGGTCGGTAGCGTCCCGACGAGTTGAGGTTCTGTGCTCACGGCACGGTGGCGGCGCACGATGTGAATCGTTGTGCCAGTCGAGTAATCCAGTCAGTGCCCTACGCAGAGTGGCGGGAGGCGAAGAGCCAGCTCAGATGCGGGAATGCGTGGGAGAGAAGAGCTCTTTCGCAGCGCTCAGCGCACGAGTTCGAGCAACCGACTGCACAACCCTCGCCCCTGCGCATCCGGGGCCACGACCAGCCTGCTCAACTCAGCCGTATGCGAATCGGTCGACGGGAGGAACACGCGCACGGCAGCGACGAGGCGGTCGGCATCGCTGCGCAACCCGATTGCGGTCACTTCGGGCTGGGACAGCTCGCTCGTCAATTCGTCCAAGGACTGCGTCAACGGGGGAAGGCTCAGGTCGGCGTTGACCGGCCGCGCCGCTCTTCGTCAGCCCAGCGACCGTAGGTAGATGAGCGTCGCCTGCACCCGTCTGTCACCGTCCTGCAGCGGCAACTTCGAGAAGATGGACCCGACGTGCTTGCGCACGGCGGCTTCGGACACCGTCAACCGCTGCGCGATAAGGGGGTTGGTGAGTCCCTCGGCAACCAGTGAGAGGACCTCCCGCTCGCGGTCTGTGAGAACCGCCAGCGGCGTGCGGCTGCGGGCGGCCTTGACGAGGGCCCGGACGACGTCGGGATCGACGATGGTCTCACCACGAGCAACCCGATCGACGGCGTCGAGAAACTGACGGACATGTCCGACGCGCTCCTTCAGGAGGTATCCCACGCCGCCCCGTGCGGTGTCGTCGCCGAGCAACTCGTCGAGATAGGCGACCGAGACGTATTGGGACAGTACGACGATCGGGAGGTCCGGATCGCGCTGGCGGAGTGCCGCCGCCGCGCGTAGTCCGTCATCGGTGTTGGTCGGCGGCATCCGGACATCGGTCACCACGAGGTCCGGTCGGTGCGCCTCCCACGCGTGGAGGAGCCCCTGCGCATCCGCCACACCCGCGCACACCACGTGTCCGGCGGACGCCAGCACACTCTCCACGCCGGCCCGAAGCAGTGGGCTGTCCTCTGCGAGCACGATCCGCAGCGGCCGTTCGGTCGGACTCACACCGGACACTCCATCCGAATTGTCGTGGGACCCCCGACAGGACTTGTCACAGAAAGGTTTCCGTCGAGAGCGCCGACACGACTACGCAGTCTGTCGAGGCCGCCACCGGCAGTGATGTGTGCGCCGCCCGCGCCGTCGTCGGTGACGGTCAACAGCCACATGTCCCCGACGCGGTCACCCTGAACGGCGACATGTCGAGTCTGTGTGTGTCGCACGGCGTTCGTCAGCGTCTCGGACACCAGCACGTAGGACATGTGCTCGACCGGAGGCGACAGTCGTTCCCTCGCGCCGGTGACACCGTCGAGCGCGATGGTCACCTCGAGCGGGAAGTCTGCCACCAGATCCGTCAGCGCGGGGGCGAGGCCCCGCTCGATCAATGCCCGCGGCGAGTAGCCGCGCAGCACGGCCCGCAACTCCGCGAGCGTCTCGTCCACCTGCCGGTGAGCATCGGCGGCGAGCAGGCCCGTCGGCCCGTCCGAGTCGGCTGCTTCGGCCAGTCCGAGGTTCATCGACAGCGCAACCAGTCGGTGCTGTACCCGGTCGTGCAATTCCGATTCCAGGAGCGTCCGCTCCGAGCCCTCTGCGTCGAGTAGTGCGGAACGGGTCGTCTCGAGGCGGGCCGCTTCGAGACGCCACGGATCGGCATCGGACCCGAGGAGGCGACGGGCCATCGACGCCTCGAACGTGGCCCAGGCGCCGCCGGCCACCAACAGCAGCGCCGCGCCGACCGCCCCGGCCAGGGCCAGACCCCAGGCACCCGAACTGGTTTCGACAGTCCATGCGCCGAGGTCGAAGTGGTCGTCGCGGATGACCACGGGCGCGGCCAGAAGCATCCCCACGATCGTGACGCCGAAGATCGCCAGGAGGGTGGCGACGCCGCCGGAGATCGTCGCACCGAGGACGTACGCGACATGCCGCATCGTCGGCAGTCGCTCCTCGTTCGCGGACGCCGTGACCTCGGCGTCCACACGGTCAGCGATCGACCGATCGACCAGCCGCAGTCGCGCGCTGTGCGCGCGAAGCATCGGTTCCCACAACGCCGTCCGCAGTCGACGCGTCATGCCCAACAGCACGACAGGGAGGATGCCGATCACGGTGGCAACCGAGAGGACGCCCGCGGTGGCGAGGCAGGCCAACGACCGCCAGGGCCACACGGTGCGGAGGTACCGAGGACCAGACCGCAGTGCCGCCGACACGCCACCCCTCACTGCTCGGCCCCGATCGTCGCACGCCGACGGACCCGCGTCGTCCCGACGATGAGGAGGACGACGGGAACGTAGGCGGCGCACATGAGAAGCGTAATGGCACTCGCGTTGGCACCGGGATCCACGAAACGCTCGAGACCGACGGCCACGACGAGGTTGCTGCCGCCGTGCAGGATTGCGGGCGGCCACACGGACCCACTTCGACTCCACAGCCAACCGATCACGAATTCCAGCAGCACCGACAACGGAAGCCACATCAGCATCGCCACGACCGCATCGGTGGCGGTACCGCCGGCGCCGAAGTACCCCACCCAGGGCAGCGGCCAGTGCCACACACCCCAGATCAGGCCGGTCGCGACCGTCGTTGCGAACGGCCTGCCCGGAACGAGACGATCCCGCAGGTAAGCGGTCCAGCCGAACTCCTCTCCCCAGAACACGGGCGCAGCCACAATTGGGACCACCACCGCGATCGCCACGAAGGTCAGGTCGTCCCGCCCGAAGTTCCACGCCGCGACGTCCCACACGCCCGTCACCGCGGCCACTGCCAACGCGACCGCGAGAACCACTACCGGAAGCAGCGCGGCGATCAGGTACGACGACCACGCCCCACGCAGTCGGGGCCTCAGCCCCGCATCGGAGAACCCTTCGCGAGTGATCCACCGGCGGGTGACGATCGCGGCGACGGCGGGCACGAACGCGGCGGTGAGCAGTTGGACGACTGGGTCGTCGAGCGAGTAGCCGGCGGCCCACACGACTGCCCACGGAATCCAGGAAGCCCCGAACGCGAGAACGAGGAACCAGAGAACCCCACGTGCGCGCACGGACGAATCGAGGACGGTTGCCGATGGCCGAAAGGTCGAAGCAGTGGTCATGCCTCCACTTCACGACATGGTGAACGGAAAGGCTGTAGCCCATGCGACCGTCTCGGGGTGGCGTGCACGCTACCTGCGAGCGTGGCGGCGCGGTGGCTGGCGGACGACCCGGAGTACGGGACCGGTCCGCCGGCAGTGGTGTCGCGGCACCACAGTCGCTGCCCGATCTCGCGGACGGCCGATCGGACCCGAGTGCTGTTTCCTGCAGACGAGTACTGGCACAGGTGCTAGCCGAGCGGTGCCGGCACTGCGGCGAGCGGGGTGAGCGGTCGCGAGTAGTTGACGCCCGCTCAGCCCCAGTTCTCGGCCTTGGTGAGACAGAACGGGTGTCCGCTCGGGTCGAGGAGGACGCGCCAGGTCTCGCCGGGCTGCTCGTCGGGCAGGGTCGCGCCGAGTTTGACGCACTCGGCTACGGCAGCGTCGAGGTCGTCGACGGCGAGGTCGAGGTGGAACTGCTTCGTGCCGTTCTCGTTGGGCCAGCCCGGGGCCCGGTGGTCGGGGACGGTGCCGAAACCGAGGGCGTGGTCGGGGCCGGTGAGCATCGCGTAGCCGTCGCCTTCGACGGCGACGTCCCAGCCCAGGACGGCCGACCAGAAGGCGGCGTCGCGGCTCGCGCCGGAGCTGTCGAGGGTGAGCATCTTGAGGGTGGCGACGGCCATGTGAAGGGCTCCTTCGTCGGATCGGTTGCGTGTCACCCAGCGTGCCTAGGCTGGGTGGGTGCCCGATAGGACAAACCCGCCACAACCGCCTGTTGCGGCACCGACGGCGACGTTCGCAGGGATCCTGCGACCGGAGCGGTTGGCGGAGCACGTCCAGCTTCGGCGCTGGCCCGCGTCGCCCCGGGTGTCGCACTGGGTGGAGAACTACTGGTCCCTGCGCTGGGACCTGCCCGAGGGGGCGTCGTTCGCTAGCGAGGTCCTGCCACACCCGACCTGCTCGCTCACGGTAGAGCGCGGCGACCACCCGCGGCCCGAACTCGCCGGCGAAGAGGTCGTTGTGACCGGCGTCGTGACGCGGCGGTTCGACGTGGAGATCCGGGGGAGCGGGCGGGTCGCGGGGCTTCGGTTCCGACCGGGAGGGCTGGCGGCGCTCACCGGTCAGTCGGCGAAGGCCTGGACCAATCGCACCCTGGGCGCCGGGCCGATCGTGTCCGAGGCGATCGTGGCGGCGCTCGCGGCCCTGGACCTGGCGGGTGATGTCGAGGCGGGCACGGGCGCGGTCGAGGACGGGTTCCCGGAACGAGCGGCCCAGGACGCCCGCTATCACCGGGTGCTGCGAGTCGTCGCGGACATGCTCGAGGACCGGTCGATCCTCTCGGTGGCCGACCTCGAGAGACGGCATGGTGTCTCGGCTCGGACGCTGCAGCGCGACTTCCTGCACTACGTCGGCGTCGGGCCCAAGTGGGTCCTCGCCCGCTATCGGATGCATGACGTCGTCGAAGCCCTCGACGGTGGTTTTGACGGGGCGCTGACCGACCTCGCGCTGCAGCACGGGTGGTACGACCAGGCTCATTTCACGAGGGATTTCACCGCCCTGGTGGGCCTTCCGCCGAGCCGCTACAGGCGGGCGAAGTAGGCGGATTTCGTGCGGCCATCGCCATCGCTTGCTGAAACGTCTCGCTGCATTTTGCTGACCACAGCAACTACGCCGTCGACCGCAGCCGTTGAAGGGCCGAAGCGAGGACCGCGGTCTCCTGGTTCTCGACGGCCGTGGTCACCTCGTCGATCGCCGCACGAATGAGTTCCCATATGAATCGGGAGACAGCGCAGACGAGCGCTCCCGGGCGGCGTCGATGTGTTCACGGGCGGCTTCGAAGGATCCCAGCCGGCGATAGCTGTCGGCGAGGGCCCGGACAGATTTCGAGAAGTTCCCGCCGTCGTCGAAGCGGTTGATTCTGGAATGGATTGCAGCGGAGAAGAAGCCGGAGACCCGGCAGTGCCGGATCGATCGGACGGTCGCCTTCGCAGAGATGAATCTCCGGGCCAATCACCCAGGGGCGTTCGCCGCACACCGTTCCGCGGTCCGCGACGGTGTGACACGCTGATGTGATGCGCTTCGTCGGTGCTCTTCTCGCTGCCACGATGCTGCTCGCTGGGTGCAACAGTTCGACCGAGACGACCGGCAGCGAGCCCCAGCCGGACTTTGCCCGGACATTCGACATCGGCGGCGGCCGGCAGATGTACCTGGAGTGCCGGGGCGCCGGATCTCCGACGGTGGTACTCGTGCCCGGCGCCGTCGCGGCGGCCGACACCTGGCACGAGGTGACCGATTCGTCCGGTGTGGCCGCGCCGAGCGATTCCGCCGTCTACCCCGAGGTCGGCACCTTCACCCGGGTCTGCTCGTACGACCGCCCAGGAACCGCGCGCGCGAACGACGAGTTCACGCCCTCCACGCCGGTGCCGCAGCCGACCACTCCGGAGGGCGATGCGGCCGACCTGCATGCGCTGCTGGCGGCCGCCGAGGTGTCCGGTCCGTACGTTCTCGCCGGGTGGTCGTTCGGGGGACCGATCGCGAGGATCTATGCGAGCACCTACCCCCACGACGTGTCGGGTCTTGTCCTCGTCGACGGCACCTCGGAGTTCCTCCAGAGCGAGCTGACTCCCGACGAGTTCGCGGTGTTCCTCCAGCTGAGTGCGCGAGACAACGAATCGCGGACCGCCCAGTGGAAGGACGTCGAACAGTTCGACCCCGTCACCACATTCGACCAGCTCCGTGCTGCCGCTCCGGTGCCGGCCATGCCGGTCGTGGTGCTCAGCGGCGACACGTTCGACGCCGAGGCCTTCCGCGCACGGCTTCCCGAGGATGCGCCGGCCGACTACCCGGAGGTGTTCTGGCGGGCGCAACTCGCGTCGCAGGACCGCCTTGCTGCCGTGTTTCCCGGTGCGCGCCACGTCACGAACACCCACAGCGGCCACAACGTCCACAACGAGTCACCGCAACTGGTGATCGACGCGATTCGCGACGTGGTCGAGCAGGTCCCGAGCCGTTAGGGGACCTGAACGGTGCCGAGCCCCGGGTTGACCAGAAACTTGTATCCCCACATGCCGTAGGGGACGACCGTGTCGACGGCGGCGATCGCGGCGACCGTGCCGCCGCCGGTGACCGCCGTCGCG
This sequence comes from Rhodococcus kronopolitis, assembly GCF_042654025.1. Taxonomy (NCBI): domain Bacteria; kingdom Bacillati; phylum Actinomycetota; class Actinomycetes; order Mycobacteriales; family Nocardiaceae; genus Rhodococcus; species Rhodococcus kronopolitis. Next base: position 299,569 of record NZ_JBHSFO010000003.1, on the reverse strand, counting down.
GGGGCGTAACGGCACCAGTCCTCCGGTCCGGGGTCCCGGGTGTAGTCCCGCTCCACGATCCGGAGCGTGGTGGTGCCGGCGGTACCGGTGGTCAGATTCCGCCAGTTCACCGTCATGTCGAAGCAGTAGGACCACGGGGCTGCTCGCTCCGCCGCGAAGGTCACCACGCCGGGTGCACCCGGCGCTGCCGTCGGCGTCACGGTCGTCTGTGTCGGCAGGTTCCAGCACGGGAACATGCTGAACGCGCATCCCACGACGAACCGCATCGGGACCTGGAACGCCGTCGGCGTCGGCGGTGGGTTCGCCGTCGCCGCGGCGGCCGCGCAGAGCGGGAGCGTGAGAGCCGCCACGGATACCGCGATCCGGGCGACGAACGATCGACGAACTGCTGTGCGGCACAGGGCGTCAGCCTCCGGGAGATGTCGAGGTCGCATGGGTCTTGTCACTGCTCACCCTCCGTCGACACCCGAGCCGCCGTGATGTGGGTCAGCACGCACAGCCAGCGGCCGTCGCGTCGGACGAACACGTCCGACGTCCATTCGTCGGCGTCGAACCGTCGGCCGCCGTAGTGCGCGGTGTTGGTCACCCTCGCCGTGAACACCGCGGTTCCGCCGTAGATCCGGATCCTCGCCCCACCGGCCCGGTCCATGGCGGAATGGGTCAGCTCGCCCGATCTGACGTAGTCCAGGAACTGCGACTTCGGTGAGATCCCCGACTCGGAGACGATCACCCAGTCGTCCGCCATGAACGCGGCAATCCGGTCGGCATCGTTGGAGACGATCGCCGCGTACCAGTCGTCGCAGACGGTGACGAGGTCCGCCCCGGCGCCGTCGATCAGGTCGTGATCCATTTCAGTGCTCCGTTCCGCTGGGTCGAGCCACGCGGCTCAGTCGGGTACCACGGCGCCGCTGGCGGCGTCGACGTCCACGTCGTAGTCCCAGCCCTGGGCGTTGCGAATGTGCACGTGCCACACGGTCTTTCCGTCCTCCTGTTCGAGATTGGACTGGGCGACGGTGCCGCCGGGGACGGTGGCGACGGCGGTCTGTTCGGCCTGTTCCTTGGTGACCGTCACTCCGGCGTTCGGCGTGGCAGGCGGCGGCGAGCCCTCGTCGTTCCGGTCGTCGTCGTCCGGTACCACGGCGCCGCTGGCGGCGTCGACGTCCACGTCGTAGTCCAAGCCCTGGGCGTTGCGGACGTGCACGTGCCACACCGTCCTGCCGTCGTCCTGCTCGAGTTGGGACGAGACGAGCGTGCCGCCGGGCACGGTGGCGACCGCGGTCTGTTCGGCCTGTTCCTTGGCGACCGCCGGAGCCGTCGCCGTACCTGTGCCCGTTCCCGGAGGCATGGACATCGATGTCATGGCGGTGCTCGTCGAGGTGGGAGCCTCGTCGTCGTTCGAGCTGCATCCCGCCAGCAGCAGCACAGACGCCGCGGCGATGGGGACGAGGCTCGCGTATCGAATGGTCTTCGTGGTCATGGTGGCTCCTCAATTCGGTCGGCTGACTGACTACCCGTGAACGTCCTGATCCCTCCCCGAGGCGAGGTCCTCGCACTGCACCCGGACGAGCGCCTCGCCCTGGCGTCCGAGGTACTCCCGGCCGCCCTCGTCGCCGGCGGCGCTGGCGCACAACGGCACCCAGTGCTGCCGGGACACGACGACGGGATGGCCGGGGCGGTCGCCGAAGAACGCCCGCGCGATCCCGCTCGGCGTCCCGGCGGCGGCCCGGATCACCCGGGCCACCACGCGACCGTCGACGTCCGGCAGGTCGACGAGGTGCACCGCCAGGTACCGCGCATCCGGGACCCGGGCGGCGGCGGCCAGCCCGGCGCGCAGCGACTCGCCCATCCCGTCGGCCCAGCGGCTGACGGACACGGCCTCGGCGCCGCCGGGCAGCGGCGCGTCCGCAGCGCCGAGCGCCACCAGTACCCGTCCGCAGCCGCCGTCGCGCAGCGCGTCGACGGCGTACCGGAGCCAGAGTCCCTGGTGTGCCAGAACTTTGGGTGACCCGTATCGCCTGCCCTCGCCCGCGGCGAGGAGCAGGCCCAGCACCGCGCTCACGGCGCGCTCCGATCGTGGATCGGGCCGGTGAGCCCGGCGAGCCGCCTACCGGAGCCGCCCCGGCGCAGCGCGATGATCTCGGCGAGGATGGAGACGGCGGTCTCCTCCGGGGTCCGGGCGCCGAGGTCGAGGCCGATCGGTGCGGACAGGCGGGCGAGTTCGGCATCGGTGACACCGGCGGCGCGGAGCCGGTCCACCCGGTCGAGGTGGCTGCGCCGGCTGCCCATCGCGCCCACGTAGCCTGCGCCGGACCGCAGCGCGATTGCGAGCGCAGGCACGTCGAACCTCGGGTCATGGGTGAGGACGCAGATCGCCGTCGTGGGGCCGATCGTCGCCTGACCGAGGTACCGGTGCGGCCACATGACCACCACGTCGTCGGCCTCGGGGAACCGCTCCGCGGTCGCGAACACCGGGCGGGCGTCGCACAGGGTCACCGAGTACCCGAGCGCTTTCGCGGCCCGGGTGAGCGCGTGTGCGAAGTCCATGGCCCCGAACACCAGCATTCGCGGCGGCGGAATGATCGACGAGATCAACACGGACAGAACGATTTCCGATTGCCCGCCGCGCCCATCGAGACACACGGTGGCGGCGCCTGCGTCGAGGCACGCCCTCGCCCTGGCCACCACCGCGGCGTCCAGGATCCGGTCGCCGCACGACCCGGCGCAGGAGTCGGCGGTGACCACGACCGTCCCGCCCAGGCGCGGGCCGCTCGAGACCACCGTCCCGAGCGCGACCGGCAGGCCGGCCGCAACCGCGTCGGCCGCCAGCGCGAGACCCGGGAGGGCGCCGGGCCCGGCCGGTTGCACGAGCACCGCCATCGAGCCGCCGCACATCAGGCCCGCCCCGCCGAACTCGTCGTCGCCGACGGCGTATCGGCGGACGACGGGCCGACCGGTGTCCATCACCTCGGCGGCGGCGTGGAACAGGTCGCTCTCGACGCAGCCGACGGAGATGCTGCCTGCCACCGCGCCGTCCCGCGAGACCGCCATGACGGTGCCGACCGGACGGGGGGTCGACCCGTTCGCGCAGACGATCGTCGCCAGGGCGCAGTCGGTTCCGGCCCCCTGCCAGGCGGCGACCTGCTGCACGATCTCACGCGTCGTCACGGCAGCGTCCAGAACTGCCTGGTGACCAGGTAGAAGACGACCGCCCAGAACGTGGTTGCCGCCACGACGATCACGGTCCCGCGGAGATTCGTGCGTGACTCCGGCACGTCCGGCGGCGGCCGAAGCCACCGCCCGAGCAGCCGGTTCACGTAGTGCGGCATCGTCACGAAGGTCATCGCGAAGCTGGACAACAGGTTTCCGACGAGCAGGCCGAGCCAGAGCGGCATCCGCAGCGGCGACAGCGCGAGGGTGAGCAGCACGACGGTGGGGTAGAGGCCCACCCAGACGGCGACGGAGGTCTTGATGTCGGACGGCGGTGGCGCCTCGTTTCCCTTCTCGTCGAACGCGAACCAGCTGCCGAAGGAGTTGTCGACGGTGCGGGAGGAGAACTCGTGGAACCGCTCGCCCTCGGCCAGGAGCAGGCGACGCTTGTCGGAGGTGAGCCAGGTGAACAGGTTCGAGGCGTTGTCGTATCGGTAGAGCGCGGTCCACTCGTCCTGGATGCCCTCGATCGGCCGGAACAGTTCGCTGCCGCGGAAGCCCTCGAACTTGCACTCCGCCAGCCGCATCCGGTTCTGCCACTCGAGGAAGGCGTCGACGTTGTCCGGCGCCACGCGGTGGGTCACGACCACCGTCACCAGCTGATCGGTCGGCCGGGACCCGCCGGTGATGACCTGCTGGGTGGCCGGGCCGTCGAGGTACTGCTGCCCCCGGTCGAGCCAGGCCTGGCGGGTGGCGCTGTTGACCCAGGCCTGCACGTTGGCGACGGAGTCGAAGCGGTAGACCACCACCCAGTCGGGCTGGACGTCGGTGGGCGCGGCGATCTGGGCGCCGAGGAAGCCGGCGTAGTGCGACGCGGCGACGTTGATCTCCTCCTGCCAGGCCTTGAACTCCGACTCGAAGCCGGGGCGAACCCGCTGCCCGATGATCACCGTGGCGGTGTCCCGGGTGCGTTCCTCGGCCGTCATCGCGCCCGCCTACGGTCGCGCCTGCGGGCGGTGGTCCGGCGCGCCGCCGAGTCGGCCGTAGATGCGTTCCGGGGTGAGCGGCAGCGACCGGAAGCGCACCCCGGTCGCGTTCTCGAGGGCGTTGGCGAGCGCCGGGGCGACCGGGTTGATGCAGCACTCCGCCATGCCCTTCGCGCGCATCGGCCCGACGGAGTCCGACGAGTCGACCAGGAGCACCTCGGTGCGGGGGACGTCGGCGTAGGTGGGGATGCGGTAGTTGCGCAGGTTCGGGTTGACCATCGCCCCGGAGCCGTCGACGTGGAAGTTCTCCGTCAGCGCGAAGCCGATGCCCTGCGCGACGCCGCCCTCGACCTGGCCCCGCACCTGCGCCGGGTTGATCACCAGCCCCGCGTCGGTGGCCTGGACACTGCGCAGGATCCGGATCTCCCCGGTCACCCGGTGCACGGCGATGCGGAATCCGTGCGTGTTGGACACCACGCTGCGCGGCGATCCGTACGCCTTGCGTGCCGCGGTGAACCGGATGCCGCGGCCGCGCGCGGCGTCCACCAGTCCGGCCAGCGACAGGCGGGTGCCGCCGCAGACGACGACGTCGTCGTCCATCGCGCAGTCGGCGACGTCGACGCCGGTGTGCGCGGCGGCGAAGGCGAGGATCCGCTGGCGCAGGGCTTCTGTCGCCCGCAGCACGGCGTTGCCGGACACGAACAGGCCCGCGCTGGCGAACGCGCCGGTGTCGAATCCCGTGCGGTCGGTGTCGGCCTGGACGAGCCGGATCCGCGACGGCGTCGTCCCGAGTTGGTTCGCCGCGATCTGCACGTGCGCGGTGGAGGTGCCCTCGCCGAACTCGACGGTGCCGACGGCGAGCTCGTAGATGCCGTCCGCGCCGATGCTTGCCCACGCCTCGGAGAGGTGCTCGGTCGGGGGAGCGGTCTCGTGCAGCGAGCTCGCAGCGCCGGTTCCGACGAGCCAGTCGTCGCCGTCCGGCGGTTCGGGCCCGTCGGCCCGCAACGCCTCGTCGACGAGGTCGATGCACCTGCCGAGCCCGTCCTCCGCGAACACCACGTCGTCGGGCCCGTCCTCGAACGCGACCAGCGAGTCGCCGGGGCGCACGATGTTGCGGCGTCGCAGCTCGAGCGGGTCCATGCCGAGCGCGACCGCCAGCTCGTCCACGGCGGACTCCACCGCGAATGCGGGCTGGGTCATGCCGTAGCCGCGCAGCGCGCCACTGGGCACGGTGTTCGTGTAGACGGAGTAGGCGTCGTACCTCTTGTTGGGACAGCGGTAGATCGAGACCGCTGCACCGCCCGCGAACAGCGTCTCGCCGCCGTGGTTGCCGTAGGCGCCGGTGTTGGAGACGTTGCGGACCTGCAGCGCCGTCAGGGTGCCGTCGGCCTTCGCGCCGAGCCGGACGGTCAGCGTCATCGGGTGCCGCGGGGAGGCCGTGGTGAACTCCTCCTCGCGGGTGAACTCGAGGCAGACCGGTCGGCCGGTGTCCAGCGCGGCGAGGGCCGCCAGGTCCTCGGAGATCACCTCCTGCTTGCCGCCGAACCCGCCGCCGACCCGTTTGCAGAACACCCGCAGCTGGTCGGGGCGCAGGGCGAACAGGTGGGCCAGCTTGACCTTGGCGATCGACGGCGACTGGGAGCTGGTCCGCACGTGCAGGCGGCCGTCCTCCATCCACGCGATCGACCCGTGGGTCTCGAGGTGCGCGTGCTGCACGCGCGGGGAGGAGTACGTGCCCTCGTGGATCACGTCGGCCTCGGCGAAACCGGCCTCGACGTCGCCGACCTGCCCGTGGAGTTCGAGCAGGATGTTGTGCACGGGATCGCGGACGAACGGGTCGTGCGATCCGTGCAGCGCGGGCGCGCCGTCGGCCATCGCGGCCTCGGGGTCGAACACCGCGGGCAGCAGCTCGTACTCGACGACCACCCGGCGGCAGCCCTCCTCGGCGGCCGCGACGGTGTCGGCCAGCACCGCGACCACCCGCTGCCCGACGAAGCGCACGGTGCGGTCGAGGATGTAGGTGTCGTCGGGATCGACGAGGTGGTCGGTGTGGATCGCGGTGGTGAAGGGCCTGCGCGGCACGTCCTCCCAGGTGTAGACGCGGTGCACGCCGGGCACCGCGAGCGCGGCGGTCCTGTCGACCGAGACAACTCGGGCGTGCGCGTGCGGCGAGTGCAGCACCTTCAGGTGCAGCAGGCCGTCGATCTCGGTGTCCATGGTGAACTCGGCGCGGCCCGTCACCACGTCGTCGGCGGCCGGGGCGCCGACGCTGGTGCCGACGGCGCGGCCGGGCAGTGGGTCCTCGACAGCGGCGACCCCGCGCACGGCGTCCTCGATCGCCCGGTAGCCGGTGCAGCGGCAGAGGTTGCCCTTGAGCGCGCGTGGCAGGTCAGCCTTCTGCGCGTCGGTGAGGCTCGCGCAGGTCATGATCATTCCGGCGGTGCAGAAGCCGCACTGGAAGCCCGGGGCGTCGCGGAACTGCCGTTGCATCGGGTGCAGGTCACCGGGGGAGCCGAGGCCCTCGATCGTCGTCACCGCCCGGCCCTCCGCCCGGAACGCGGGGGTGATGCAGCTGTGCACCGGATCGCCGTCGAGCCACACCGTGCAGGCGCCGCAGTCGCCCGCGTCGCAGCCCTTCTTGACGCCGTGGTGGCCGAGCGCGCGCAGGAACGTCCGCAGGCATTGCGCAGGCTCGGGCTGCTCGTCGAACGCCGTCCCGTTCACGGTGTACGTCACGTCACGACCCCGCCCCGCCATCGAATGAACGGAAGCGTTCATTCGATCCAATCGAATGAACGTGCCGTTCACTCGGCGGGCCGGTGCCCGCGAGTTCGGCACGGATCTCCTCGGCGAAGTGCCGGGCCAGGTGCCGACGGTGGTCGGGGGCGCCGTTCGGGTCGTCGAACCAGACGTCGTCCGGGAGCGCGTCGAGGCTCCGCCGCAGCGTGGTGGCGTCGGGCATCGAGTCGAACATCAGCCGGATCGGACGGGTGGTGCCCGCGGTGACGGTGAGCGTCAGGTCGTCGGTGCCCGGCGTCTGGGTGCCCACCGTGAACAGCGTCGAGCGGCCCAGCCGGGTCAGGGTGAAGCGGCGGTGGGTGTGGCGCCTGCGCAGCGCGGCGGCGGGGACGTCGACGCTGCGCAGGATCTCGCCGGGACCGAGGACGTTGCGGTGGTCGCCGGTGACGAAGTCGGCCGCCGCGACGGTGCGGTGCGACCCGTCGGCCGCCCACAGCGTGTACGTCGCGTCCAGCGCGACCGCCAGGGTGATCATCGGCCCCGCAGGCAACGACAGGCAGATGTTGCCGCCCACCGTCGCCGAGTGCCACACCTTGAACGAGGAGAGGAAGGCCTCGCAGCTGGTGGTGATCAGCGAGGCCGCATTCGAGTCACAGTGAGGCGCAAAGGCATACAGTTCGGCAATCGTGCACGTCGCGCCGATCTCGAGGCCGGCGTCGGTGACCGTCAGGGCGTCCCAGCCGAGGGCGGTGAGGTCGACGAGGCGCCGCAGATCGGGCTGGGGGACGGAGAACAGCCACGTCCCGCCCGCGAGCCAGGCGTCCCCGTCGCGCCAGTGGGCGCCCGGCCGGTCGTACGGTCGCCGGACGACCTCGGTGACGGTGTTCAGATCCATTGGACAGCTCCCGTCAAGGGAATGCGTCGTGTTAGACGATATCGGAGCAGGTCCGCGCAGGTCGCCGATTGGCGAGGTCGTCCCGGTTCGCTCCCCGCCCGGCCGGGTCGGCCCGTCGGACCCGTCGGTTCACCGGCGCCGCGGCGGGGTGGATATGATTGGCCGCGCTTTGCGTACGCCTCCTTAGCTCAGTGGTAGAGCACTCGCCTTGTAAGCGAAAGGTCGTCGGTTCAATCCCGACAGGAGGCTCCGAGCGGAACGGGCGTCCACCTGCACTGATGCGGTGGGCGCCCGTTCGTCGCATTCACGCCCCCGGACTGTTGCATTCGTCGGGCCCGAGGACGAGCGTGGGTAGTGCTCCACCATTGCGGAGCACGCCGTCGAGGTCGCTCCGCAATCGTCCTGACGGTAGCTCTGGAGGAATCATGCTCGGACTCGTGATCGGACTCGGCGGTGCCGGCATCGGCATCGGACTCGGACTGCTCGGCGCGGCGGCCGGACTCGGACTCGGCCTGCTCGGCGGCGGCATCGGACTTCTGCTCAGCGACGAGAACGCCAAGCACCACATCCGCCCGCTCGAATCCTGACCGCGGACGTGGTGACCGAAGCGGCGAATGCTCCCGCGCGCGGTGACGCCGCGGACCGGGAGTCGGGAGCCGCCCCGCACCCGCTTGCCTGGCTGCGCTCGCACCTGACCCACAGACGAGGGGTCCGGGGCGCTCGGCCGGTTCCGGTCGGCGCCAACGAGGTGCTCGACCGGCTTGCCGAGCTGCCCGTCAGCGTGTGGACCTACCGGTTCGACCACGACTCGGTACGGCACCTGGGCCCGATGGCGCAGGACTTCGCCAGCACCTTCGGGCTGGGGTCGAGCGAGCGCGCCATCGCGGTCGTCGACGCCAACGGGGTCTGCATGGCCAGCATCCAGGCGCTGCACCGGCGCCTCGTGGCGGCCGAGGCCGAGCTGGCCGAGTTGCGTGCCGCGCTGTCCGAATCGGTCGAATCGGTCGACCGGGAGGCTTGAGCCGCGGACAGCTGAATCGGGCACTACCCTTCGTCGCACACCGTCCTTTCGGCGAAGGAGCGAGATGTCCGGGATCCGTGATGCCTGAATCAACGGTCGACGCACCCGACGGGCCGATCGACGCGGTGCTCGAGGTTCCGTCGGGGTCCGGTCCGTGGCCCGGTGTGGTGGTGGTGCACGACGCGCTCGGGCTGAGCCGCGACATCCGGGCCATCGTCCGCCGGATCGCCGACCGCGGCTACGTGACCCTCGCGCCCGACCTGTACTCGCGCGGCGGCATGGTTCGCTGCGTGACGCGGACGTTCCGGGAGCTGGTCCGGCGTGACGGCCGGTCGGTCGACGACCTGAACGCCGCCCGCGAGATGCTGCTTGCCCGACCGGACTGCGACGGGGCGGTCGCAGTGGTCGGCTTCTGTATGGGCGGGGGTTTCGCACTGGTCATGGCGCCCAAGGGTTTCGACGTCGCGGTGCCCTTCTACGGGTTGCTGCCCCGGCACCTCGACGAAGCCCTCGACGGGGCCTGCCCGATCGTGGCCAGCTTCGGTGCCCGCGATCCGATTCTGCGCGGAGCCGGGCCGAAGCTGTCGACAGCGCTCGAGCGCCTGGACGTGCCGCAGGACGTGGTGACCTACCCGGGCGTCGGCCACAGTTTCGCGAACCAGTTCCCGGTCGGGCCCGCGGCGCCGCTGCTGCGGGTCGTCGGGATGGGCTACGGCGCCGAGCAGTCCGAGGACGCCTGGCGTCGGGTATTCGCATTCCTCGACGCCCACCTGCCGTCGCCTCCGGCGGAACCGGGCGGGTTGCCGCCGAAGGCGCCCGGGGACTAGGTCAGCTCGGTCCCGTAGGCGCGGCCGCCCTTGAGCCATCGCCCGGGCAGCCGGCCGGCGAGGTCGCCGAGCGGCCCGACCGCGGAGCTGAGCACCCCGACGGTCTCGCGGAGCAGTTCGATGCTGTCGCTCATCTTCTCCAGGTTCGGCGCCAGCGCGGCCAGCGTCTCCGAGAGCGAGACGATCTGGTCCAGCGGGCCGCCCTCGGCGATGATGCGTTCGACGGCGCCCTCCTCGGCGAGCAGTGTCTCGAGGATGCCGCCCTCCTCGAGCGCGCGGTCGATGAGGCCGCCCTCCTTGGTGAGGGTCTCGAGCGGTCCCGCGCTGGCGGTGAGGCGTTCGAGCGGGCCGTCCTCCGCGGTGATCCGGTCGAGCAGGCCACCGGGGGCCAGCAGCCGTTCGAGCGGTCCGTCCTCGTCGAGCAGGCGGTCCACCGGGCCGCCGGTGGCGAGCACCCGTTCGAGCGGTCCGCCGGGTTCGATGATCCGCTCGAGGGTGCCGCCGGGTGCGGTCAGCCGGTCGACCACGCCGCCCGGTTCGAGCAGGCGGTCCAGCGGTCCGCCCGGGCGCATGGCCTGGCCCAGCGGCCGCTGGTCGGAGGCCAGTTCGGAGACCTGCTGCAGCAGCTTCAACGGGCCCGACGCGCCGACCTGCGATGCCCCGCCGCCCGCGGACGCCGACAACAGCAGCCGGGCGGCGCCGAGCGCGGTCGCGGTCACGCCGAGGGCGGAGTCGGCGAGCGCGAGGCTCGCCCGCGCCGGCAGTGTGACGAGCGCCACCAGGTTCATGCGGTAACTGTAACCCGGTGCCGGTGGCCGATTCGGGCTCCGACAGGCGCAGACGCTGCACCCGTCGGAGCAGGACCCGTCAGTGCAGGACCTTGAGCCCGACCACGCAGCCGACGATGCCGAGGATCAGCAGGACCTTGACCACCGACGCGGACTCGCTGCCGGTGACCATTGCGTAGGCCACGGTGAGGCTGGCGCCGATGCCGACCCAGACCGCGTAGGCGGTGCCGATCGGCAGGGTGCGCATGGCGTAGGCCAGGCCGGCCATGCTGGCGGCGATCGCGACGCCGAACACCACGGTGGGTGTGAGACGGCTGAAGCCGTCGGACTTGCCGAGTGCGGTGGCCCAGACTGCTTCGAGGACACCGGAGATGACGAGAATGATCCATGCCATGGTTACTGATTCTCCCAAGGCACCGTCTTGTCGCTGTCCGGGTACGGTGCGCTCGTCCGGGGTGTCAGAGTGACGCCACCACCGTAGCAACAGCTCACACGTCCGTAGAAGCCACTGTGAGCAATCTGGCCAGGGGCGGCTCACAGGAAGTTCCCAGCGAACCGTCAGCCGACGGACAGGGGCCGCGGCGATGATGGGGAACGTGAGCGCCAACCGAACCGAAGCCCGGGTGCTGGTCGTCGACGACGAGCCGAACATCGTCGAACTGCTGTCCGTGAGCCTGCGTTTCCAGGGATTCGAGGTGGCGACCGCGTCCACCGGAGCGGAGGGACTGGACCGGGCGCGGACGTTCCGGCCCGACGCCCTGATTCTCGACGTGATGATGCCCGGCATGGACGGCTTCGGCCTGCTGCGCCGGCTGCGCGCGGACGGCGTCGAGGCACCGGTGCTCTTCCTCACCGCGCGGGACGCCGTCGAGGACAAGGTCACCGGTCTGACGCTCGGCGCCGACGACTACGTGACCAAGCCGTTCAGCCTGGAGGAGGTGGTGGCGCGGCTGCGGGTGATCCTGCGCCGCGCCCACCGGGACGGCGACGCCGCCGTCGCGCCGTCGCGAATCCGGTTCGCGGACATCGAACTCGACGACGACACGCACGAGGCGTGGAAGGCCGGCGAGCCGGTGGCCCTCTCGCCGACCGAGTTCACCCTGCTGCGGTACTTCATGGTCAACGCGGGCGTGGTGCTCAGCAAGCCGCGGATCCTGGACCACGTGTGGCACTACGACTTCGGCGGTGAGGTCGGCGTGGTCGAGTCCTACGTGTCGTACCTGCGTCGCAAGGTGGACACCGGGGACACCCGGCTGATCCACACGCTGCGCGGCGTCGGCTACGTCATGCGCGAGCCCAGGTAGCGGCCGCGATGCGCCGCCTGCGCCGGATGCCGTTGCGGTTCACCCTGGTCGCCGCGCTGCTGGTGCTCGCCGGTCTGGGGCTGTTGGCGTCGGGCGTCGCGGTGACCTCGGCCCTGGAGAACTCGCTGATCGCCCGCACCGACACGACGCTGCGCGACGCCGCGCACGGCTGGGCCCGGCCGCGGGGGGACCGGCCCCTGCCGCCGCCGGGCGCGGCCGGGCCGGACCGGCCGCCCACCCAGTTCTACGTGCGCACAGTGACCGACGACGGGACGGTGAACCCGCCGATCAACGACGGCACGCTCGACCCGGATCTGCCGGCGACCCCCGGCTCGGATCCGGTCACGGTCGGCTCGGTCGGGCACCCCGACGAACACTGGCGGGCGCTGACCGCGGTCACCCCCGAGGGCACCGTCACGGTCGCCATCCGGCTCGCCGACGTCGACCAGACCGTGGAGCGGCTGGTCGGACTGCAGGTGGGGATCGGTGTGGTGGTGCTCAGCGTGCTCGGTGTCGCGGGCTACCTGGTGGTGCGTCGCAGCCTGCGTCCGCTGGTGGAGGTGGAGCACACGGCGGCGGCGATCGCGGCGGGCGACCTGCACCGCCGGGTCCCCGAGCGCGACGAGCGGACCGAGGTCGGCCGACTGTCGGTGGCGCTCAACGGGATGCTCGCCCAGATCCAGACCGCGTTCGCCGCCACCGAGGCGTCCGAGGAGTCGGCGCGGCGCTCCGAGGACCGGATGCGCCGGTTCGTCGCCGACGCCAGCCACGAACTGCGCACCCCGCTGACCACCATCCGCGGCTTCGCCGAGCTGTACCGGCAGGGCGCGACCACCGACACGGACATGCTGATGGCGCGGATCGAGGGGGAGGCGTCGCGGATGGGCCTGCTCGTCGAGGACCTGCTGATGCTGGCCCGACTGGACGCGCAGCGACCGCTCGCGCGCGAGCACGTCGACCTGCTGGCGGTGGCGGCCGACGCCGTGCACGACGCCCGCGCGATCGGCCCGGACCGCGAGATCACGCTGGCGGTGGTGGACGGCCCGGGCCGGCCGCAGGTGCTCGGTGACGACGCGCGGCTGCGGCAGGTGCTCTCCAACCTGGTGGGCAACGCGCTCGGCCACACCCCGGACTCGGCCTCGGTGACCGTGCGCGTAGGCACCGTCGGGCGCCGCGCGATGCTCGAGGTCGTCGACACCGGTCCCGGCCTGGACGAGCAGGCCCGCGAACGAGTCTTCGAGCGGTTCTACCGTGCGGACACCTCGCGGACCCGGCAGTCCGGGGGCAGCGGCCTGGGCCTGTCGATCGTGGCGGCCCTCGTCGCCGCGCACGGCGGGACCGTCACCGTGGACTCGCCCGCGGCCGGGGGTGCGGTGTTCCGGGTGCTGCTGCCGCGCGCCGACCGGGACGACTCACGGGCGGCGGAGCTCAAGTGACCAGGCCCGCACGGAATGCGGAGAGTGCCGCCTCGACTCGGTTTCGGGTGCCGAGCTTGGTCGGCGGCCACCGCACGCACCGACTGGTGGAAGGTTTCGGGGGCTTCGTCCTTCGAGAGGAAGCTGTGGGCTCCGGCGGTGACCGCCTGGATGACGAGGTCGTCGACGTCCATCGCGGTCATGGCGATCACGCGCGGTGGATCCGGAAGGGTCATCAGGTGACGGGTGGCCTCGATATGCGGGACGGTGGTGGACGGAAGATGCGAAGCCCAAAGTTGGGTTGGGTTAATACCAACGACACCATGCGCACACTTCGCCAATGGCGCCGCACACCTCCCATACCGGTGGCCAGTACTGCTGGCAGCCCGGCGCCAAACGCAGACCGACGCGGGCCTTCTGCGTCCGGGCCTTCTGCGTCCGGGCCTCCTTCATCTCGGCCTCGTCGGCCTGTTCCTTGGACAAGTACAACTCCCTCGGCGGCGCCCTGAGCTTCCTGCTTCTCCCGACATCGGGCGAGTTGGTCAACCCGGACGGGTTCGGGCGCCGAAACCTCTTTGCCAACGGCCCGATCTACTGGTCTGCCGCCACTGGGCGAGCATCCCGTCGTCAACGTCTTCAACCAGAAGTGGGCCGAGAAGGGCTGGGAGGGAGGCTTCCTCAAGTACCCGAAGACCGACGAACCACCCCCGTGTGGTGCTGATGGATCTGAAGATGCGGCGCGTCGGTGGCCTCGAGTCAATCAGTTGGGAAACCCAGTCCGCAGTTGGCTGTATGAGGTGCCCCCGGGTGGCAACCCCGTTGTACGCGGTGAATGGGAGTATCAAGAAGGCTTCCGGCCGGTATCGAGAGCAGCAGCCTGTTCCGATGATGCGACGACGATTTCATCGCTTTACGCATCTAACGAAGCGGCAGGTACCGAATTGGGCACGCCAGGACTATCTCTGGTCCAGATCAATACTCATGATGCATCACGGAAACAAACGGAACTCGAAATGCCGGGATTTACATGGCGCACGCCACGCGGCTCTGTGGCAGCCGTCGCTGACAGGTTGTTTTGGTCCACGACCAATGGTGACATACTGTCGGTATCGCTGAATGGATCTCCTCAAGTGACGCCTGAATGGAAGATTCCGGACGGGGGTCCCCAGAAGTCAGATTTCAATCAACAACAATAGGGTCACGCAGATCGCGTTCCAAGACGTCCCACGATTCTCGGAGTACGATCTGCGCAGTGGAGCGCGAATCAGAGGTCCGATTGAGTTGCCCTGGCTCACATCGATCGTCGATTCAATTACCGAGAGTGGAGAAGCGGTCTACACGATCACAGACAATGCTGGACTCGGAAGGTGATGTTCGAGACTGGACGTGAAAGCCACGCCGGTCAGCGACGATCCGTGCTCAGAACCCCCGCTGAGTCACCCGGCCTTGTGTGCCGTGACCTTGCCAGATGGAAGCGTTCGCTTCAGCGGTTACCTATGGATGACAGGATCAATCTATGAACCGGACTCGAATCGAATGGTTGCTACTCGCGGTCGTCGCTTTTGCGATCAGTGCATTCGTGGCGTCGGAGCCGATGTTGCAGTACACGGACTGCGAAATAGGCACAGGGGGTCCTGAGTGCGAAGAATCGACCCTCGCGCACTACGGTCCATCGCTTCTGGTCCCGCTGGCAATTCCTGTGATCCTGTGTCTGACCCCTGTTGCGATGCCCGTTCGCGGAGCTGTCTGGGGCGCGGCACTGATGCTGCTTGCACTGTTCTCATGGTCATTTATACGGATATCAACGACAGCCTCGATTGGTGTTACATACATGCCGGTGGTGTTGGCTGCTCTGGTGTTGGCAGCGTTGCACAGTCGCCGTTCATCCCGACGGCACGGAGTGCCCGTGCAAGTGTGACGACCTGTGGAGGCCGGTTCCGGGTTCAAGGCCGCTGCGGCCCGCCGGCGTTGCGTCCTTGCCTGCGACGGCTACTACGAGTGGCTGAAAGGCGAGGATGGGAAGAAGTTCCCGTACTTACGCACGCTGACGGTCCGACCGCGATGGCCGACCTCCTGCGCTGGTGAAGCCAGGTCGGCTGGGCTATCCGTTCTCGTTGACCCACTCGCGCATCACCGAGTCGGTGTCGGCAACCTTTTCCTGGTTGTCGGCTCCGTTGACGTGGAGAGCACCGGCGAACAGCGAGATTCGGCTCAGGCTCGCAGCGAGGGTGTCGTGCATGTCCCGGGCGATGCGGCTGCGTTCCTCGGTCCGGATCACCTCGTCGCGCATCACCGAAGTCTGCTCGGTCGCGACGTCGCGGCTGTGCTCGGCTTCGGCCAACTCGGACCGGGTGTGTTTGAGCATCACCCCGCCGACCACGAGCGCAACCAGCAGGGCGGCGACGAACCACGGAATCCATGGTGCGATATCCCATTCCGGTTTCGGCGCACCCGCCTCCGGTCTGGTGGCGCCCATCGTCAGAACCGAGTTGTCACGGGTGCGGTGGGCGTCGTAGGTCAGCGACGCGGCGCACGCCAGGAACACCGCGATCGCCGCCGCGGCCAGTCGCTCGCCCCGCTCGGTCTTCGCGATCGCGTAGAGCACGATCAGCGCGGCCGTGGCGTCGGTCGAAAAGAACAGTGGCCCAGCCAGTGTCAGTGCGAGGACCAGCCAGGGGCGCTCATGGCGCCACACCAGTGCGACGGCGGCGCCGAGGTTCAGCAGGAACCCGACGGCGATGTTCCAGCCATCGACGTTGTCGGAGTCGGCGGACTGCCCGAGAGCCATCAGGGTGCAGAAGACGCTCAGTGCCACTGCGCCCGTCGTCCAGGCACGGCGACTGATGATCTCGATGTTCGCAGTCACCGAGTGGAGGCTACGCAATGACCACGGCTGCCCGGCAGGACCCGAAAGATGGAGTTCCGGGACGAGGTCCGACCGAAAGGACGACCCGTTCCGCCCGATCGGACGAGGCGCCGCGGCCGCTGGTCGAGTGAGCTGTGAGCACTACCGAATCCGCCGCAAAGGAGCTCACCGATGACCGGCCCGAATCAGACCTACCCGCAGCAGCCGCCGGCGAAGAACAAGCGCAGGATCTGGCCGTGGATCGTCATCGGGGTCCCGGTGCTGCTCTTCGGCGGCTGCACGGTTGCGATGGTCTCCGCAGTCGGCGGCGACGAGACAGCCACCGTCAGTTCGGGTTCGAGCGACGGTGGCGGCGCTGCCGCGGCGAACCGCGGACCGGAATTCCCCGGCAAGCTCGCCAAGGACACGTCCGCGATGGCCGGCGACACGATTACCCGGGACGGTCTTGCGTACACCGTGACGCCGCTTGAGCAGGGGAGCAGCGTCATCGGCGACTACATGTGCAGCAACGTCACCATCAAGAATGTCGGCGACAAACAGAACGACTTCAACGGTTACAACGACTGGAGCATGCAGGACGCGAACGGCGCGATCCGCGACGCCAGCTACGCCCCGATCACGAACTGCTGGAGTCCGGACAGCTGGCGCCGGGCGGGCAGGCATCGGGAAGCGTCTGCTTCGACGCCCGCCAAGGTGCCTCGGCCGGAACCTACGTCGTGCTGTTCGAGGACACCTTCATCGATGTCCTCCGACCGGGTCGCCTGGATCAACACGATCTAGCGCCGAGTCGTACGAGGCCGCCGCGCGACGATCGCGGCGGCCTCGTCCGAAACCACGGACAGCCCGGCTCGTGAGTCCTTCTGGCCCTCAGGGGGGACCAGAAGGACTCGCGAGCGGCGGAGCAGCCTAGGTCAGGACGGACTCGTGCACGGCGCGGTCGAAGGTCGGCAGCGGGCCGCCGTTGCGCAGCGTCTCCGTGATCCGCGGGTCGGCCAGGTGCAGCCGGCCGATGGCGGCGAGGTCGAATTCGCCTGCCCCGATGCGGCGTTCGAGCTCGTCGATGTTGTCGACGCTCTCCACGCTGCCGCCGGCCAGTCGGCCGTCACGCAGCGACTTACCGAGACCGACGCAGCCGACGCTCATGGTGAGGGCCCCTGTGGTCTTCTTCGCCCAGCCGGCCAGCGACAGGTCGCTGCCCTCGAAGGCGGGGGCGTCGAACCGGCGCGAGCTGGCGTCGAGGACGTCCACGCCTGCGTCGACGAGGGCGCCCAGGATCGCGCCGAGCTCCTCGGGGGTCTCGGCAATCCGGGCGGTGAAGTCCTGCTGCTTGTGCTGCGAGAACCGGTACACGATCGGCAGCTCGTCGCCGATGGCCTCCCGGATCGCGCGGACCACGGCGACGGGGAACGCGGTGCGGCGCTCCAGGTCTCCGCCCCAGGCGTCGTCGCGCAGGTTGGTCGAGGACCACAGGAACGAGTCCAGCAGGTAGCCGTGGCCACCGTGGATCGCGATGCCGTCGAAGCCCAGCTCCACGGAGGTGCGGGCGGCGTCGGCGTAGGCGGCGATGACGGCGGCGATGTCGTCCTCGGTCATCGCGGCGGTCTCCGGCACGGCCCGGTCGACATACTCCTGCGGGTACGAGGTGACGCCGGGCGTGCCCCACACGCCGGACGGGCGCATCGGGGCGATGTGCGGCAGGTCGACCATCGCGCCGAAGAGGGGGCCGACGTGCCAGAGCTGCGGGACGATCCGGCCACCGGCCTCGTGCACCTGGTCGACGACGCGGCGCCAGCCTTCGCGGGACGCGGGGGTGTGCATGTTCGGCACATCCGGGTGGTCGATCGCGCTGGGGTGGTCGATGCCGACGCCCTCGGTGACGATCAGGCCGGTGCCGCCCTCGGCCCGACGGCGGTAGTACTGCGCGACGTCCTCGGTCGGCACCCCACCGGGGGAGAAGGTGCGGGTCATCGGGGACATGGCGATGCGGTTGGGCAGCTCGAGCCCCCGGATGCGCAGGGGCTGGTGGAGCGGGGATGCAGTCGTGGTCACGCTAACAACCAATCGTTCGGGGGGCTTGAATGCACGTCGAATCCCGGTTAGCGGGACACGCGGCCGGGTAGGGACAGCCGCGTGACGCACGCGCCGGCCCTCGCGAGGGCCGTCCGGGGGGAGCTCACAGGCCCTCCACGAACGACCAGAATCCGGGCGTCTCGTCGACGCGCAGCCGGGTCAGCTTGCGGTAGCTGATCAGCCATTCCCCGTCGACCTTGCGGTACTCCTCGTGGTAGTGGCCGTACCCGTGCAGATGGTGCTCGGTGGTCTCGTCCGACCACCAGAGCTTGTCCTCCATGGACCAGATCCCGGTCGCGGTGGTCGCGGACGTGAGGGCGATCTCGGGGCAGTGGGCGTGGTGGACGGTGGTCACGAAGACCGGGCCGTCGAGGAGCCCGCTGATGGCGCGGGTGAGCGCCTCGCCGCCGACGACGCGATTGGACTGGCCGTCAGTGCTGGGCTGCTTGTCCGCCGGCAGCCCGCCCCAGGACTGGCTGACGATGTCGTCGGTGTGGAACGACGCGTAGAGGTCCCACTGCTTGGTGTCCATGCACCGCAGTCGGGCCGCGAAAAGTCGCTTGATGGCCTCGACATCGGCGAGTCGGCCGGCCAACTCGGCGGGAGCGGATCCGATTTCGTTCACGGTTTCTCCTGGTCAGTAGCGGTATTTCCGGTTGCCGGTGGGCTAAGTCTCGGTCAACCGGTTGATATGACGTAGATCATACGCTTAGATCGATCAAGCGCTTGATTGGTGGCCCAATCAAGCGCTTGGGTGCGTCAGTCGGCCGAGCCGGTCGCCGTCCGTGCCACGTCCAGTTGCCCTCCGGGGTGGGCCGCACAACGCCCAGTCCGGAAACGAGGTAGGAGTCCGAAGTGAAGAAGTTGAAAGTCTCGACGCTCGCCATGGTCGGAGTCGGCGCGCTGACCCTGGCCGGCTGTTCGGGCGGCGCAGACGCGGGCTCGAACGGCGAGTTCAACGTCTACGTGGCCGCCGCCATCAGCGGTCCGGACCAGCTGGCGAAGAACGCCAAGACCTCCGCACTCGCGGTCGAGGCCAGCGCCAAGATCGCCAACGAGTCCGGCGGCATCGGCGGCAGGCAGATCAAGGTCACCGTCCTCGACGACGGCGGCGACCCGACGATCGCGGTCTCCAAGCTGCGGGAGATCGCCTCGGGTGATACCAAGCCCGACCTCTACGTCAACACCGGTTCCTCGACGGTCGGCACCGCGACCGTGCCGATCCTGACGCAGAACCGGATCCTGTCGTTCACGATGAGCCCCACCGCATCCGGGGCCGATCCCAAGGTCGCGCCCTACAACTTCGACATCTCGCCCAGTGCCGAGGTGTACGCCAAGGGCATCGCGGCCTTCGTCGCAGGCAAGCAGTACCAGGACGTCGGCATCATCCACGGCAACAGCACCTACGGCGAGAACTTCGGCAACGCGATGGTCGCCGCACTCGGCTCCGCGGGCGTCAAGGTCACCGAGAGCAAGGAGTACGACACCGCGGCGCTGGACATGACCGCGCAGCTGCAGTCGCTCAAGAACGCCGGCACCAAGGCCCTGGTCGTCGACGCCTACGGCGCGCCCCTCGGCTACCTGATCCAGAGCCTCGAACGACTCGGCTGGGACGTCCCGCTGATCGGCAACAACTCCGTCGCCGGCACGTCGTCGATCGCGACCCCGCCGCCCGGCGGCTTCCTCGGCGTCCCGCAGACCAAGGACATGGTCATGCAGATGTTCCACAGCACCGCGTACGACCCGGCGGACGAGCTGGTCAACACCGCGGTCGACACGATGGCCGGCATGGGGACCATTGCCTCGACGCTGATCGTCGCGGCCTCCTACGACGCCGTCCCGATGGTCGCCGCCGCCGCCGAGAGCGCGGGCGGCACCGATCTCGACAAGCTGGTCGACGCGATCGAGGACATCGAGGTGCAGAAGCAGGCGAAGACCGCGATGATCCCGGTGCCGAACTACAGCGCCGAGAGCCACAGCTCGAACCCCGACGCCTCGACCTTCACGTACATCGCACCCACGCCGCTGCTCAACGGGCAGTTCGCGAACCCGGCCGCCGGCGGGGCATGACCGACGATGACACTTCTGTGGTCAGGACTCGCGCTCGGCGCGGTCTATGCGCTGGTGGCCATCGGCTACAACATCGTCTACATCTCCTCGAAGGCCTTCAACTTCGCGCACGCGCAGCTGATGATGCTCGGCACGTTCGTCGCCTACACGGGTCTGGTCACGCTGGACCTGCCGGTGGTCGTCGTGGTGATCATGGCCATGCTCGTGGTCACCGTGGTGGCCGGGCTCGAGGAGGTACTGGCCATCCGGCCGGTCACCGATCACCGAACGCTGCTGGTGACAACGCTCGGTGTCTCGATCCTGCTCGACGGGATCACCCAGCTGATCTGGGGCCGCGATCCGCTCGCCGTGCCCTTCGCCGGCGGCAACAACGTCGTCGAGATCCTCGGCGGCCGTACCTATCCCGCCGAGATCGCGCTGCTCGTGGTCGCCGTCGTGCTGGTGGTGGTGCTCAGCCGCTTCACCAAGATGAGTCGCTACGGCCTCGCGCTGGTCGGCATCTCCGAGGACGAGGAGGCCGCCAAGCTCAAGGGAATCAACGTGCGCGCCTTCATCTTCGCCGCGTTCCTGCTCTCCGGTGCCATTGCCGGACTGCTCGGCGTCTTCGTCGGGCCGAAGACCTTCGCGGTCGCGACGCTCGGAACGTCGTTGGCGCTCAAGGGCTTCGTGGCGCTGGCGATCGGTGGCTTCGGCTCGCTCTACGGAGCGCTGATCGGCGGCCTGTCCGTCGGCGTCATCGAGGCAGTCGCGACCTATCAGCTCGGCGCGGAGTACAGCAACCTCACGGTCTTCTTCGTGCTGATCGTGATCCTGATGATCCGGCCCGCCGGCCTGTTCGGCAAAGTCAAGGAAAGGGTGGTGTGACCATGTCCGCGTGGCTAGCCATTCGGCGAATTCCCAGCTGGGTCTTCCCGCTCGCGATCGGCGTACTGCTGATCTTCCTCCCGGCCTTCGGGCTCGGGTACAGCACCACCCGGAACATGCAGCTGGCCTGCATCCTGGCGCTGGTGGTCAGCGGCCTGAACCTCAGCCTCGGCTACGCGGGTGAGCTGGCCCTCGGCCAGGCCGCGATGTACGCGGCCGGCGCCTACACCGCCGGGCTGCTCTCCGTGCACGGCCACACCGACCTGATCGTCCAGATCGTCGCGGCCGGCGCGGTCGCGCTGCTGGTCGGCCTGCTTACCGGCATCCCGGGCCTGCGCCTGGGCAGCTGGTCGCTGGCGATGACGTCGTTCTTCCTGGTGCTGCTCATCCCGGACATCCTGTCCATCTTCAGCGAGACCACCGGCGGCAGGAACGGCCTCAGCGGGATGGCGCAGCCCACCCTGTTCGGTTCTGTGATCGACTCCGAGAGCTTCTACGTGATCGTGGTCGTGGTCATGATCGCGTGGTTCGCGGTGCTGCGGAACCTGGTCCTCTCGCGGCACGGCGTGGCCTTCCGGACGCTCAAGCAGAGCCCGGTTCTCGCGTCGGCACAGGGCATCTCGGTCTACCGGATGAAGCTGACCGGCTACGCCATCGGCGCCATCCCGGCCGGCCTGGCCGGTGCGCTGTTCGCCAACACCGACCTCTACATCTCGCCGATGTCGTTCGGCTTCACCTTCGCGATGACCGTGCTGGCGGCGAGCATCCTCGGCGGCTCGGCCAGCATCTACGGCGCGCTGGCAGGCGCGGTGATCATGCAGTTCGGTCCCAACCAGTCCACCGAGTTCCAGGACTACGCCCTGATCTTCTACGGCATCTTCCTGATCATCGGCGGGGTGCTGCTCAGTGGCGGCCTGGCGAAGTTCGGCAAGCTGGCCATCGAGAAGCTGGACCGTCGCGCGGGGTACGTGCCGCCGAAACCGTCCGTCGACCCGGCCGCGGCCGGCGCCGACGGCGGACAAATCGACGGTCAGCTCCTGGTTGTCGACGGGCTGGAGAAGGCGTTCGGCGGGAACAAGGCGCTCAACGGGGTGAACCTGACGGCCCGCCCGGGCGAGGTGACCGCGTTGATCGGGCCCAACGGATCCGGCAAGACCACGCTGATGAACATGATCGGCGGCTTCTACCGCTCCGACGCCGGCGTCATCGCGCTCGGCGACGGCGAGTTGCAGACCCTGACCTCCGACGCGGTCGCGCGTCGCGGCGTGGCCCGCACCTTCCAGACCCCGAACATCCCCGAGGACATCACCGTCCTCGAGTCCGTGCAGACCGGGCGGTACAGCACCGACCGGGTCTCCATGGTCAGCGCCATCCTGCGACTGCCCAAGTACCGCAGGGTCGTTCGTGAGGACCGCGCCGAGGCCATGCGGGTGCTCGACCTCGTGGGGCTGGCCGATCAGGCCAACGAGAAGGCCTCGGACCTGCCGCTGGGCAACCGTCGCCTGCTCGAGCTCGCCCGTGCGGTGGTGGCGCGGCCCGCGCTGTTGCTGCTCGACGAGATCGCGTCGGGACTCGACGAGGACGAGATCCTCCGCCTGGCCGAGCTGGTGCGCCAGATCCGGGCGTCCGGCGGCACGGTGGTGCTGGTCGAGCACAACTTCGACCTGGTGCTCAAGCTCGCGGACGTCATCTACGTGCTGGCGCGGGGCGAGGTCATCGCCCAGGGTCCGCCGGAAGAGATCGAGACCAACCCGCGGGTGCTCACCGAGTACCTCGGGATCAGCGTGGAGGAGGTGTCGTCCTGATGTCGGAACAGGGTTTGACGGTCGAGCGGCTGGCCACCGGCTACGGGGACATCCGGGTGGTCACCGACGTGAGCCTGCGGGTGGTCCCGGGGCAGATCACCGCCCTGCTGGGCCGCAATGGCGCGGGCAAGTCGACCACGCTGCGGGCGATCACCGGGCTGAACAAGGCGAACGCAGGCACGGTCCGGCTCGAGGGCAAGGACATCACGTCGATGCCCGCACACAAGCGAGTCGGCGCAGGCCTCGCCTACGTGCAGGAAGGCAAGAAGGTGTTCCGGGAGCAGACCGTGGACCAGAACCTGGTGCTCGGCGGCTTCTCTCGCGGGCTGGGCCGGCGCAAGCTGGCGGACTCGCTCGACGACGTCTACGACATGTTCCCGATGCTCGCCGAGCGGAAGAACCTGTTGGCGGGGGCCATGTCCGGCGGTCAGCAGCAGATGCTGGCGATCGGGCAGGCGCTGATGTCGCAGCCGAAGGTGCTGCTGCTCGACGAGCCGTCCGGCGGCCTGGCCCCGGTCATCGTCAAGGACGTGCTGCGGCAGGTCGAGGCGCTCAAGGCCCGCGGGCTGGCGGTGCTCCTGGTCGAGCAGGAGGTAGACACCGCCCTGTCGGTCGCCGACCACGTGACGGTGATCGACATGGGCAAGGTCGTGATGGACAAGCCGGTGGCGGCGATCACGAACCGGGACAGTCTGCGCGAGGCCTACCTCGGCCGCGCGGACATGTCGACGGTGACCTGAGGCAAGTCCCACGACGCACGCGACCCCGCCCGGCAGCAGCCGGGCGGGGTCGCGTTGTCTGAGTGCGGGATTCGGTCAGGCGGGGACGTGTGCGCCGTGACCGGCCTCGCGCAGCGCGGCCTTGATCGTCGCCTGTGCCTCGTCGAGGGACTCCGGCGTCGGCGACGGGTCCGCCCCCGAGATGTTGAAGTCGTGAAGGGTGAACGCGGGGAACACGTGCAGGTGCAGGTGCGGCACCTCCATCCCGGCGATCAGCAGGCCGGCACGCGGTGCGTCGAAGCCTGCGCGCACCGCCTGGCCGATCACCTGCGCGACCCGGGTGCACTTGGCCAGGACCTCGCCGTCGAGGTCCTGCCACTGGTCGATCTCCGCGCGGGGCACGACGAGCGTGTGCCCCTGGGTGATCGGGTTGATGGTGAGGAACGCGACGACGTCCTCGTCCTCCCAGACGAACCGGCCCGGGAGGTCGCCGGCGATGATCATGCTGAACACGGATGCCATGCCGCGATTATGCCGGGTGAGCCGTTTCGGCGGCGAGATGCACCTTGGCGTCGTCGTAGTCGGCGGAGCGCGCGGCTTCGGCGGAGGTGTAGATCAGGTGCAGCACCCCGGTGGTGAACGTCTGGGCGGAGATGAGGCGCAGCGGGATCGGCGCGCCCTCCTCGAACAACCGCGTACCGCTGCGCAGTGCGACGGGGTGGACGAACAGGTGCAGTTCGTCGATCAGCCCTGCGGCCAGCAGTTGCTGGACGATCGACGGGGACCCGCTCATGGCGATATCCGTCGCGCCCGGCCCCTGCTTGAGCTCGGTGACGGCGTCGACCAGATCGCCCTTCAGCTGTTCGGAGTTGCGCCAGGTGAATTCGAGATCCCGACGGGAGACGACGACCTTGCGGGCGTCGCCGAGGGCCTTGGCCATGCCGGCGTCCTCGCCGCCCGCGGCTTCCCGCCCCGGCCAGGCTCCGGCGAAGCTGTCGTAGGTCTCGCGGCCGAGCAGCACGGTGTCGGCCGACGCGAGCTGTGCACCGACGGCCGCGCCCATCTCGTCGTTGAAGTAGGGGAAGTGCCAGTCCTGAGGTTCGCCGACGACGCCGTCGAGCGAAATGAACAGGCCTGCGGTGATTCTGCGCATGGAGTACTCCTGGCGGTGTTGTCGGGTGTGGCCTGGATCAGACGGCGTACTTTGCTGTACCGGTGAGGAATTCGCCCGCGGGTGGGGTGAGGAGTGCGATGTTCGGGTTGTGGCTCAGCTTGGCCAGTTCCACGTGCTGGCCGTTGGGCAGTACCGCCGTGATCGCGCGAGCGGCGGTGCGCAGCAGGTCGTCGCTCTTTCCGCCGGAGATGACCAACGTCGGCACCGTGACGTCTGCCCAGTCCGCCGTGCGTAGCGGTTCGCCGCGCATGTAGTCGCCCATGACGGCCCAATCGTGGGCGGTCGAGGGAGCGGTGGCCTTCATGCTCTTCCAGAACGGCGTGAATCGCATGACGGCGACGAAGGCGCGGGGCATGCCCATGGCGTTGGTCATGTAGAACTTCACGACCTCGGCGCGGCGGTCCTCGGCGATCAGCTTGTGCAGCGTCACATGAAGATTCGCGGAGGGAACGAAGTTCTCGCGATCGACGACGAACGGCGGTTCGAAGGCGATCACCTTGGTGATGCCGGCCACCCGGCCCGAGGCGGCCGCCAGCAGCGCGAGTCCCGCGCCGGAGGACCAGCCGAACAGTGCGGCGGACCCGCCGGTCGCGTCGACCAGTGCGGCGATGTCGTCGATTTCGTTCTCGACGTCGTACACGCCCGGCGAATCGGTGCTGTCGCCCCGGCCGCGTCGGTCGTAGTTGATGACGGTGAGCCGATACTCGTCGGCCAGCTTCTGGGCCAGCTCCACCATCTTCGGGAAGGCGCGGTAGCCGAATGCACCACCGACGAGAATGACCGTTCCGGCGTCGCCACCGACGTACCGGTCGAAGGCGAGCGTGATTCCGGCGGGCGTGGTGACCGATTCCATGATCTGTGTCCTTTCGTCGAACGCTGTTTCCACCGTGCGGCAGGTTCAGCAATAGAGACGGCGGCCGGACTCGGCACTCATCGCCACCGACATGTGACATGAGTCACAGTCGCCGGAGGTCTCCGCTTCCGCAGGAAGTTGCCAGGCGCGGTCCAGGAACGCCACAGGTTCGGCCGCGAGGGTGGGCCGCATGACGAACTCACTGGTCCGGGGCGAGACGGCGCCGGAACGGCCACCGGACATCCGGACCGTGGCGCTCGACGTGGTGGTGCCGGTGTACAACGAGGAACGCGACCTCGAACGCTGCGTGCGCCGACTGCACGAGCACCTCGCGGCCCACGTCCCGTACCCGAGCCGGATCACCGTCGCGGACAACGCCAGCACCGACGCGACGCTCGCCATCGCGGACCGGCTGGCGGGCGAGATCGACGCGGTGCGGGTGGTGCACCTCGACGAGAAGGGACGTGGTCGCGCGCTGCGCACCGTGTGGGGCGCCTCGGACGCCGCGGTCGTCGCGTACATAGACGTGGACCTGTCCACCGACCTCAATGCGCTGCTGCCCCTGGTGGCGCCGCTGGTCTCCGGACACTCCGACCTGGCGATCGGCTCCCGGTTGGCGCGCTCGTCCCGGGTGGTCCGCGGGCCCCGGCGGGAGGTGATCTCCCGCTGCTACAACCTGATCCTGCGGGGCGTGCTGCGCGCGAAGTTCTCCGACGCGCAGTGCGGGTTCAAGGCGATCCGGACCGACGTGGCCCGGCAGCTGCTGCCGCTGGTGCAGGACACCGGCTGGTTCTTCGACACCGAACTGCTGGTGCTCGCCGAGCGGGTGGGCCTGCGGATCCACGAGGTGCCGGTGGACTGGGTGGACGACCCGGACTCGACGGTGGACGTCGTCGCCACCGCGCTCGCGGACCTCAGGGGTGTGGCCCGCGTGGGACGGGCGCTGGCCGGCGGGACGCTGCCCGTCGCGGCGCTGCGCAGCAGCCTGGGCCGCGAGCCACTGGTGCCGGGGGTGCCGCACGGGATGGTCGGGCAGCTGGTCCGGTTCGGCGTGATCGGCGTGGTGTCCACGCTGGCCTACGCGCTGCTCTACCTGGTCCTGCATCCCCTCGTCGGCGCGCAGGCCGCGAACTTCCTCGCGCTGCTCGTCACCGCCGTGTTCAACACCACGGCCAACCGGTCCTTCACCTTCGGGGTCCGCGGCCGCGTGGGTGCGGCCCGGCACCAGCTGCAGGGCCTGGCGGTGTTCGCGTTCGGCTTGCTGCTCACCGGCGGATCGCTGCTGGTCCTGCACCGCGGGCTGCCCGATGCGCCGCGGCACCTCGAGCTCGCGGTGCTGGTGATCGCCAATCTCGTTGCCACACTTACCCGTTTCGTCGCCCTCCGCTGGGTGTTCCGGAGCCACGACCAGGAGGACGCGCTGTGACCACGACCGAGCTCGGTCCCGACCCGACCACGCCCGGCTCGACCGGGGACGCCTCGGCCGTCGACGCGGCCCCGCGGGTCCCCGCTCCGGCGCCCAGCCCCCGCTGGGAACCGTGGGCGTTGGCGGCGCTGCTGCTCGGCACCGCCGTCGCCTACCTGTGGGGCCTGGGCTCCTCCGGCTGGGCCAACTCGTTCTACTCCGCCGCGGTGCAGGCCGGGTCGGTGTCGTGGAAGGCCTTCTTCTTCGGCTCGTCCGACGCGGCCAACTCGATCACCGTCGACAAGCCGCCCGCCTCGCTGTGGGTCATGGCGCTGTCGGTGCGGGCGTTCGGCCTGAGCTCGTGGAGCATCCTGGTCCCGCAGGCGCTGATGGGGGTGGCCTCCGTCGCGTTGCTGTGGGCCACCGTCCGGCGGTACTTCGGTGCGGCGGCAGGTCTGATCGCAGGCCTGGTGCTGGCGCTGACCCCGGTCGCGGTGCTGATGTTCCGGTTCAACAACCCGGACGCGCTGCTGGTGCTGCTGACCCTGGCCGCGGCCTGGGCGCTGCTGCGTGGCGTGCAGGACGGGCGCACCCGCTGGCTGGTGCTCACCGGCGTCTTCGTCGGCCTCGGGTTCCTGACCAAGCAGCTGCAGGTGATGCTGGTGGTGCCGCCGCTCGCACTGACCTACCTGCTGTTCGGTCCGCCGCGCCTCGGACGACGGATCGCGCAGCTGTTTGCCGCGCTGGCCGCGGCGGTGGTCGCCGCCGGCTGGTGGCTGCTGGCCGTCGAGCTGTGGCCTGCCTCGTCGCGCCCGTGGATCGGGGGCTCGCAGAACAACTCGATCCTGGAGCTGACCCTGGGCTACAACGGCCTGGGCCGGCTCAACGGCGACGAGCGCGGCAGCGTCACCGGCGGCGGGCGCTCCGGCGCGGGTGCCGTGGCGGAGGCGGCCGCAGGCGGAGCCGTGCCCGGAGGCGCACCGGCGGGCCTGCCCGGTGGTGGGGGCGGCGGCGGGATGTGGGGGAGCACCGGCATCACCCGGATGTTCGAGCCCGCGCAGGGCGGGCAGATCGCCTGGCTGATCCCGGCGGCCCTGGTCCTGGGGGTTCTCGGAATCGTCCTGCGGGGCAAGCTGACCCGGGTCGACGTGCCGCGGGCGGTCCTGGTGCTGTTCGGTTCCTGGCTGCTCACCGCGGGCCTGGTGTTCAGCTTCATGGCCGGCATCTTCCACTCCTACTACACGGTGGCGCTGGCCCCGCAGATCGCCGCACTCGTCGGCGGCGGTGCGATGCTCGCGTGGCGCGGACGCGAACGGACCTGGGTCCGCGGGCTCTCGGCGCTGACCATGCTGGCGACGGCGTGGTGGTCGTGGGAGCTGCTCGGTCGCAGCCCGTCGTTCCTGCCGTGGCTGCGCTGGGCGGTGCTGGTTCTCGGCGTGGTCGCGGCGGTCGCACTGCTGGTGCCCCGGCTGACCGGCAGGCTGGCGGCGGCGACGGCGGCGTCGGCGGTGGTGGCGGCCCTGGCCGGTCCGACGGCCTACGCGGTCGACACGATCGGGACCCCGCACACCGGGGCGTTGAACACCGCGGGTCCCGCGGTGGCCGGCGGAATGGGCGGGTTCGGCGGACGCGGCGGGCGGGGCGAGTTCCCGGGCGGCATGTTCCCGGGTGGCGCCGCGCAGCCGGGCGGGATGCCCGCGGGTACTCCGCCCTGGTCGGGCGGCCGCGGCCGGGGCGCCACCACCGAGGGCGCGGGCGGCGCGGCGGGCAACCTGCTGCGGGGCAGCGAGCCGGGTCCGGAACTGACCGCACTGCTCGAGTCCGGCGGTGACGGCTACACCTGGGTGGCCGCGACTGTCGGCTCCAACAGCGCGTCCGGCTACCAGTTGGCGACCGGGCTGCCGGTGCTGCCGATCGGCGGGTTCAACGGCAGCGATCCGTCGCCGACGCTGGCCCGGTTCCAGCAGGATGTGGCGGCCGGTCGGATCCACTACTTCATCGGCGGCGGCGCCATGGCGGGCGGCCTCGGGGAGGGCGCCAGCTCGGCGATCTCCGAGTGGGTGACCCAGCACTTCGCGCCCAGCACCGTCGACGGCGTCACGTTGTACGACCTGACCGAGCCCCAGCCGCAGGCGGGGCCGTAGTCTGAGGACCGTGCGCGTACTCGTAATCGGCTCCGGTGCCCGTGAACATGCCCTGCTCCTCGCCCTCGGTCGCGACCCGTCCGTGACGGCGCTGATCTGCGCTCCCGGTAACGCCGGGACCGCGAAGATCGCCGAGCAGCATCCCGTCGACGTCGCCTCGGGCGAGGCCGTGACGGCCCTCGCCCGCCAGGTCGACGCCGACCTGGTGGTGATCGGCCCCGAGGTGCCGCTGGTGCTCGGCGTCGCCGACGCGGTGCGGGAGGCAGGCTTCGCCTGCTTCGGCCCGTCCGCCGACGCGGCCCGGATCGAGGGCTCCAAGGCCTTCGCCAAGGACGTGATGGCCGCAGCAGGCGTGCGCACCGCGCACAGCGAAATCGTGGACAACCCCGCGCACCTCGACGAGGCGCTGGACCGCTTCGGCCCCAACTGGGTGGTCAAGGACGACGGACTGGCCGCGGGCAAGGGCGTCGTGGTGACCACCGATCGCGGCGCGGCCCGCGCGCACGCGGCGGACCTGCTCGAGAGCGGCCACCCGGTGCTGCTGGAGTCGTTCCTGGACGGCCCGGAGGTGTCGCTGTTCTGCCTCGTCGACGGCGAGACCGTGGTGCCCTTGCTGCCCGCGCAGGACCACAAGCGCGTCGGCGACGGCGACACCGGACCGAACACCGGCGGCATGGGCGCCTACACGCCGCTGCCCTGGCTGCCCGAGGGCGCCGTGCAGCAGATCGTCGACGAGGTGGTCACCCCGGTCGCGGTCGAGATGGCTCGCCGCGGCTGCCCGTTCAGCGGCCTGCTCTACGCCGGACTGGCCATGGGCGCGCAGGGCCCCGCCGTGGTCGAGTTCAACTGCCGTTTCGGTGATCCCGAGACCCAGGCGGTGCTGGCGCTGCTGGAGTCGCCGGTGGGCACCCTGCTCAACGCCACCGCGACCGGCACCCTCGCCGAGGTCGGCCCGTTGCAGTGGGCCGACGGCGCCGCGGTCACCGTGGTGCTCGCCGCCGAGAACTACCCCGGAACCCCGCGCACCGGGGACAAGATCACCGGCGCCGACGCGGCAGGCGTGCTGCACGCAGGCACCGCCCACGACGAGGACGGCGCGGTGGTGTCGTCCGGCGGCCGGGTGCTCAGCGTGGTCGGCACCGGCGCGGACCTGTCCGCGGCCCGCGCCGACGCGTACGCCCGGCTGGCCGACGTCAAGCTGCCGGGCGGTCACTTCCGCACCGACATCGGGCTCGGCGCGGTCGAGGGCCGCATCAGCATCTGACGGGAGTCTCACGCCCTCTGACGCCCCCTCCGGCAACTGCCGGAGGGGGCGTCGTCATGTTGGGGGGCGATCTCTCCGTCCGGGGTGTTCTCGTGTCGGCGCGGCGGCGCGTCCCGGCGCAGTCCGCTGCGCCCGTTTGCAATTGGGTCGCCAGACATTACTGGCGTGCGTGACTTACCGGACAAAATTCGACGGATTCAATTCAGATTAATCATTCAATGGAATTACTCACCGGTATTTGGCCGCAGCGCCGGGTCACAGCGGTATAACGAGCGCGTCAGCACGGCTGTGAACAGAGAGGTTCCGTTGAACGAATACCGGCAGTCACGAGTCAAGTCAGCGTCGATCAATCCCCCGCTCTCCCGTCGAAGGTTCATGGCGGCAACCGGCTTGGCCGCCGGCGCCGTCGCCCTGTCGTCGGCCGGGGTTGCCGCGGCGGCATCGCCGCGGCGCGCCATCAACACCGGCGACCGGGTACCCGCCCTCATCATCGGCAGTGGCTACGGCGGCGCCGTGACCGCACTGCGACTGGCGCAGGCGGGCATCGACGCCCACATCGTCGAGATGGGCAGGGACTGGGGCACGGCCGCCTCCGGGGTCTTCGCCAACACCACCGCGCCAGACAAGCGCGCGTTCTGGCTGAGGAACCGCTCGGCGCAGCCGGTCTCGCACTTCTCCGGTGGCTCGATCGACAGGGACATCGAGAAGTACGTCGGAATCCTCGACTGCGAGAACATGGGCGGGGTCAACGTCTACCAGGGTCGCGGCGTCGGCGGCGGTTCCCTGGTCAACGGCGGAATGGCCGTCACGCCCCGCCGCGGCTATTTCGAGGAGCTCCTGCCCTCGGTCGACTCCACCGAGATGTACAACGTCTTCTTCCCCAAGGCGAACGCCGCGCTGGGCGTCAACAACATCGACACCGCCTGGTTCGAGTCGACGGAGTGGTACAAGTTCGCGCGCACTGGCCGCAAGACCGCGCAGCGGTCGGGATTCAAGACGGTGTTCGTGCCCAACGTGTACGACATGAACTACATGAAGCAGGAGGCGGCCGGCTCGGTGCCCAAGTCCGCGCTGGCGGGTGAGGTCATCTTCGGCAACCATGCGGGCAAGAAGTCGCTGCCCAAGACGTACCTCGCGGAGGCCGCGTCGACCGGCAAGCTCACCATCACGACGCTGCACCGCGTCACCAAGGTCGTGCCCAGCGGGGCCGGCTACTCGGTGGAGATGGAGCAGATCAACGAGCAGGGCGACGTCATCGCGACCAAGACGGTCACCGCGGACAAGGTGTTCTTCGCCGCGGGCAGCGTCGGCACCAGCAAGCTGTTGGTGGCGATGAAGGCGCAGGGCCACCTGCCGAACCTGTCCGGCGAGGTCGGCCAGGGCTGGGGCAACAACGGCAACGTCATGGTCGGCCGTGCCAACCACATGTGGGACGCCACCGGCAACAAGCAGTCGTCGATCCCCACGATGGGAATCGACAACTGGGACGACGCCGGGGGACCGGCGTTCGCGGAGATCGCGCCGTTCCCGACCGGCGCGGACATGTACGTCAGCCTGTACCTGGCGATCACCAAGAACCCGGAACGCGCGCAGTTCCAGTACAACTCGTCGACCGGTAAGGTCGGCCTGTCCTGGCAGACCTCGCAGAACCAGCCCGCCATCAACATGGCCAAGCGGATCTTCGACAAGATCAACTCCAAAGAGGGCACGATCTACCGCACCGATCTGTTCGGCGTCTACAAGACCTGGGGCGACAACCTCACGTACCACCCCCTCGGCGGCGCCATCCTGAACAAGGCCACCGATAACCACGGCCGGCTGCACGGGCATCCGGGCCTGTACGTGATGGACGGTTCGCTGGTGCCGGGCAACCTGGGCGTCAACCCGTTCGTCACCATCACCGCGCTGGCCGAACGCAACATCGCGAACATCGTCGCGAACGACCTGCACTAGGGCTCGACGATCGACCGAACGGGAGTTCACGGCGCGGCGTCGGCGCCGACACCGTGAACTCCCGTTCGACGCCGGGTCGCTAACCTGGATCTGTGCGCACAGAGTCCCAGCGGTCCCAGGTCCCCACCTTCCACGTGATGGACGTGTGGAAGGCCGCCGCGGACCGGTCCCGCACCCACGGCGACGTGCTGACGCTGGCGGCCGGGCAGCCGTCCACCCCGGCGCCGGAGCCGGTGCTGCGGGCCGCCCGCGAGGTGATCGACGGGCACCTGCTCGGCTACACCGAGACCCTGGGCATTCCCGAGCTGCGGGAGGCCATCGCCGGCTACCACTCGGCGCGTTCGTCCATCGCCGTCGACGCCGATGACGTGGTGGTCACCACCGGATCGTCCGGCGCGTTCACCCTGCTGTTCCTGGCGGCCTTCGACGCAGGCGACACCGTGGTGGTGGCCCGGCCCGGTTACCCGGCCTACCGCAACACCCTGGCCGCGCTCGGTTGCAACGTGGTCGAACTGGACTGCGGTCCGCAGACCCGGTACCAGCCGACGGTGGCGATGCTCGAGGGGCTCGACGCCCCGCCCGCCGGACTGATCGTGGCGAGCCCCGCCAATCCCACCGGAACCGTCATCGACCCGGCGGAGCTGGCCGCCCTGGCCCGCTGGTGCGAGGCGCACGGCACGCTGCTGGTCTCCGACGAGATCTACCACGGCATCGAGTTCGGTTCCGGGGAGACGGCGACGTCCAGCGCATGGGAGACCTCGCGCCAGTCCGTGGTGGTGGGGTCGGTGTCCAAGTACTTCTCGATGACCGGCTGGCGGCTGGGCTGGATGCTGGTGCCCACCGGGCTCCGGCGCGCGCTGCAGCGACTGGCGTCGAACATGACCGTCTGTCCGCCCGCGATCTCGCAGTACGCGGCGGTGGCGGCGTTCACGGACGAGTCCCGGGCCGAGCTCGACGGGCACGTGCGTCGGTACGCGGTGAACCGGGACGTGTTGCTGGCGGGTCTGCCGCGCCTGGGCATCACCGACCTGGCACCCGCCGACGGTGCGTTCTACGTGTACGCGGACATCGGTCACCTCACCGACAACTCCACGGCCTGGTGCGCGGACCTGCTCCGGGAGACCGGGGTCGCGGTGGCGCCCGGCATCGACTTCGACACCGTCCGCGGCGACCGCACCATGCGGCTCTCGTTCGCCGGGGCGACCGTGGACATAGAGGAAGCACTGGCGAGGATGAACGGAAGTGCACTGATCCATGCGTAGTTCGGCGTTTCGTGCTGTGAATCTCGGCGCCGCTGACAGGATGGCACGGTGACTGCAGCGGTGACACCCAAGGGCGAGCGGCGCCGTGGCGCGCTCGTCGATGCCGCGGCGGACCTGTTGCTCGAGGGCGGTCTCGATGCCGTGCGGCACCGCGCCGTGGCGGCGCGCGCGGAGCTGCCGCTCGCGTCGACGACCTACTACTTCGAGTCCCTCGACGACCTGGTCGCCGCGGCGGTGGAGACCTGCGGGAACCGCGAGCTGGACCTGATGCGGTCGCGGCTGGTCGAGGTGACCCAGCGGAACCGGGGCGTCACCGCCACCGTCGAGGTGCTTGTGGACATGCTGATCGGGGTGTTCGAGTCCGAGGACGGCACTCGTGAACTGCTGGTGAGCCGGTGCGAGCGGTTCGTCACCTTCGCGCGGCACCCGGAGCTGCGCGAGACCCAGCTCCGGCTCCGCGCGCAGCTCGAGGACCTGATCATCGAGGCGCTTCGACGGTCCGGTCGCGAGATCGACCAGATCAACCTGCGGCAGCTGGTGTGCGTGGTCGACGGCGCGGCCGTCGGGGCCCTGAGCGCGGCGGATGCGAATCCGATGGCCTTCGCCAGGGACATGCTGGTGCAGGTCATCGACGTGCTGGCACCGATGGCGGCACGGTAGCCGTAAACTGGCGACCCGTGACCCGCATCCCCAATGTCCTCGCCACCAGATACGCCAGCCCCGACCTGACCGCGCTGTGGTCGCCGGAGCACAAGATCGTGCTCGAGCGCCAGCTGTGGCTGGCGGTGCTGCGGGCTCAGGCGGAGCTCGGCATCGACGTCCCGGCCGAGGCCCTCGACGACTACGAGCGGGTGCTCGAGCAGGTCGAGCTGGACTCGATCGCCGAGCGCGAGCGGGTGACCCGCCACGACGTCAAGGCCCGCATCGAGGAGTTCAACGCCCTCGCCGGCCACGAGCACGTGCACAAGGGGCTGACCAGCCGCGACCTCACCGAGAACGTCGAGCAGCTGCAGGTCCTGCGGTCGCTCGAGTACATCCACGCGCACGGCGTCGCGGTGGTCGCACGGCTGGCGGAGAAGGCAGCCGAGTACTCATCGCTGGTGATGGCCGGCCGCAGCCACAACGTCGCTGCGCAGGCCACCACCCTGGGCAAGCGCTTCGCGTCCGCCGCCGACGAGATGCTCGTCGCGCTGACCCGGCTCCGCGAGCTGATCGACCGCTACCCGCTGCGCGGCATCAAGGGCCCGATGGGCACCGCCCAGGACATGCTCGACCTGCTCGACGGCGACACCGAGAAGCTCGAGTTCCTGGAGGCGAAGGTCGCCGAGCACCTCGGCTTCGCACACGTCTTCACCAGCGTCGGCCAGGTCTACCCCCGCTCGCTCGACCACGACGTGCTTTCCGCGCTGGTCCAGCTCGGCGCAGGCCCGTCGTCCTTCGCGCACACCATCCGGCTGATGGCCGGCCACGAGCTGGTCACCGAGGGCTTCCAGCCCGGCCAGGTGGGCAGCTCGGCGATGCCGCACAAGATGAACACCCGCTCGTGCGAGCGGGTCAACGGCCTGCAGGTGATCCTGCGCGGGTACGCCTCGATGGCCGCCGAGCTCGCAGGCGCCCAGTGGAACGAGGGCGACGTGTTCTGCTCGGTGGTGCGCCGCGTCGCGCTGCCGGACGCCTTCTTCGCGATCGACGGACAGATCGAGACCTTCCTGACCGTGCTCGACGAGTTCGGCGCCTACCCGGCGGTCATCGAGAAGGAGCTCACCCGCTACCTGCCGTTCCTGGCGACCACCCGCATGCTGATGGCGGCCGTGCGTGCGGGCACCGGACGCGAGACCGCGCACGAGGTCATCAAGGAGCACGCGGTCGCCGTGGCACTGGCGATGCGCGAGGACGGCCGTGAGCCGGACCTGCTCGACCGCCTCGCCGCCGACGAGCGGTTCCCGCTGGACCGCGCCGGGCTCGACGCCGCGCTGGCCGACAAGTCCGCGTTCATCGGCGCCGCCGAGGCGCAGGTGGCGTCGGTGGTCCGCCGGGTCGGGCTGCTCGTCGAGCAGTACCCCGACGCGGCCGGCTACGCGCCCTCGCCGATCCTCTAGGCGTCACGTACCCCGTTGGACGGGGGTCGACGGCTCGCTTTCGCACGCGAAACGAGCCGCCGACCCCCGTTCGGCGTTAGTCGGGTCAGTGCAGTTTGTCGAGGATGCGGCGCAGTTCGGCGCGGTCGCGCTCGTCCAGCGCCGCGAAGTAGTCCTCGGCGTCCGCGTCCCGGGCGGTGTCGAGTTCGGCGACGACGCGACGGCCCTCGGCGGTCAGCCGCACGCAGACCGCCCTCCGGTCGCCTGCGTCGGGCACCCGCTCGGCGAGGCCGCGCTCCTCGAGCCGGTCGACCACCTCGGTGGCCGACCGCGGCGCGATGCGCAGGGCCTTCGCGACATCGCCCAGTCGTGGCACCTCCGGTCGGTCGCCCGGGCAGGAGTCCGCGGGGCCGCGGTCGATCACCCGTAGCGCGCGGTACTCGTGCGGGGAGAGCTGCCACGGCTCGAGCGCGGTGAACCAGCGTCGGCGCAGGGTGCGGGCGGCCGTGATCAACAGATCGCGGAGCGGGTCGGGGCGTCCCTCGGTCATGTGACTCAGCCTACCGGGCATTGACATACGCCTCATTGTGAGGCAACCTCAACATGTTGCCGGTGACGATCCACGCCCGGCACCCGGCTTGCCCCCGAACCTCAGAGAGGGGTGGTTGCATGACAAGCCCACAGTTCCCCGGACCCGGAGGTGGTGGCAGGGACGGCGGCGGACGCGTCCGCAAGCTCGACCCCGCCGACCGCGCCCAGCTCGACGAGTCCCCGGTGAGCCTGCGCCGGATCGGCGCGCTCTTCGCCCCCTACCGCCCGCAGATCGCCCTGGTCGTCGCGCTGATCGTCGCGTCCTCGCTGATCTCCCTGGCCAACCCGTTCCTGGTCCGCGCCACGATCGACCGGGCCATTCCCGAGCAGGACGTCGCACTGCTGGTCGCCCTGGTGGCGGGCATGCTCGCCGTGACCGTCGCCGCCTCGGTGCTCGGGGTGGTGCAGACCTGGATCTCCACCACCGTGGGCCAGCGCATCATGCACAGCCTGCGCACCCGGGTGTTCACCCACCTGCAGCGCCAGTCGCTGGGCTTCTTCACCCGCACCCGCGGCGGCGAGATCCAGTCCCGACTGACCAACGACATCGGCGGCATGCAGACCGTGGTCACCTCGACCGCGACGTCGATCGCCGCGAACGTGACCACCGTCGTCGGCACCGCGGCCGCGATGGCCGTGCTCAGCTGGCGGCTCTCGCTGCTCTCGCTGATCGTGCTGCCGCCCGCGATCTGGCTCACCCGCAAGGTCGCGCAGATGCGTCGGGAGATCACCACCGCGCGTCAGCGCACCCTCGCGGACATGCAGACCCAGATCGAGGAGTCGCTGTCGATCAGCGGCGTGCAACTCGGCAAGACCCTCGGCGCGGGCCCGATGATGTCCGAGCGGTTCGCCGACACCTCGCACCTGCTCGCGGACCTCGAGGTCCGCTCCCAGCTCTCCGGCCGCTGGCGGATGGCGACGATGAACATCGTCTTCGCGGCCATTCCGGCTCTGCTCTACCTCGCCGCCGGCCTGCCCGCGACCTCCGGCGGCATGACCATCGGCACCCTGGTCGCGTTCACCGGCCTGCAGGCGGCGCTGTTCCGGCCGCTGATGAGCCTGCTCGACGTCGGCGTCTCGGTGACCAGCTCGCTGGCGCTGTTCAGCCGCATCTTCGAGTACCTCGACCTGGTCGTCGAGATCGACGACCCCGAGCATCCGGTGCACCTGCCGCGGGAGCAGGCGGTCGGCGCGGTCCGGTTCGAGGACGTGAGCCTGCGCTACGACGGCGCCCACCGGCTCGCGCTCGACTCCGTCAGCATCGACGTGCCCGCCGGGTCGTCGCTGGCCCTGGTCGGCGAGACGGGTTCCGGCAAGACCACGCTGGCCTCGCTGGTCGCCCGGCTGCACGACCCGAGCGCCGGCCGCGTCACCGTCGACGGGGTGGACCTGCGGTCGATCCCGCTGATCGAGCTGTCCGAACTGGTCGGCGTCGTCTCCCAGGAGACCTACCTGCTGCACGCGACGATCCGGGACAACCTGCGGCACGCCCGGCCCGAGGCCACCGACGCCGACATCGAGGCGGCGGCCCGCGCCGCCCAGGTGCACGAGCTGATCGTCTCGCTGCCGCAGGGCTACGACACGATGGTCGGGGCGCGCGGCCACCGGTTCTCCGGCGGCGAGAAGCAGCGCATCGCCATCGCGCGGACGCTCCTTCGCGACCCGCGGGTGCTGGTCCTCGACGAGGCCACCAGCGCCCTCGACAACGAGACCGAACGCGCCGTGCAGGACGCGCTCGACCACGTCAGCCTCGGCCGCACCACCATCACCATCGCGCACCGGCTCTCCACCATCCGCGACGCGGATCAGATCGTGGTCCTCGACGACGGGCGCACCGCCGAGCGCGGCACCCACGAGGAGCTGCTCGCGGTCGGTGGGCGCTACGCGACGCTGCTGGCGAAGGCGGGGGCCACCGTGCCCGACGCGCTGGTCCTCGCCGGCTGAGCGCGACCGCGCGTCAGCGACCGGCGGCGGACACCCCGGCCCGGCGGCCGAAGAAGGTGCCGTCGCCGAGCGACGTGCCGCTGATGTAGCCCCACGAGTGCAGGCCCGAGGTGGCGCGGCCCGCCGCGAACAGTCCGCGGATCGGGTTGCCGTCGAGGTCGAGGACGTGCCCGTCGACGGTGGTACCCAGGCCGCCGATGGTGAAGACCTCCGCGCCGCCGCGGCCCGCCTCGCCGTACTCCGGCGGCGCGATGCCGCGCTGGACGTCGATCGCGGCGAAGGGCGACTCCAGCGGCCGCAGCCACGTCGAGGACTTGTGGAAGTACGGGTCCTCGCCCTCAGCGGCGTGCCGGTTGTACTCGCCGACGGTGGTGGTCAATGCGCCGGGCGGCATGCCGATCTGCTGTTCGAGTTCCTCGAGTGACTCCGCCACGAAATGCGGCTGTACGCCCCAGCGTTCGTCGACCGGGACTTCCTCGTAGGCCTGCTCATCGAGGATCACCCACACCTTCAGCCCATGCTTGTACAGGGCGGCCTGCCCGACCAGGCCGGGGTAGACGTCCTCGTTGATGAAGCGCTGGCCGACGCTGTTGACGATCATGCCGCGCACCATCATCCCCGGGACCAGCGAGATACCGACCTGTCCGGCGGACATGTGCTTGACGGCGGCGCCGACGGCCTGGGCCATCACGATGCCGCGGCCGTCGTCCCCGCCGTCGCTGTTGACACCGAGGCCCACCAACTGCGGGGCGTGCTGCGCGACCATCTCCGCGTTGTCGGCGAACCCGCCGGTGGTGAGCACCACGCCGCGGCGCGCCCGGTAGGTGTAGGTCTTGCCGTACTGGCGGGCGACGAGGCCGACCACCGCGCCTGCCTCCACGATCAGCCGGGTGGCGTAGGTGTCGGTGTGCACCGCGGCGTCGGTGGCCGCGACAACCTCGGACAGCTTCTGCATCAGCACCTTGCCGCCGAATCCGTCGGAGGTGACGCGGTGGCCTCGGGGCGCGGGCTTCGCAAGTTCCGCGAAGGGGTAGGAGTTCTCGCCCATCCACATCAGTCCGTCGTCGGTCGGCGGCACCCAGGTGGGTGAGTTCCACAGCGAGGGCTTGAACGGCACCCCGTGGTCGACCAGCCACTGGTAGTGCGCGACGCTCTCGCGGCTGTAGATGCCGATCTTCTCCTTGTCGCCGTCGGGTCCGAGGGCGGCCAGCAGGAACGCCTCCATGTCCTGCGCGGTGTCCTCGAAGCCGCAGGCCCGCTGGATCTCGGTGCCGCCGCCCAGGTACATCTCGCCGCCTGACAGCGCCGACGACCCGCCGCCTCCGCTCGCCTTCTCCAGGACGATGACCTCGGCGCCGGCGGCGGTCGCCTCCAGTGTGGCGGCGGCGCCGGCGCAGCCGTAGCCGACGACGAGGACGTCGGTTACGTGGTCGAAGTGGTCGACGTCGCCCGCATCGAGGGGCGCGACCGGACCGTGTGCACTCATTCGTAACTCCCATTCGCTGTCGGTGGGCACACGGTAGGGCCGTGGTGGCGTCGTCGGTAGGGGCATTGTCCGTCCACCGGGAAGGCTGGTGGGCCTATCATCAATCCCCATGAGCCACTGCATCTTCTGTGCCATCATCGCGCGCGAAGCGGAGGCGAGCCTCGTCCACGAGGACGAGCACACCGTGGCGTTCATGGACATCCGCCCATTCACTCCGGGGCACCTGCTGGTGGTTCCGAAGCGGCACGCCTCGGGGCTCGCACAGCTCGACCCCCAGGACGGCGGCCGGATCTTCGCCGTCGGGCAGAAACTGGCGGCGGCATTGCGGGACAACGGCGCCCACGGGGCGGGCTTGCCCGCAGACGGTCCGCGCGCGGACGGGGTGAACCTCTACCTCGCGGACGGCGCCGTCGCCGGCCAGGAGGTCTTCCACGTGCACCTGCACGTCGTCCCGCGCACCGCCGGCGACGGGTTCGGCCTCCGTGGCCGCCCCGTCACCGCGCGTCGACCCGACCTCGACTACCTGGCCGGTGCGCTCCGTCGCCGGCTCGGCTCGGTCCAGGCGCCCGGATGAACCAGGCGAGCGGCCCCGCGCTGCACCGGATGTTCCCCGAGCTCGAGTCGACCACCCCGTACCTTCGGCTCGGCTCCGGCCCGACGCCGATCGTGCACCTGGACGGGCTGGGCACCGGAAACCGACTGTGGTGCAAGGACGAGGGCGCCTACGGCTCGGGCGGCTGGGGCGGCAACAAGGTCCGCAAGCTGGAGTGGATCCTGCCCGACGTCCGCGCGCGCGGCTGTCGGCAGATCCTCAGCGTCGGCGGCCAGGGCACCAACTGGGGCCTGGCCACCGCCCTCTACGCGCGCGAGCAGGGCATCGACACGGCTCTGGCGCTGATCGACCAGCCGATGGACGAGCACGTCCGCGCCCAGGTGGAGCGGCTGCGGCGGGCCGGCGCGACGCTGCACTTCACCCGGACCAAGGCGCGGACCGTCGCGGCGGCGCCCTGGCTGTACGCCCGGCACCTGCGCGGCCGGCACCTGCCCTACTACCTGCCCGCGGGCGGGTCGTCGCCGCTCGGGACCCTCGGGTACGTCGAGGTCGCCCTCGAGCTCGCCGCCCAGGTCGAGGCCGGCGTGCTGCCGGAGCCGACGCACGTGGTGACGGCGGTGGGCTCCGGTGGCACCGCGGCCGGGCTGCTGTTGGGACTGCGGCTCGCGGGCCTGCGCACCCGGGTGGTCGGCGTCGTCGTGAACGACACGCTGCCGCTGGCCGAGCGGGACCTGGTCTCGCTCGCGCAGCGGGCGCACCGGCTGCTGCGAAGTCGCGGCGCCGCGGTCGAGCCGGTGGAGTTCGAGCCGGGTGCGCTGGTGGTGACGGGGGAGTGGCTCGGTCCCGGATACGGGTACCCGACGCCGGAGGGCACGGCGGCGCGGCGGATCGGCGCCGAGCACGGGCTGACCCTGGACCCCGTCTACACGGCGAAGGCGTTCGCCGCGGTGCTGGCGATGGACGCCGACCGGCGGCTGGGCGAGGGCCCCGTCGTCATGCTGGACACCTACGGCCCGCGGCCGGACTGACGGTAGTCAGCCCGCGTACAACGACTCGATCTCGCGGGCGTACTTGGCGTCGATGGGCTTGCGTCGCAGCTTCATCGTCGGGGTGAACTCGTCGCCGCCCGGCTCCCAGGTCGCCGGCAGCAGGGTGGACTTCTTGACCTGCTCGACCCGGGAGAGTTTCGCGTTGGCGGCCGCGACGGCGCGGTCGATCTCCGTGCGCACCAGGGGGTTCGACGCCAGGTCGCCGGGTGAGCCGTTTCCGATTCCGTTGCGGGTGGCGAAGGCGGCCGCGGCGTCGGGGTCCAGCGTGAGCAGGGCGACGACGTAGGGGCGGTCGTTCCCGATCACCACCGCGCCGCCGATCAGCGGGCTGGCCGCGCGGATGGTGCCCTCGATGTTCGACGGCGACATGTTCTTGCCCGAGGAGTTGACGATCAGTTCCTTCTTCCGGTCCACGATCGTGACGTAGCCGTCGGCGTCGATGGTGCCGATGTCGCCGGTGTGCAGCCAGCCGTCGGCGTCGATGGCCTCGGCGGTCTTGGCGGGGTCGCCGCGGTAGCCCTTCATGACCGTCGGCCCGGCTACCAGGAGCTCGCCGTCGTCGGCGAGCCGGAGCTTGACGCCGCGAACCGCCTTCCCGACGGTGCCGATCCGGATGGCGCCCGGGGGGTTGATCGTGGCGGCGGCACAGGTCTCGGACAAGCCCCAGACCTCGCAGCACGGGATCCCGAGGCCCAGCACGAACTCGACGACGTCCGGCGAGATCGGGGCGGCGCCCGTCACCGCCAATCGCACCTGATCGAGCCCCAACTTCTTCCGGACCGCGCGCAGGACCAAGCGGTCCGCCAGCGAATGCTGGAGCAGCAGCGTTCGGGGCGGCGTTGTGCCGTCGGAGGCAAGGCGTGCGCTCTGCCTCCCGACACCGATCGCCCACTGCCCGAGCCTCCGCTTGATCGGGCTCGACTCCTCGGCGAGCGCCAGTTCGATCGCGGCCTTGAGCTTGTACCAGACCTGCGGCACCGCGAGGAAGAACGTCGGCCGGACCTCCGGCAGCACGGTGACCGCCTGTTTGATGTCCGCCAGCGTGGTTACCTGAGCGGCGTTGGTGATGGCGAGGTAATGCGTGACGATGCGGTTGGCGATGTGTGCATCCGGCAGGTAGGAGATGACCCGGTCACCGGTCACGTCTCCGGCGAAGTCGACGGCTGCGTCCCGCTCCGCGAGCAGGTTTGCATGCGTGAGCTCCACACCTTTCGGCGGCCCGGTGGTGCCCGAGGTGTAGATGATCGTGACCAGGTCGCCGGGTTCGACAGCCCGCCATGTCGACTCGAAGTCGAACCCCGGGTCGCCGCCCGCCTCGAGTTCCCGCAGGGTCGTGGCGCCCTCGGCGTCCGCGTCCACGCAGACGATGTGCTCGACCGCGGTGCCCTCGACCGCCTTTCGCAGCACCGGCAGGAACTGCTCCTCGCAGACCATGACCTTGTTCCCGGCGTTGGTCAGCACGTAGTTCAACTGCTCCGGCGCGAGCGTGTTGTACACCGAGAACGGGGTCGCGCCCGCGTGCAGCGCCCCGGTGTCGACCAGGTGGAACTCGGGCCGGTTGGTCAGCATGATGCCGACGGTGTCACCATGGCGGACACCGAGTTTCGCCAGGCCCGCGGCGATCCGGCGGACCCGTTCGCCGTACTGGCGCCAGGTGATCACCACGCCGTCCCCGGGGGTGCGGAGGGCGACGGCGTCGCCGTGACTGGCGACGGTGTCCTGGAAGGCCTCGCACAGGGTGTTCGGGGACGCATTGCCGGTGGTCATCGTGAACCTCCTCGGGGGTTCGTGGGTGTCGACTCAGACCCGGAGCATCCGCCGCATCATCTTTGCGGCCCGGTCGGTGTACGGCGGGTAGAAGAACCGGGGATCGGGCTTGAACGCCTTGACCAGCACGCCCTTTCGGTGGCTGAGGGTCTCGAATCCCCAGTGGCCGTTGTAGGAACCCATGCCGCTGGCCCCGACGCCGCCGAAGGGCAACTGCGGTGCCAGGTAGTGCAACACCAGGTGGTTGACCACGGCGCCGCCCGAGCTGATCTCGGACAGCACCCGCCTGCGAGCGTGGGCCGACTTCGTGAAGGTGTAGGCGGCCAGGGGCTTCGGCCGTGCATTGACGAAGGCGATCGCCTCGTCCAGCGAGTCGACGCCGAGCACCGGGAGGATCGGCCCGAAGATCTCCTCCCGCATGACCGGTTCGTCGGGGCTCGGGTCGACCAGCACGGTCGGCTCGACGGTCAGCGTGGCCCGGTCGGAACCGCCACCGATCGCCACCGTCGCCTCGGTGCGGGCGAGGTACCCGGCAAGCCGGTCGAAC
Source organism: Rhodococcus kronopolitis (assembly GCF_042654025.1). Classification (NCBI taxonomy): domain Bacteria; kingdom Bacillati; phylum Actinomycetota; class Actinomycetes; order Mycobacteriales; family Nocardiaceae; genus Rhodococcus; species Rhodococcus kronopolitis. The sequence goes on along the minus strand of NZ_JBHSFO010000003.1, from coordinate 255,983 downwards.
TGGCGCTCGTTGACGACGCGCACGCCGCGCGCCGGCTCGCCCGCGCGGAACTCGTTGAGGCTGTGAACTATCCGGTCGACAAGTTCGTCACGGACGGCGTGCTCGACCAGCACGTAGTCCGCCGCGATGCAGGTCTGGCCCGAGTTCAGCACCTTCGTCCAGGCGATGCGCCGGGCGGCGACGTCGAGGTCCGCGTCCGGCATGACGATCGCCGGGCACTTGCCGCCCAGTTCGAGGGTCACCGGGGTCAGTTGCGCCGCGGCCCCGGCCATGACCTTCCGGCCGATCTCGGTGCCGCCGGTGAAGAAGGCGTGATCGAACCCCTGGGCGAGCAGCGCCTGGGTGATGCGCCCGTCGCCCTCGACCACGGCGACGGCCTCACCGTCGACGTACTCGGGGAGCAGGCGGGCCAACAGGTGCGACGTCGCCGGGGTCAATTCGGACGGCTTGAGCACCGCGCAGTTCCCGGCGGCCAGCGCCGCGACCAACGGATTCAGGGCCAGTGCGAAGGGATAGTTCCACGGCGCGATGACGAGCACCACGCCGAGCGGCTCGTACTGCACCCACCCCAGCGCGGGCATCTGGTTGAGCGGCAGACGCTGAGGCCGGGCACGCATCCACCACCGGAGGTGCCTGCGCGCATGGGCGGCCTCGATCTTGACGCTGGCGAGGTCGGCCAGCCACGACTCGAAGGCATCGCGCCCGAGATCCTCGGCGAGTGCCGCCGCGATCTCGTCCTCGCGCTCGTCGAGCATCCGCTCGATGCCGCGCAGTTGCTCGATCCGCCACGCCGCGGGTCTGGTGCGGCCGGAGTCGTACGTCGCGCGCAGCGCCCCGACGATCGCGGGGACGGCGGAATCGGTGCCGACGGTGCCGACGGTGCTCGGATAGGCAGTCATGGCTCGCCTCGATCGTGCGGTGGCACGGCTCGAGTCATCGCATGAGAGGTAATCGGGGCCGACCGGGAAGTGGCGGTGAGCCGTTCGGCGGGCGTCAGGGCCGCTGTTTCCCCTAGTCGTCAACCCTTGTCGCCTCAGCGGCCCCAGTCAAGGCCGGGCGGTGACGTCGGGGCCCGCGCGTCAGCGGGACCGGTCCGCGTGCCCGAGGTCGCGGTCCGGCACGACGGCGTCGCGCACCCGCCGCTTGAGCTCGACGATGTCGGGAAACCCGCCGTCCCGGGTCCGGTCCCACACGGTCGTCTCGCCGGCGGTGACGGTGAATACGCCGCCGGTGCCGGGCACCAGCGCGACCTCGGCGAGCTCGGTGCCGAAGGTCTGCAGCAACTCCTGTGCGGCCCAGGCGGCGCGGAGCAGCCAGTTGCACTGCGTGCAGTAGGTGACGGTGACGCGGGGCGAGTCGGAGGTCATGCCTCCAGCGTGGCAGATGCCCGACGGGCCCCGCGCCACTCGTCGACGGGACGTCCCTCGACGAGGTGCTCGTCGACAAATCGCACGACCCGGTCCGCGTGCAGTCGTGCGTACCAGGTGTTGTCGGGGTAGATCGCGACCACCGGCGCCTGCGAGCAGGGGAACAAGCAACCGGTCTGGGTGACGAGCACGTCGTCGTCGCCCAGGCCGCGCTCTTCGAGGGCCTCGTCGAGGGCCCGGGCGGTCTCCGGTCCGCCCTGTGCCGAACAGCGCGGGCCGCGGCAGACCAGTACGTGCCGCCCGAAGCCCGGCACCTCGTCCCACGCGGGGGAGGCGAGCGGCGCGGTGGTGGACCTGGCCGGCGTGGTGGCGCCCGAGACCGCGGCGTCGAGCAGGTCGACGTAGGTGTCGGTGGCGGTGAGCGGCGGCGCCAGCCGGACGTCGGGCGCGTCGGGTCCGCGCCCGCGCAACCAGTGCCCGATCACGCGCCGGAACCACGCGTCGACCTTGCGGTCGAGCACGGTCTGGGCGCTGACCACGACGATCTCGGTGGCGCCCGCGGCGGCGGCCTCGTCGAGCACCCCGGCGACGGCAGGTCCCGATCCGCCGAGCACCGCCGTCCGGAATGCGGTGTCCGGGTAGCGGTTCCGCAGGGTCGCGAGCGCCGCGGACACCTGGTCGCGCGGGTCGTCGCCGCGGTCGGTCGGGGCGGTGACGATCACCCAGCGCGCTGTCTTGCTCACGGGACGGACCTTTCGAGTGTTGCGTCGGCGGTGCCGCACAGCACCACCATCGGTCGTCCGGTCCGCGGGTGCGGTTGGACGAGTGCGTCGATCCCGTAGACGTCCGCCAGCAGGCCGGCGGTGAGCACCGACTCCGTCGGGCCCTCGGTGACCACGCGTCCACTGCGCAGCACCACCAGGTGGTCGCAGTACATCGCGGCGAGGTTCAGGTCGTGCATCGCCGCCACCGTCGTCAGGCCACGGGCGCGGATCAGGTCGAGCAGTTCGACGGACGCCGACACGTCGAGGTGATTGGTGGGCTCGTCGAGCAGCAGCACACAGGGCCGCTGCGCGAACGCCCGGGCGAGCTGGGTCTTCTGCTTCTCGCCGCCGGACAGGCTCTGCCACAACCGGTGTCGCAGATCCGGGATGCCCGCGGTCGCCAGGGCCTCGGTGACCACCTCGGCGGTGCCGACGGCGGCCGGCCTGGCCCAGCCACCGCGATGCGGGATCGCGCCGAGTTCGACGATCTGCTCCACCGTCAGGTCCAGTTCGGTGGACGAATGCTGTTCCACCAGCGCGACGGTCCGGGCGAATTCGCGCCGGTGCATCTCGGTCGCGGGGACGTCGCCGAGCAGCACCCGTCCGTTCTCGGGACGTTCGAGGCGGGCGATGGTCGAGAGCAACGACGTCTTGCCCGACCCGTTCGGACCGATCAGCCCGGTGACCCGCCCGGCCGGGGCCGTGCACGCCACCCGGTCGAGGATCCGGCTGCCCCCGGCCGACCAGGTGACGTCCTCGACTCGGATCTCCGGAGTGTGGTGGCTCATGCGCGAGCCCCCGGCCGCCGGAGCAGCCACACGAACGCGGGCACCCCGACGATGGCGGTGACGATGCTGATCGGAAGTTCCCGTCCCGGCAGGATGCTGCGTGCGGCGATGTCCGCCCACACCAGCAGCAGCGCACCCATCAGCGCCACCACCGGGAGCAGGCGCGCGTGCAGCGGCCCGACGAGGATCCGGGCGGCGTGCGGGACCACGAGGCCGACGAAGCCGATGATGCCGGCCTGCGCGACCAGTGCCGCCGTGCACAGCGAGGCCACCGCGTAGAGCACCCAGCGGGAGCGTTCGACGTTGGTGCCCAGGCTCGCGGCCGCCCGCTCGCCGAACGCGAACGAGTCCAGCACTCGGCCGTAGGCGAGGACGACCGCCATCGTCACCGCGACGACGACCAGGATGCCGACCAGACCGGACCAGCGCACGCCCGCCACCGAGCCGAGGGTCCAACTGAGCACGCGGTGGGCGGCGTCCCGGTCGCCGAGCAGCACCAGCGCCGACGTCAGGGCCGCGGCGAGCTGCCCGACGGCGATTCCGGCGAGGACGAGCCGGCCGGGCAGCAGCACCCCGGACCGGGACGTCGCGATGAGGAACACCAGCAGCAGGCTGCCGAGCGCACCGATGAACGCGGCCGTCGAGACGGCGCCGAATCCCAGCGCGCCGACCGCGCTCGCACCGGTGGTGAGCGCCAGGACCGCGCCCAACGACGCGCCTCCCGACATGCCCAGCAGGTAGGGGTCGGCCAACTGGTTGCCGGTGAGCGACTGCAGCACCGCGCCGCACAGGGCGAGCCCCGCGCCGATCGCCGCGGCCGCCAGCACCCGCGGCAACCGCAGGTCCACGACGATGTGGGTGGTCAGCAGGTCGGTGCCCGGGCCGATGCCGAGGCGTCCGGCGATCGACTCGACGACCGTGCCGAGCGACAGGTCGGCAGCGCCGATCGCGACCCCGGCCGCACAGCTCACCGCGAGCAGCGCGACCAGGATCGCCGACCATGCGGCGCCGGTCGTGGTGGCCGCCCGGACCGGTACCCGGGTGGACGCGGTCACGCCCCGCCGCCGCCCAGCTGCTCGGCGACGAGCGTCGCGCCCTCGATGGTCCGCGGACCCGGCGTGGTCGTCGAGAACGGGAGGACGACGAACGCGTCCTCGCGCACGGCCTTCAGATCCTTCAGGGCCGGGTCGCTCCGCAGGTAGTTCTTCTTCTCCTCGGCCGTGTCCCACGACGCGTCGGCGAGGACGATGACGTCGGGGTTCGCGGCCAGCACCGTCTCCCAGCTGCCGTCGGCCCAGGATCCGTCCGTGCCGGCGAATACGTTGGTGCCGCCGACGGCGTCGATGATCAGCTGCGGTCCACCGGCGTTGCCGCCGACGTACGGGGTGTCGGTGTTGCTGTCGTACCAGAAAATGCTCTTGCCCTTCGCGGGCGCCGCCGCCTCGATGCCGGTCAGCGTCTCGCGCATCCGGGCGACCACCGCGTCGGCCTCGCCCGCGTGGCCGAACATGAGCCCGTAGTCGGTGATCTCGGTCGCGATCGAGTCCCAGGCGACCGCGGGTCGCGCCGACTTGTCCTTGCAACCGAAGGGGGAGACGTAGGTGGCGACGCCGAGCTCGTCGAACGACTCGTGCGAGCCGACGGCCTTGTCGTCGAACGCGCTCGAGTACGACGCCGTCACCAGGTCGGGCTTGACCGCGAGCAGCGCCTCCCGGCTGGGGAAGTCCTTCTCGTCCAGCGCCGGGACGGCGGCGTACGCGGCCTGCCACTGGGGGGCGATCGTGTCGTCGAGGTAGGCCGTGCCGGCCATCGCGTCCTGCGCGCCGATCGACAGGGCGGTCTCGGTGGCGCCCTGGTTGAGGGTGACGCCGCGTTGGGCGGGGCCGTCGAGGGTGACGGTGCGTCCGCAGTTCTGCAGGGAGATCGCGGCGGTGTCGGCGTCGGAGTTGGACGGTCCGCCGCACGCGGACAGGGTGAGCGCGGCAGCGATCGATGCCGCGGCGGTGGCGATGACTCGGTGTGTAACAGGGGTGCGCAAAGCGACCCGCCTTCCATGACTCGTGGAAAACGTGCAGGTATGCGTCACGGCCGGTCTCCTGGCTCAGCAGGGATAACCGTCGCCTACGCCTTCCCGGATGCGTGCATCCAGTGGCTGGGGCCGAACCCCGGGTAGTCGACGTACCTGCTCACAGTGGCGAGTACCGCGCCGGTTTCACACCGGACTTCCCGAACACCGTGACAACGATTGGGAGGATAGTCCATGCGTGCGGGCGGTGATCGGCCCCGACCTGCCCGGGGAAGCGACCCGATAGGGTTGTCGCGTGCGCCCCTCACTGACTGACTACGCCCACCTGGCCGGCGGCAAGGTCCGCGATCTGTACACGATCGACGACGAGCACCTGCTGCTCGTCGCCAGCGACCGGATCTCGGCCTACGATCACGTGCTCGACACGCCGATCCCGGACAAGGGTCGGGTGCTCACCGCGATGAGCGTCTTCTTCTTCGACACCCTCGGCGGGTACAACCACCTCGCAGGGCCGCCGGACGACGAGCGGATCCCGGAGGAGGTGCTCGGCCGGGCCCTGGTGGTGCGCAAGCTGAACATGGTGCCCGTCGAGTGCGTGGCCCGCGGCTACCTGACCGGCTCCGGTCTGACCGACTACCAGCGCACCGGTGCGGTGTGCGGGGTCGCGCTGCCCGAGGGACTGGTCGAGTCGAGCCAGCTGCCCGAGCCGATCTTCACCCCGGCCACCAAGGCCGTGATGGGTGAGCACGACGAGAACGTCGACTTCGCGACGGTCGTCGAGCAGCTCGGCCAGGACCTCGCGGTCAAGCTCCGCGAGGACACCCTGGAGATCTACGTCCGGGCCGCCAACTTCGCCGCGGACCGCGGAATCATTTTGGCCGACACCAAATTCGAGTTCGGTCTCGACCCCGACGGCAACCTGGTGCTCGCCGACGAGGTGCTCACCCCGGACTCGTCGCGGTACTGGCCGGCGGACGGCTACGAGGCGGGCCGGGTGCAGCCGAGCTTCGACAAGCAGTTCGTCCGCAACTGGCTGACCAGCCCCGAGTCCGGCTGGGACCGGGCGTCCGACACCCCGCCGCCGCCGCTGCCGCAGGAGATCGTCGACGCCACCCGGGCCCGCTACATCGAGGCCTACGAGCGGATCTCCGGGCTGTCCTTCGCCGACTGGGTGTAATCGCCACGTCATGGCGCCACCGCATAGGGTGGCGCCATGACTTCGTCCGTCACCCCGGTCACCGCTCCGGTCGCCAAGAAGATTCCGCACGAACGCACTCATCACGGCGACACCTTCGTCGACAACTACGAGTGGCTGCGGGACAAGGAGTCCCCCGAGGTCATCGCGTACCTCGAGGCGGAGAACGCCTACACGCAGTCGCGGACCGAGCACCTCGCGCCGCTGCGCGACACCCTGTTCCAGGAGATCAAGAACCGCACCCAGGAGACGGACCTGTCGGTGCCGTCCCGGATGGGACAGTGGTGGTACTACTCACGCAGCTTCGAGGGCAAGCAGTACGGCGTGCAGTGCCGCTGCCCGATCTCGGCCGAGGACGACTGGACGCCGCCGGTGCTGTCCGCGGACGCGGAGATCCCCGGTGAGCAGGTGCTGCTCGACGGCAACGAGCTGGCGGAGGGCCACGCGTTCTTCTCGCTGGGTGCGTTCTCGGTCACCCTCGACGGCAACCTGCTGGCCTACTCCGTCGACACCGCCGGCGACGAGCGGTACACGCTGCGGTTCAAGGACCTGCGCACCGGCGAGCTGCTCGCCGACGAGATCCCCGACACCGCGCCGGGCGTGACCTGGTCGGTGGACGACGAGCACGTCTTCTACCTGACCGTCGACGATGCCTGGCGCCCCGACACCGTGTGGCGGCACCGGCTCGGCGCGGCGCCGGGCGACGACGTCAAGGTCTTCCACGAGCCGGACGAGCGGTTCTGGGTGGGCTTCGGGTCCACCCGCAGCGAGAAGTACCTGATGATCTGGATCGGCTCCAAGATCACCTCCGAGATCCTGTGCCTCGAGTCGGCGAACCCCGAGGGCGAGTTCCGGGTGGTGCTGCCCCGCGTCGACGGCGTCGAGTACAGCGTCGAGCACGCCGTGGTGGCCGGTGAGGACCGCTTCCTGATCCTGCACAACGGTGACGTGGACGGGACCAAGGCGGAGAACTTCACCCTGGTCGACGCCCCGGTGGCCGACCCGACCGACCAGCGCACCCTGCTCGCGCACCGCGAGGACGTGCGGCTCGAGGAGGTCGAGGCGTTCGCTGGGCACCTGGTGCTCAGCTACCGGCGCGCGGCCCTGACGCAGCTGGCGGTGTGGCCGCTGACCGCCGACGGCTACGGCGAGATGCACGAGCTGGAGTTCGACGAGGAGCTGTACTCGGTGGGCGTGGGCTCCAACCCGGAGTGGACGGGACCGCTGCTGCGACTGGGCTACACCTCGTTCCTGACGCCGAGCCGGGTCTACGACTACGAGGTGGCCACGGGCGAGCTGCTGCTGCGCAAGTCGCAGCCCGTCCTCGGCGGGTACGACCCGGCGGACTACGAGCAGCATCGGGACTGGGTGACCGCGGGCGACGGCACCCGGATCCCGATCTCGATCGTGCAGCGCACCCGCCCGGACGGTGCCGACGGCCCCGCGCCAACTCTGCTCTACGGCTACGGCTCCTACGAGGCCAGCATGGATCCGGGCTTCTCGGTGGCGCGGCTGTCGCTGCTGGACCGGGGCGTGGTCTTCGTGGTCGCGCACGTGCGCGGCGGCGGCGAGATGGGCCGGCACTGGTACGAGAACGGCAAGATGCTCACCAAGAAGAACACCTTCACCGACTTCGTCGACTGCGCCCGGCACCTGATCGACACCGGCCGCACCACCCCGGCGCAGCTGGTGGCGGACGGCGGCAGCGCGGGCGGGTTGCTGGTGGGTGCGGTGGCGAACCTGGCGCCGGAGCTGTTCGCCGGGATCCTCGCGAACGTGCCGTTCGTGGACCCGCTCACCTCGATCCTCGACCCCTCCCTGCCGCTCACGGTGATCGAGTGGGACGAGTGGGGAAACCCGTTGGCGGACAAGGAAGTCTACGACTACATGCGCTCGTACTCGCCGTACGAGAATGTCACAGCGCAGGACTACCCCGCCATCCTCGCGATCACCAGCATCAACGACACCCGGGTGCTGTACGTCGAGCCGGCCAAGTGGGTTGCGGCGCTGCGGGCAACCAAGACCGGCGACGCCCCGCTGCTGCTGCGCACCGAGATGAGCGCCGGGCACGGCGGCGTCAGCGGTCGCTACGAGAAGTGGAAAGAGGTTGCGTTCGAGTACGCGTGGGTGCTCGACACGGTTGGTGCGGCGGGGTAGTTCGCGCACGTAAGGACTAATCTCGTCCCATGACCGACGCAGTGACCCGTCACCACCGCGACCCGGTGCCGAGGGAGGAACGGGACGACTGGGTGCCGGTCGATCGCAGGATCCTCGGCCTCGACCGCCGAACCCTGTTGCCTGCCCTGGGAATTCTGTTGCTGGCGTTCCTGTACGCCACGGTGGTCCCGGCGATCGACCGGTCGATCGCCTACGACGACCCGGTCGCGGCGGGTGAGGTGCTGGTGCTCGCGGACGGGGTGACCGTGGACCCGCCGGACGGGTGGAATCTCGTGTCGGGCCTGCGCGCCACCGACACCACCACCAGTGGCATCAAGGGCACCGACGCGGTGTTCGGCAGCGGGACGATGGTCCTGTCGATGAGCGCCACCGATTTCGGTGGGTCGGTCGACGCGCTGCTCGACGAGGCCGCCGGCCGCAGCGAGGGGATGAATCGCGCGGAGGGACTGAGGCTCACCGGGGAGCGGCAGGAGATCTACTCCGGCGCGGGCACTCGGGGCGTCGTCGAGAAGTTCACCGAAGCCAACCGGGAGGGTTTCTTCGCGGCCTTCGTCGACGACGGGACCGCCGTCACGATCACCGGAGTGGGACTGCCCGGCGACGTCATCGCCGACAACGCCGACGTCGAGACCACGATGCGCAGCATCCGGTTCGAGCGCCAGGAGGCCACCGAATGACCGCCCTCACAGGTGACGTGACGCCCGATGCGGACAAGCGGCGGCAGCTGACCGCGATCGCACGGTCCGGCTACGGCCGCCCCTACCGGATCTACCAGCCGCGCAACCTCGCGTTCTGGGTGTACTGGCTGATCATGGCGGCAGGCGTGGTCCGGTTGCTGCAGAACCTGGTCCCGGGGGCACCCGTGCTGACCACCGCGCTGGTCTCCGGGGTGGTCGTGTTCACGCTCTACACGGTGCCGTTCTGGCTGATCATCAGTCATGTCGACCGGTTCAGGAGCGTGCCCGTCAAGGTGCGCGTCCTGGCCTTCCTCTGGGGCGGGATCGGTGCCACCTTCGGCATGGTGATCGCGGCCAACGACCCGATCCGCGCGATCTACACCAAGGTCTACGGCCAGGCCTTCGCCCTGGACTGGAGCGCCGCACTGACCGCGCCGTTCACCGAGGAGATCGCGAAGGGGGCCGGGTTCGTCCTGATCCTGCTGCTCGCGCCGCGGGTGGTGCGGACCGCCTTCGACGGGGCCGTCGTCGGCGCCTTCATCGGACTCGGCTTCCAGGTCTTCGAGGACCTGCTCTACGCGGTCTCCGCCGCTGCCGGGGCGTTCGGCGCGGAGCAGGGGCCCGCCGTCGTGCAGGTGATCGTCATGCGTGCCGCCACCGGCATCGCCTCCCACACCGTCTTCAGCGCGATCTTCTGCATGGGCCTGGTGTGGCTGATCGGCAGGTCGGACGAGCCCCGTCGCGTCGGCCGAGGCCTGGTACTCGTGCTGGGGGCCATGCTGATGCATGGCGCCTGGGACAGCGCGGCCGCGCTGGCGCACGGCACGTTCATCGGCGTTCTCGCTGTCTGGATCCTGGTGCCGATCGTGATGTTCACCCTGCTCGTGGTCGGGCTGCGCCGGGCCGCCGTGCCCGAGCGCGCCTGGGTTCGCGCCATCCTCACCCCAGAAGTCGACCGCGGGGTCCTCACCGGACCCGAACTGGCCGCGGTGAGCGGCACCGGCCGCGAACGCAAGGCATTCGTCAAGGCCGCGGGGGATCACGCCGGCCGCAGGCGTGCGCGACACGTGCTGACCGCGGCGGGCGAACTCGCCGAACAGATCGCGGAGGACGGCGGACGCGAGACGCCCGCCACCGACTTCGCCCGATCCGAGGTCGCCCGGCTCCGCTGACCTCGGTGCGGCCGCTACTTCGCAGGTGGCCGGCCGGCAACGCCGCCGAGCAGGATGTCCGGCATCCGGGCGGCGACGCCGGCGGCGTCCGCGTCCGCCATCATCAGGCGCAGCACCATGGCGCCCCCGACGATGAACAGCATGGTGGCCTGCGCGTCCAGGGCCGCGCCGTCGTCCTCGCCCGGCCTCTCGCCGCCGCGGAGGGCGTCGGCCAGCATCCCGACACCCGGGCCGCCGAAGTCGGTCCACAGCGTGGTCAGCAGGTCGGCGCGGTCGCCGAACGCGGCCAGTAGTCCGGGGAGCGCGGCCTTCACCTCGGGACGGCCGAAGAGTTCGAGGGAGTACCCGCAGGACCGCCGGATCCAGTCCGCGGCGTCCGTCGCGTCGGCGACCGGGGTGGACTCGTCGACCCAGCCGAAGACCGCCTCGAACACGAGGTGCGTCTTGGACGGCCAGCGCCGGTAGAGGGCGGGTTTGCCGACGCCGGCGCGGTCGGCGATCGCCACCATGGTGGTCTGGTCCCAGCCGACCTCGGCCAGCAGCTCGCGCGTCGCGGCCAGCGCGGCGCCGTCGATCGCCGCGCTCCGCGGGCGTCCGCGCCTGCGCTCGGTGGCCGTCTCTGTCGTCTCTTCGCCGGAAGTCACTGTCGACAGCGTATCCCGGTGTTATTTTGCAAAATACGTAACCCGACGTTACGTAAAGGCCTGCATCGCACCGGAGGGAGCTGGATATGGCGGAGCTGTTGGAAGGCAAGACAGTCGTGGTCTCGGGGGTCGGCAACGGGCTCGGGCGGGAGATCGCACTGGCCGCGTACCGCGACGGGGCGAACGTGGTGCTCGGCGCGCGGACCGAGGCGAACCTGAAGTCGGTGGCCGACGAGGTCGACCCCACCGGTGAGCGGGTCGCGTACGCGGTCACCGACATCCTCGACAAGGAGGCCTGCGCGGGGCTGATCGGCACGGCCGCGGAGCGTTTCGGGGGAGTGGACGCCCTGGTGAACGTGGCCGCGAAGGAGGACGTCTTCGGCGGGCTCGAGGGCGCCGACCTCGACGCCTGGAAGGCGATGCTCGACGCGAACGTGATCGGCACGCTCACCCTGACGCAGGCCGCGCTGCCGGAGCTGAAGAAGCGGGGCGGGTCGGTGGTGCTGATCGGTTCGCAGGCGATGTTCCACCCGCAGCTCCCGCAGTCGGCCTACGCGACCTCGAAGGGGGCGCTGCACGCGGCAATGTGGTCGCTGGCAACCGAACTCGGCCCGCACAAGATCCGGGTGAACACCGTCGTCCCCACCTGGATGTGGGGCCCGCCGATCGAGCTGTACGTGGCGTTGTCCGCCAAGCAGCGCGACGTCTCCGAGGAGACCGTGATCGGCGAGATCACCAAGAACATGCCGCTCGGCGAGATCCCGGCCGACGACGACGTGGCCAACTCGGTGGTGTTCTTCGCCTCCGACCGCGCGCGGATGCTCACCGGCCAGACCCTCTTCGTCAACGCGGGCGAGTACTTCCGCTGAAGTCTCGGAACCTGTTGACACACACCGAATTCTTGAAAGGCAGTAAGGCATGAAGCACAAGGTCATCGTCTGGGGCACCGGCGTCGTCGGCAAGCTCGTCATCCGTGAGCTCCTCGACCACCCGGAGTTCGAGCTCGTCGGCGTCATCGTGCACGACCCGGACAAGGACGGCGTCGACGTCGGCACCCTGATCGGTGCCGAGCCGTTCGGGCTCGCCGCCACCACGGACTGGGAGGCGGCCCTGCGGGTCGACGCCGACGCGGTCGCCTACTACGGCCCCACCGCCGAGTACGCGGTGGCGAACATCGACAACATGACCGCCGCGCTGCGGTCGGGCAAGCACGTGGTGTCCACCTCGATGACGCCGCTGGTCTACCCCGAGCCGTGCCCGCCGGAGATGAAGGTCGCGCTCGAGCAGGCCTGCCAGGAGAGCGGAAAGTCCTGCTTCACCACCGGGATCGACCCCGGTTTCGCCAACGACCTGTTCCCGATGACGTTGATGGGCGTCTGCGGGCGGGTGGACAGCGTGCGGGTGCAGGAACTGCTGGACTACGCCACCTACGAGGGCGACTACGGCCCGACCATGGGAATCGGCGCGCCGATCGAGCAGGCGGCGGTGCTCGAGATCCCGGAGGTGCTGATCTTCGCGTGGGGTCACACCATTCCGATGATCGCCGATGCGGTGGGCGTGAAGCTGGACCGGATCGACACCGTCTACGAGAAGTGGGCGGCCACCGAGCCGATCGAGTACAAGTTCGGCGTCATCGAACCCGGCCAGTGCGCCGCGGTGCGATTCGAGATCCGTGGCTGGGTGGGCGGCGAGGCGAAGATCGTCATCGAGCACGTCAACCGGATCACCAACGCGGCGGCCACGCACTGGCCGCGGGCCACCTCGGTGGACAACGACGTGTACCGGGTGATCATCAAGGGCAGCCCGAACATCACCCAGGAGACCGTCTTCCGCGGTGAACTCGACGACAACCCGATCACCGGCGGGTGCCTGGCCACCGGGATGCGCGCGATCAACGCGATCCCGTTCCTCGGGGACGCCAAGCCCGGGCTGCTGTCCGCGCTCGACCTGCCGGTGATCCCGGGTCGGGGCACCATCCGGTCGTAGCCGGACCGCCCTCAGCGCCAGGCGTACCGGACCTGGGGCCGGCCGGCGCGCCCGTACTCGGTGCGCCGGTCGACCAGGCCGTCTTCCGCCATCCGTTCCAGGTAGCGCCACGCGGTCACCCGGGACACCCCGACCGCCGCCGCGACCTCGGCGGCGGTCAACGCCCGGTCGGCGTCGCGGATGCCGGACGCGACGAGGCCGAGGGTCAGGGGCGCAACGCCTTTCGGGGTGACGGGGCGGGTGCTGGTGCCGCGCAGCGCCGCCATCGCGCGGTCGATGTCGTGCTGGCCTGCGGCGGACTGCCCGGCGGGCAGGGCCTCGCGGAACTCGAGGTACCGCTCGAGCTTGTCGCGGAACGCGGCGAAGGTGAACGGCTTGAGCAGGTACTGGGCGATGCCCCTGGCCACCGCGGTGCGCACCACCTCGAGGTCGCGCGCCGAGGTGACGGCGATGACGTCCGGGCTGGGTCGCAGCCCGGACAGCGCGGCCGCGACGTCGAGTCCGCTGGAGTCCGGCAGACCGAAGTCGAGCAGCACCAGGTCGACCGGCTCGTCGGTGCGGCCGGCCGCGACCACGGCGCGGACGGCGTCGTTGCCGGTGTGCACCACGCCGTGCACGGCGAACCCCGGTACCCGCTCGACGTAGGAGCGGTGCGCCTGCGCGATCAGCGGCTCGTCCTCGACGATCAGCACCCGGATCATGCGTCCCCCGCCACGGGGGCCAGCGGGATCTCGACGACCAGCATCGAGCCCGCCGACGGTTCGGTGCGCACCGAACCGCGGTGCCGGGAGACCACCTGCGCGACCAGGGCGAGGCCCAGCCCGCGCGAACCGGACTTGGTCGAGTAACCGCGGGCGGTGGCGCGGGCGAGGGCGTCGGGGGTCAGGCCGGGCCCGCTGTCGGCGACCCGGACCACCAGCATCGAGTCCTCCTGCCGCACCGAGACTTCCACCCACGGGTTGTCGGTGTCGCGGGCGGCGTCGACGGCGTTGTCGACGAGGTTGCCCACCAGCGTCACCAGTTCCCGCGGTCGCATGGTGGCGACCGGGCCCAGCGCGGTGTCCTCGGTGACGGTCAGTTCGACGCCCCGCTCGGCGGCCTCGCCGACCTTGCCCAGCAGCAGTGCCGCCAGCGCGGGTTCCTCGACCGTCGACATCAGCCGGTCGATGAGGTGCTGGGAGAGCCGCAGCTCGTCGGTGGCGAAGGCGACGGCCTCGTCGTAGCGGCCGAGCTCGACCATGGTGACGATGGTGTGCAGCCGGTTCGCCGACTCGTGGGCCTGCGAGCGCAGCGTCTCGGCGAACCCGCGGGCGGAGTCGAGCTCGCCGAGTACCTCCCGCAGTTCGGTGTGGTCCCGGACGGTCAGCACCGTGCCGATGCGCCGGCGCTCCCAGTCCACCGGGTGCCGGCCCACCACCAGCACCCGGTTCGCGGTCAGGTGCACCTCGTCGCCCGCGTCGGCGGGCTCGTCCGGGTCGGCGCTGCGCAGGGACTCCGGCAGGTCCGCCAGCCGGACCGGGCCGTCGGGCAGATCGAGCAGCCGCCGGGCCTCGTCGTTGACCAGTTCCACGAACTCCCCGTCGCCGGACCGGCCCCGCCCGAGCACCACCAGGCCCTCGCCGATGGAGTGCAGCACCGCGTCGTGGTGCTCGTAGAGCCGGCGCAGCTCGTCCGGCGCCAGTCCCAGCGTCTGGCGGCGCAGCCGGCGGCTGAGCAGCAGGGCGCCGAGGGTCGACGCCACCAGGCCCGCGCCTGCGAGCGTGAAGAGCAGGGGCAGGCCGGCCGCGACCTCCGCGCCCACCCGGGCGCGGGTGACGCCGACCGAGACCAGGCCGACGAGGGTGCCGTCGTCGTATACCGGCGTCACTGCCCGGACAGACGGGCCCAGCGAGCCGGCGTAGGTCTCGGTGAACGTCTCGCCTGCGAGGGCGCGGTCGATGTTCCCGTCGAACGGCTGTCCGATCAGGGCGGGGTTGGTGTGGGTGTACCGGGTGCGGTCCGGTGCCATCACCACCACGAAGTCGACGCCGGTGGCACCCCGGATGCGTTCGGTCTCCGGCTGCAGCATTGCCGTCGGGTCGGGGGAGCGCAGCGCGGCGGCGGTCGAGTCCGACAGCGCCAGGGTCTGTGCGACCGCCGTCACCTCGCGCCGGTTGGCGTCGTCGCTGTCGCGGAGCTGGTCGACGATGCCCAGCGCCGTGCCCGCGGCGATGACCAGTGCCAACACCGCGACCTGCAGGAGCAGGAGTTGGCGGGCGAGGCTCATCGGCCGTCGCCGCGATCGGTGCGCCACCGGTCTCCTCTCCTGAACGTAATGAACACAATCTTCGTCGGAACCGCGAGCGCTAGAAGAATCTTCCCTCGACTCGAGGTGATCGCCATCACTTCGCTGCCAATCGATCCAGAGGACACCGATGAGCGCGAGCCCGCAGGACCACGCCGCCCAGGCGCAGCCGCCCAAGAAGCGCGACCGCACCCACTGGCTGTACATCGGTGTGGTGATCGCCGTCGTCGCGGGCATCCTGGTCGGCTGGCTGGCCCCGGGCGTCGCCAAGTCCTTCGGCGTGCTCGGCACGCTGTTCGTGGACCTGATCAAGATGATGATCAGCCCGGTCATCTTCTGCACGATCGTGCTCGGCATCGGGTCGGTCAAGGCCGCGGCCTCGGTCGGCAGGGTCGGCGGGCTGGCGTTGACCTACTTCATCGGCATGTCCACGGTGGCGCTGGGCATCGGCCTGGTCGTCGGCAACCTGCTCGACCCGGGCAGCGGTCTGGACCTGAGCGGGGTCTCCGCAGGCACCGGGGCGGCACTGGCCGAGCAGGCGCACTCCGCGGGCGGGACGATGGACTTCGTCGCCTCGATCATCCCGACGTCGCTGCTCTCCGCCCTGACCTCCGGCAGTGTGCTGCAGACGCTGTTCGTGGCGTTGCTGGTGGGCTTCGGCCTGCAGGCACTCGGCGCGCAGGGCGAGCCCATCCTCCGGGGCGTCGGGTACGCGCAGAAGCTGGTCTTCAAGATCCTGTCGATGGTGCTGTGGCTGGCCCCGATCGGCGCGTTCGGCGCGATCGCCAACGTGGTCGCCCAGACCGGCCTGTCCGCGGTCACGCAGCTGGGCGTGCTGATGGTCGGCTTCTACCTGACCTGCCTGATCTTCGTCTTCGGCGTACTCGGCGCGCTGCTGCGGCTGGCCACCGGCTTCTCGATCTTCAAGCTGGTCAAGTACCTGGCCCGGGAGTACCTGCTGATCTTCGCGACCTCCTCCTCGGAGTCCGCGCTGCCGCGGCTGATCGCCAAGATGGAGCACGTCGGCGTGCAGCGCACCACCGTCGGCGTCGTCGTCCCCACCGGGTACTCGTTCAACCTCGACGGCACCGCCATCTACCTGACCATGGCCTCGATCTTCATCGCCGACGCGATGGGGCAGCCGCTGGGCCTGACCGAGCAGCTCTCGCTGCTGGTGTTCATGATCGTCGCGTCCAAGGGCGCCGCCGGGGTCACCGGCGCCGGACTGGCCACCCTGGCCGGCGGCCTGCAGAGTCACCGCCCCGACCTGGTCGACGGCGTCGGCATCATCGTCGGCATCGACCGGTTCATGTCCGAGGCGCGTGCCGTCACCAACTTCTCCGGCAACGCCGTCGCGACGCTGCTGATCGGGACGTGGACCAAGACCGTCGACGGGGACCGGGTCAAGGCGGTGCTCGACGGCAGGCTGCCGTTCGACGAGGAGACGATGCTCGACGAGGGCGACGGACACGGTGCCCCGGCGCCCGAGCCCGCGCGCCCGCTCGTCCACAGCTGAGCCCGGCTGCCGCCGCGGGGCCGGCGTCGCTACCTTGGTGCCATGACAACTCCCGTACAGAACATCGGCATCAACACCCTCGGCGGCGTCGCCACCTCGCTGGGCGAGTTCGACGGCCGCGCGGTCCTGGTGGTCAACGTCGCGTCCAAGTGCGGCCTGACCCCGCAGTACTCGGCGCTGGAGAAGCTGGCCACCGAGTACGCGGACCGTGGTCTGACCGTCGTCGGCGTGCCGTGCAACCAGTTCATGGGCCAGGAGCCGGGCACCGCGGAGGAGATCGAGACGTTCTGCTCCACCACCTACGGCGTCACCTTCCCGCTGCTGGAGAAGATCGAGGTCAACGGCGAGGGCCGGCACCCGCTGTACGCCGAGCTGACCACCGCCGCCGATGCGGACGGCGCCGCGGGCGACATCCAGTGGAACTTCGAGAAGTTCCTGATCGCGCCGGACGGCACCGTGGTGAACCGGTTCCGCCCGCGCACCGAGCCCGACGCGCCGGAGGTCGTCGCGGCCATCGAGGCCGTGCTGCCCAGCTGACCGTCACCCCACCCGTCGAACGGGGGTTGCCTGCTCGTCTCACGCGAGCCGGGAACCCCCGTTCAACGTTTCGGTGGGTGTCAGCGGGCGTTCACGTTCGGGGCTCATGCTGGGGTTCGTGACCGGACAGCTGATCGTGTCGGTATCGGGAATCCGCGACGAGACCACCGAGCTGGTGGACGCGTTCGCGCGCGAGATGGACGGCCGCGGGGTGCCGCTCTCGCTGCTCGTCGCGCCCCGGCTGAAGGACAAGTACCGGCTCAGCCGCGACGCCCCGACGCAGCAGTGGCTGCGCGAGCGGCAGGACCACGGCGACGCAATCGTGCTGCACGGCTACGACCAGGCCGCCACCAAGAGTCGGCGCGCAGAGTTCGCCGCGCTCCCCGAACACGAGGCCGCGCTGCGGCTGACGGCCGCGGACCGGGTGCTCGAGCAGACCGGACTGCGCACCCGGGCGTTCGCGCCGCCGCGGTGGCTGGCCTCGCCCGGCGCGGTCCGGGCGCTGCCGGGTGCCGGCTTCCGGCTGCTCGCCGGGGCCACCGCGATCCACGACCTCGAACGGGGCACCGCCGTGCGGGGCCGGGTGACGGGCATCGGCGAGGGGTTCCGCGCGGAGCCGTGGTGGTGTCGGGCGATGGTGCTCGGGGCAGGCCGGACGGCCCGCCGCGGGGGACTGGTGCGGCTGACGATCTCGGCCAGGAAGCTGGCCGCGCCGGGCCCGCGTCAGGCCGTGCTCGACGCCGTCGACCTGGCCCTGCACCACCAGGCCACCCCGACCGCCTACCGCTGGGAGCGGAGACTCGGTCGGGGTGCGGCCTGAGCCGGCTGCGCGAGCTGTGGAGCGCCGGTCAGGCGACCTCGGTGGCGTCCTCGGTCGGCAGCACCCGGAACTCGGTGCCGTCCGGGCCCATCTCGTTGAGCCGGCCGTAGTAGATGCCGGACGCCGGGTCGTTGATGATGCCCTGGTGGATCGGCACCGCCATCCGCGGCGCGACGGCCCGCAGGTAGTCGACGGTCTCGGAGATCTTCATCCACGGTGCGACGGCGGGGATGGCGAGCACGTCCACCGCCTGCTCCGGGACGAACAGCGAGTCGCCGGGATGCAGGAACTGGCCCGGCCGGTCCGCGCTGCCCAGCAGGTAGCCGGTGTTGTCGATGGTCGGGATTTCCGGGTGGATCACCGCGTGCGTGCCGCCGACGCCGGTGACCTGGAGGTCGCCGATGGTGAAGACGTCGCCGGCGTGCACCCCGGTCCACGACCGGCCGAGCAGGGCGGCGGTCTGCGGGTCGGAGTACAGCGTCGCGCCCGGGTTCGCGTTGATCAGCTCGCCCAGCCGCATCGGATCCGCGTGGTCCGGGTGCTGGTGGGTGATCATGATGGCGTCGAGCCCGGTGATGCCCTCGAAGCCGTGCGAGAAGTTCCCGGGGTCGAACAGGACGGTCTTGCCTGCCAGTTCGACGAGCACGCAGGAATGGCCGAAGTGGGTCAGTCGCATGGTGTCGAGTATGCGCCGGAGCCCGGGTGTGCCGCGCGAATGCCTGCCCGTCGCACCGTTCTTCGCGGTGTCGCCGTGCGCGGCTCGGCGACTGTCGTCGCGACTGAACGGCACGTTCATTCGATGCAATCGAATGAACGCTTCCGTTCATTCGATGCGGTCGAATGAACGGACCGTTCACTCGATGCGGAGTGTGGCGGGGCGGACCGGTAAACTGCCAGTTGCCCGGTGGTCTGTGCCGGGCGGTACCGGAGCACCTAGCGAGGAGCAGCACGTGGCCCGTGTCGTTGTCGATGTCATGCCCAAGACCGAGATTCTCGATCCGCAAGGCCAGGCCATTGTCGGTGCCCTCGGACGCCTCGGGCACGCCGGTGTCGCGGATGTGCGCCAGGGCAAGCGGTTCGAGCTCGAGGTCGACGACACCGTCACCGACGCCGAGCTCTCGGAGATCGCCGAGTCGCTGCTGGCGAACACGGTGATCGAGGACTGGAAGGTCACCCGAGTCCAGTGAGCACCCGCATCGGAGTCATCACCTTCCCGGGCACCCTCGACGACATCGACGCGGTGCGCGCGGTCAACCTGGCCGGCGGCGAGGCCGTCAACCTCTGGCACGGCGACGCCGACCTCAAGGGTGTCGACGCGGTCATCGTGCCCGGCGGCTTCTCCTACGGCGACTACCTGCGCTGCGGCGCCATCGCCCGGTTCGCCCCGGTGATGGGCGAGGTCGTCAAGGCGGCGCAGGGCGGCATGCCGGTGCTCGGCATCTGCAACGGCTTCCAGGTGCTGTGCGAGGCGGGCCTGCTCCCGGGCGCGCTGACCCGCAACGAGGGCCTGCACTTCATCTGCCGCGACCAGTGGCTCAAGGTCGAGTCCAACGCGACGGCCTGGTCCTCGCGGTACGAGGTCGGCGCCGAGATCCTGGTCCCGCTCAAGTCCGGCGAGGGCCGCTACCAGGCATCGGAGGAGGTCCTCGACGAGCTCGAGGGCGAGGGTCGCGTGGTCTTCCGCTACGCGGGCGACAACCCGAACGGCTCCAAGCGCGGCATCGCGGGCATCGCCTCGGCCAACGGCCGCGTCGTCGGCCTGATGCCGCACCCCGAGCACGCCACCGAGGCCCTCACCGGCCCCAGTGACGACGGCCTCGGCCTGTTCTACTCGGCACTGGACGCGGTCCTCACCGCCTGAGTCCAGCCGCACACGACAAAGAGGACGGACCGGTCACCCCCGGTCCGTCCTTTTTTGTCGCCTCGAACGGGTCTGCGTGGCCGGAACCGCCACGAGAACGTATTCCAGGTCGGTATCCTCCCGCCATGATCTCAACGGTTGTCTGGGGTACCGGAAATGTCGGGCGCGCGGCCATCCGCGCCGTCGATGCGCACCCCCTGCTCGAGCTCAAAAACGTGATCGTCAACAACCCCGAGAAGGTCGGCCGCGACGCGGGCGACCTGTCGGGCCTCGGCTGCAACCTCGACGTCCTCGCGACCGACGACATCGAGGCGGTGCTGGCCGCAGGCCCCGCGGCCGTGGTGTACGCGGCGTCCGGCGACATCCGGCCCGACGACGCCCTGGCCGACATCTGCCGCGCGATCCGCGCCGGCGCCGTCGTCGTCAGCCCCGCCCTGTACCCGCTCTACGACCCGACCAACGCCCCGCCCGAACTCCGGGACCCGGTGCTCGCCGCGATCGCCGAGGGCGGCGGGTCGCTGTTCGCGTCCGGCGTGGACCCCGGCTGGGGCAACGACGTGCTGCCGCTGCTGCTCAGCGGGCTCGGCAGCACCGTCGACGTGATCCGCTGCCAGGAGATCTTCGACTACTCCACCTACGACCAGCCGGACTCGGTGCGCTACCTGGTCGGCATGGGCCAGCCGATGGACTACCTGCCGCCGATGATCGCGCCGACGATCCCGACCATGGTGTGGGGCGGACAGGTCCGGATGATGGCCCGGGCGCTGGGCGTCGAACTCGACGAGATCCGCGAGACCCTGGACCGGCGCGCGCTCGACGCGACCGTCAGCACCGCCACGATGGGCGACTTCGAGGCGGGCACCCAGGGGGCGGTGCGGTTCGAGGTGCAGGGCATCGTCGACGGCGAGCCCCGGATCATCGTCGAACACGTCACCCGCATCCACCCGACCTGCGCCACCGACTGGCCGATGCCGCCGGACGGCGACGGCGCCCACCGGGTGATCATCGAGGGCCGCCCGCGCATCGAGGTGTCCGTCGAGTGCACCGACGAGGGCGGCAGTCGGTCCGCAGGCGGCAACGCCACCGCGGTCGGCCGGCTGGTGAGTGCCATCGACTGGCTGGTGGACGCGGAACCCGGAATCTACGACGCGCTCGACGTCCCGCTGCGCCCTGCAGTCGGAAAACTTGGAAGGAAGCAGTCATGAACATCGACATTCCCGAGGGCAAGGACCCGATCGGCTACGTGTGGGGCGAGATGGTGCCCGGCATCGGGATCCCCGCCTCGCAGTTCTCGCTGTCCGTGTACGAGCACTCGACCATCGACCTGCAGGCGTTCGAGGCCGCCAGGTTGCGGATTGCGCAGATCAACGGCTGCATCATCTGCCAGGACTGGCGGACCGAGCGGGACGGGCAGAAGGTCGCGGACGGGTTCGACGAGGCGGTCACCAACTGGCGGACCACCGACGTCTTCGACGACCGCACCCGGCTCGCCGCCGAGTACGCCGAGCGCTACGCGCTCGACCACCACAGCCTCGACGACGAGTTCTTCGAGCGGATGTACGAGCACTACACCCAGGCCGAGGCCGTCGAACTGTCGATGAGCATCGGGGCATGGCTGGCGTTCGGCAGGCTCAACCGTGTCTTCGGCCTCGACGCCGTCTGCGCGCTGCCCAACATCTGAGCAAGACCCTCCGGCCGGTGGTCCGCCCGGTCAGCCATGCCTACGCGGTCGGTGGTGGGGCGTCCACCGACCGCGTGGTGCTGCCCGGGTGAGGCGTCGACCGCCCCACCGCGGCCGGGTTGCGACGGGGAGGGCAGGCTCAGCGCGGTTCCGGCGCTGCGGGCAGCGCGTCGAGGAAGTCCGCACTCGGCACGAAGTACAGCGATCCGCTGACCGCGGTCGAGAAGTCCAGCAGCCGATCGTGATTGCCGAGAGGGCTGCCGAGGAACATGTTCTCGAGCATCCGTTCGGTGATCGACGGGGTGCGGCAGTAGCCGATGAAGAAGGTGCCCATCTCGCCGCCGGCCTGGCCGTAGGGCATGTTCGCGCGCAGAATCTCGAGTGACCGGCCGTCCTCGTCCTTGATCGCGTTCAACGCGACATGTGAGTTGGCGGGCTTGACCTCGGCGGTCATCTCGATGTCGTCGACCTTGCTGCGTCCGATGATCCGCTCCTGTTCGGGGACTTCCAGCGCCTCCCACGAGTTCATCTCGTGCACGTACCGCTGCACGTGCACGTACGAACCGCCGGCGAAACCCGGGTCCTCGTCGCCGACGGTGACCGCCGCGACGGCCTGGGCGCCGGTCGGGTTCTCGGTGCCGTCGACAAACCCGATCAGGTCGCGGTTCTCGAAGTACTGGAAGCCGTGCACCTCCTCGACGACGGTGGCCGCGCCGGCGAGCCGCTTGGTGATCTGGTGGGCCAGCTCGAAGCAGGCGTCCATGCTCATCGCGCGGATGTGGAACAACAGGTCGCCGGGGGTGGACGGCGCGCGGTGGGTCGCGCCCTGGAGCTCGGTGAACTCGTGCAGCTCGGCGGGCCGCGGTCCGTCGAACAACCGGTCCCAGGCAGTCGAGCCGACCCCGACGACCAGGTCCAGTCCCGAGCCAGGGACCCGCAGTGCGACGGACCGACACAACCCCGCGGCGTCGGCGAGCACGGCCCGGGTGGCGGCCTCGCCGCCCGGCTCGACGGTGACGACCATGAACACCGCGGCCGGGGTCAGCGGCGTGGCAACGGGCTGGGACTCGGGCAGCATCGGACTCCAATCGTGCGGCGCCGCATCGACGCCGGCGAGGTTGCTCTACTCGGGTCAACCCTAGTGCGGGTGCGCGGCCACGTCGGGAGCCGGATCGCGGGCCGGGCGGGATGTCGGTGCCCGGCGGTAGCGTGCCGCCATGACACTGACTCTGGGCATGATCACCGTTGACAGCGCCGACCCCGGTCCCCTCGCCGCCTGGTGGGCCGAGCAGATCGGCGGCCGCATCGAAGCCGACAACGAGGGCTTCTTCTACATGGTCGGTGCGCCGGGGGCGCCGTTCAAGCTGGCCTTCCAGAAGGTGGAGGACCCGACGCCGGGCAAGAACCGCATCCACCTCGACCTGTCCGCGCCGGACCTGGACGCGGAGGTCGAGCGGCTCGTCGCGGCGGGCGCCACCGAGTACGAGCGGCACGACATGGACGGGTTCCGCTGGGTGACCCTGACCGATCCGGACGGCAACCGTTTCTGTGTCGCAGGCGGCGAGCACTGAGCGAACACCGAACGACGGGCCCGGGGCGGTGTCGGCGGTCCTAGGATCGAGGCCATGCCCTCGCTGACCGACGCCACCGCCTCCGGCCTCTGTGCCTTCGTCGACGCCTCGCCGTCCCCGTTCCACGTGTGCGCGACGGTCGCCGCAGAACTGACCGAGGCCGGTTTCGTGGAACTGCTCGAGACGGACACCTGGCCGTCCGCACCCGGACGCTACTTCCTGGTCCGGGGCGGCTCGCTGGTGGCCTGGAGCACCGAGGACTCGGGCCACGGCGACGCGCCGTTCCGGATCGTCGGTGGCCACACCGACAGTCCGAACCTGCGGGTCAAGCAGCATCCGGACCTGCAGTCCGCGGGCTGGCAGCTGGTGGGACTCGAGCCGTACGGCGGTGCCTGGCTGAACTCGTGGCTCGACCGCGACCTCGGCATCTCCGGCCGGCTCAGCGTGCGGGTGGGAAACACGCTGGTGCAGAAACTGATTCGGGTGGACCAGCCGATCCTTCGGGTGCCGCAGCTGGCGATCCACCTGTCCGAGGAGCGCAAGGGGGTCCAGCTCGACCCGCAGCGGCACGTCAACGCGATCTGGGGCGTCGGGAACTCGCCGACCTCGTTCCTCGGCTACCTCGCCGATCAGGCGGGGGTTGCCGAGGACGCGGTGCTCGGCTGGGAGCTGATGACCCACGACCTCGCGCCGAGTGCGCTGGTCGGGCTGCACGACGAGCTGGTCAGCGCGCCGCGGCTGGACAACCAGGGCACCTGCTACGCGGGCACGCAGGCGTTGCTGGCGGCGGTCTCGGAACCGGGCGAGGCGATCCCCGTGCTGGCGCTGTTCGACCACGAGGAGGTCGGCAGCATGTCCGACCGCGGCGCCTTCTCGGACCTGCTGAACTCGGTGCTCGAGCGGATCGTGCTGGCCCGCGGCGGCGGCCGGGAGGACTTCCTGCGGGCACTCGCCGGCTCGGTGTGCGCGTCCGGGGACATGGCGCACGCCACTCACCCGAACTACCCGGACCGGCACGAGCCGGCGCACCGGATCGAGGTCAACGGCGGTCCCGTGCTCAAGGTGAACCAGAACCTGCGGTACGCCACCGACGCGGCCGGGGCGGGCGCCTTCGCACTGGCCTGCGACCGGGCCGGGGTGCCGTTGCAGCGGTACGTGCACCGCGCCGACCTGCCCTGCGGGTCGACGATCGGCCCCATCACGGCGTCGCGGACGGGCCTGTCCACCGTCGACGTGGGAGCGCCGCAGCTGGCGATGCACTCGGCTCGGGAGCTGATGGGCGCGGCCGACGTCGGGTTCTACGCGGACGCGCTCGCGGCCTTCCTGACGCCGGTCGACTGACGGCGTGTGACCAACCCTGCGTCGTCGACATTGTCGGTCGAAGGCACGACTAGGCAGAATTTGGACGCTATATAAAAATTTCCCAAAGATTCCCAAAGAGACTGCAACGGTCCGGACGGCGTGGCAGGGTTGCCGCGCGTCCGTGATTAGCCCCGTGGTGTGCGGTCGCGGACGAAGCGGCGGCACCAGTCGGGGGACCCAGTATCGCCGTCCGCCCAGCTGAAGGGGAATTGCCTGTGCACTCGAAGAGACGTTCATGGTCTGCGGCGTTGTCCGCTGCCGCGGTCACCGTGTCACTGTCGGTGGTGATGGCCCCGCCCGCTGCGGCGGCCGGCGGCCCCTGCGGACAGGGCGGGAACGGTTCCGGTAGTTCGGGTAGCTCCGGCAGTGCCACGGGCTCGCTGGGCAAAGCCCTCCCGTGGATCACGGGCTCGCCGGACGGCGCCCTGCCCCGGCTGACCGGCCGGACCAAGGCGATCGAGATGGTGACCGGGCCCGGCAGCCCGAACGACACCATCAACCGGTTCAACGTCTCCGGCACCGACCTCGGCATCATGTGGGACAACGGCCTGCCCGGCGCCGAGCACGACACGCTGATCGCGTTCGGCGACACGGTGGGCGTCTGCGGCTCCGAGGGCGACGACTGGCGCAGCAACGTGCTCTTCCGCAGCGCGGACACCACCCTGGCCGACGGCATGCGGATCGACAGCTCGCCGCTGGACGCGCCGAACCACTCGAAGGAGATCATCCCGGGCTTCGCGATTCCCGGGGAGTACACCACCATCCCGACCGGCGCGGTGTCCTACGGCGGCACCCAGTACGTCCGCTACATGTCGGTGCGGTCCTGGGACACCCCGGGCAACTGGACCACCAACTACTCGGCCATCGCCACCTCGACCGACAACGGCGAGAACTGGGTCAACCAGGCCGGCACGGTGCGGGCGAACACCGAGGGGATCGGCATCGAGGGCATCCCGGCCATCGCGCCGAGCAACAAGGACTGGCAGCAGAGCGCGTTCCTGACCGGCCGCGGCGACGGCTACATCTACGAGTACGGGACGCCGTCGGGCAGGTTCGGCGACGCGCTGCTGGCCCGGGTGCACGGCGCGCAGCTGCTCGACCCGTCCGCCTACGAGTACTGGAACGGCACCGGCTGGGTGCCGGAGCAGGCGGCGGCCAAGGCGGTGATGCCCGCGCCGGTCAGCGAGCTGTCGGTGCAGTGGAACGACTACCTGAACAAGTACGTCGCCATGTACACGGACCTGAACGGTCTGGTCATCCGGCAGGCCGACAACCCGCAGGGCCCGTGGAGCGGCACCCAGACCATCATCAGCGGCGTGCTGCTGCCCTCGGTCTACGGCGGCTTCATGCACCCGTGGGCGAGTGGCCGCTACCTCGAGTCGGTGGTCACCACCTGGGACCGCTACAACGTCATCTACATGCGCACCGACCTGAACGGCCTGCAGATGGCGGCCACCGACCAGGTGGACCGGCCGGACCCGGCGACCACCGGTGAGGCACAGCGGATCGGTACCGACTTCCCCGATGAGGCGCCCGCGGAGAGGTGACGCACCGACCGGGCTGAGGTGGCGCGGCCCACTCCGATCGAGGGGTGGGCCGCGCTCGGCTCTGCCAATGCATGAGGTGTCGGCGCGCCCGGTTAGACTTTGCCCTGGCAGCGCCCGCCGGCTGCCGCTCTGACTTCTCCCGGGAAGGGACCCACTTCCAGTGTCTTCAGGAACGCGCGCCGTGCAGGTCGATACCGTCAACAACGCCGTAGCGACCCCGGATATCGCCCAGCCCCACCGGGAACTGGGCCTCAAGGACGACGAGTACGCGCGCATCCGCGAGATCCTCGGCCGTCGCCCCACCGACGCCGAGCTGGCGATGTACTCGGTGATGTGGAGCGAGCACTGCTCCTACAAGTCCTCCAAGGTGCACCTGAAGTACTTCGGTGAGACCACCACCGACGAGATGCGGTCCACCATGCTCGCCGGCATCGGCGAGAACGCAGGCGTCGTCGACATCGGCGACGGCTGGGCGGTGACCTTCAAGGTCGAGTCGCACAACCACCCCTCGTACATCGAGCCCTACCAGGGCGCGGCCACCGGCGTCGGCGGCATCGTCCGCGACATCATGGCCATGGGCGCCCGCCCGGTCGCCGTCATGGACCAGCTGCGGTTCGGTGCGGCGGACGCCCCCGACACCCGTCGCGTGGTCGACGGCGTGGTCCGCGGTGTCGGCGGCTACGGCAACTCGCTCGGCCTGCCGAACATCGGTGGCGAGACCGTCTTCGACGCGTCGTACGCCGGCAACCCCCTGGTCAACGCGCTGTGCGCCGGTGTGATGCGGGTCGAGGACCTGCACCTGGCCTTCGCGTCCGGCAAGGGCAACAAGATCATCCTGTTCGGTGCCCGCACCGGACTCGACGGCATCGGCGGCGTGTCCGTGCTGGCGTCGGAGACCTTCGACGACACCTCGGGCGGCCGTCCCAAGAAGCTCCCGGCGGTTCAGGTCGGCGACCCGTTCACCGAGAAGGTGCTGATCGAGGCCTGCCTCGACCTGTACGCGGCCAAGCTGGTCGTCGGCATCCAGGACCTCGGCGGCGCCGGCCTGTCCTGCGCGACCTCCGAGCTGGCCGCGGCCGGCGACGGCGGCATGCACATCGACCTCGACCAGGTGCCGCTGCGCGCCGCAGGCATGACGCCGGCCGAGGTGCTCTCCAGCGAGTCGCAGGAGCGCATGTGCGCGGTCGTCACCCCGGAGAACGTCGACGCCTTCATGGCCGTCTGCAAGAAGTGGGACGTGCTGGCCACCGTCATCGGTGAGGTCACCGACGGCACCAACCTGGTCATCAACTGGCACGGCGAGACCGTCGTCGACGTGCCGCCGCGCACCGTCGCGCACGACGGCCCGGTCTACACCCGTCCCGTCCAGCGCCCGGACACCCAGGACGCGCTGATCGCGAACACCACCGCCGGACTGGCCCGCCCGTCGACCGCGGACGAGCTGCAGGCGACGCTGCTGAAGATGATCTCCTCGCCGCAGCTGTGCAGCCGCCGGTGGATCACCGAGCAGTACGACCGGTACGTCCGGGGCAACACGGTGCTGGCCGAGAACGCCGACTCGGGCGTGATCCGCGTCGACGAGAAGACCGGTCGCGGCATCGCGCTGGCCACCGACGCGTCCGGCCGCTACACCGCGCTGGACCCCTACACCGGCGCGCAGCTGGCCCTGGCCGAGGCGTTCCGCAACGTCGCGGTCACCGGCGCGACCCCGCAGGCCGTGAGCAACTGCCTCAACTTCGGTTCCCCCGAGGACCCGGCCGTCATGTGGCAGTTCCAGCAGGCCGTGCGCGGCCTCGCGGACGGCTGCGCCGCCCTCGGCATCCCGGTCACCGGCGGCAACGTCAGCTTCTACAACCAGACCGGTGCCACCGCGATCCTGCCGACGCCGGTCGTCGCCGTGCTCGGTGTGATCGACGACGTGCAGCGCCGCATCCCGACCGGACTCGGCCTCGAGCCCGGCGAGACGCTGATCCTGCTCGGCGACACCCACGACGAGCTGGACGGCTCGATCTGGGCGCAGGTCGAGCACGACCACCTCGGTGGCGTGCCGCCGAAGGTCGACCTGGCGCGCGAGCAGCTGCTGGCCGACATCCTGCTGGCCAGCTCCCGCGACGGACTGGTCTCGGCCGCGCACGACCTCTCCGAGGGCGGCCTCGCGCAGGCCGTCGTCGAGGCGGCGCTGGCCGGCGAGACCGGCTGCCGGATCCTGCTGCCCGAGGGCGCGGACCCGTTCGTGACCCTGTTCTCCGAGTCGGCCGGCCGCGTGCTGGTCGCGGTGCCGCGCACCGAGGAGACCCGCTTCACCGGCATGTGCTCCGCCCGCGGCCTGCCGTGGACCCGGATCGGCGTCGTCGACGAGGGCTCCGACTCGATCGAGGTGCAGGGCCAGTTCTCCGTCACCCTGGCCGAGCTCCGGGCGGCGCACGAGGGCACCCTGCCGGCGCTGTTCGGGTAGCGATTGACCGAGGCCGATCAGATCCAGGACCCCGGGAGCGCGCAGCACGAGGCTGCGGCTCCCGGGGTCCTGTCACGTCACGACGAGCTTGCCGCGCGGCACCCGTTCGTGGTGTGGGCCTGGGGGCTGCTCCACCTCGACTTCACCGGCATCGCCTTCGGGGCGCTGTTCTTCGGCTGGTCGCTGACGCCGTCGCTGCTGCCCCGCGACTGGTTGTTCCAGGGCCTGATCGGCGGCCTCAACGCCGCGATCGGCTACGGGGTGGGCACCGCCGTCGGCTGGGCCGTGTACCGCTACTTCCTTGCCACCAAGTCCTGGTGGCCGCCCGCGCCGCGAATCCTGCTGGCGGCGAAGATCGGTGTCGTGGTCGGCGCGGTCGTCGCCTCCGTGGTGATGCTGGTGTACTCCGCGGGCTGGCAGCGCGAGCTGGCGGTGCTGATGGACGCCGAGGGCACCACCACCTCCGGGTACATCCGCACCGGCGGCCTGAGTCTGCTGGTGGCGGGCGCCGCGATCTCGCTGTGGCGGGTCCTGCGTGACCTGGTCCGGCTGGTGGCCCGGTACCTCAACCGCTGGCTGAGGGTGCCCCGGAACGCGGCCTTCCCGGTCGGGGTCGCGGTCGTGGCCTTCCTCGCGTACACCCTGGTCACGGGCGTGCTGCTGAACGGGCTGTACTCGCTGGCCAACTCGGCTTTCAGCCTGCAGAACAACTCCACCCGCGACGGCGTCCTGCGGCCGCTGGACCCCGAGCGGTCCGGCAGCCCGCAGTCGCTGGCGCCCTGGGACACCCTCGGCTTCGAGGGCCGCAACTTCGTCGCCCGGGGGCTGACCGCCGCGCAGCTGACCGCCGCGAACGGGGCGCCGGCCGAGGAGCCGATCCGGGTCTACGCCGGCCTCGAGACCGCCCCGACCACCGACGAACGGATCGACGTGGTGGTCGACGAGCTCGAACGCACCGGCGCGTTCGACCGCAAGGTGCTGGTCGTCATCCCCACCACCGGCACCGGGTGGGTGAACCCGACCGCGGCCGAGGCGATCGAGCTGGTGCACAACGGCGACACCGCGCTGGTCGCCGCCCAGTACTCCTACCTGCCCAGCTGGATCTCCTTCATCGCGGACCGGCAGAAGGCCGCCGACGCGGGCAAGGCCCTGGTCGACAAGGTGCACGAACGCTGGCTGACCAAGCCGCCGGAGACCCGACCCGAGCTCTACGTCTACGGCGAGAGCCTCGGCACCCAGGCGGGTGAGGGCGCGTTCGACAGCCTGGCCGAGATCCGGGAGACGGTCGACGGAGTGCTGTGGGTGGGCCCGCCGAACGCCAACACGCTGTGGCGTCAACTGGTCACCCGCCGCGACCCCGGAACCCCGGAGGTGGCGCCGGTGTACGCGGACGGGCTGGTGGTGCGGTTCGCCGACAGCGCCGCGGACATCTCGCAGCCGCTCGGGCCGTGGCTCGACCCGCGGGTGCTCTATATCCAGCACCCCTCGGACCCCGTCGTCTGGTGGAACCCGGACCTGATCTTCAACCGACCGGACTGGCTCTCGGAGCCGCCCGGATACGACCGCCTCCCGCAGATGCGCTGGTTCCCGATCGTCACGTTCTGGCAGGTGTCGGCGGACCTGGCCAACGCCGCCGGGGTGCCCGACGGGCACGGACACAACTACGGCACCAGCGTGCTCGACGGCTGGATCGCCATCGCCGCACCCGACGGCTGGACCCAGGCCGACACCGACCGCGTCCGCGCCGTGCTGGTCGCGACCGCGGGCACCCAGGGGCCGGAGAAGTGACGGATCGGGCGCGGTGAGTGCCCGGGTCCGGGCGGTCGGTGCCGCGGTCGCGCTGATCGGGTGGAGCAACTGGCTGCTGCCTGCGATGCGGCTCGGCCCCGACGCCCGGGCGGCGACGAACGGTGCGCTGGCGGTCGCGCTCACCGCCGTCGCGCTCCGCACCGACGCGTCCCGGTCGGAACTGGGGCTCGAACCCGGGCCGGGGTTGCGGCGCGCGGCGGCGGTGGCGGCCGTGCCGGTCCTCGGGTACTCGGCGGCGCTGGCGGTCCCGGCGGTGCGGGCGCGGTTGGCGGCCGGTCCGGGCCTCGGGTCGGGTGAGTTCGCGCGCTGGGTGGGCGTGCGGATCCCGATCGGCACGGTGCTCGCCGAGGAGCTGTTCTTCCGGTCGCTGCTGTACGCGGCGGTCCGGCGCGCTTGGCCGCGCGCCGGGGGAGTGGTCGGGGCGTTGGCCTTCGGGCTGTGGCACGTGCGTCCGGCCCGGGTCGCCGCCGAGTCGGTCGCGGTCACGGTGGCGGTGACCGCCGCGTCCTCGCTGCTGTTCGACCGGCTGCGCCGGGAGGGCGGCGTCGCGGCGCCCGCACTGCTGCACCTGTCGGTGAACGTCGGCGGTGCGGTGGCGGCCCGGTGGGCGGCCGGTAGGTTGGCGCGGTGACCGCTCGCCGCAAGATCGACCCCGTGCAACTGCGGGCCGCGTTGACGGCCGTCCGGGACTGGCTGCTGGCCCCCGAGCCGGCGGTGGCGCCGGCCCGCGCGGACCTCGCCGCCGCGGTGCGGCTGAGCGCTCGCACGCTGGAGAACATCGCACCCGGGGCGTCGGTCGAGGTCCGGGTGCCGCCGTTCGTCGCCGTGCAGTGCATCGCGGGTCCGCGGCACACCCGTGGCACCCCGCCGAACGTGGTCGAGACCGATCCGCGTACCTGGCTCCTGCTGGTGACCGGCGCGGTGACCTTCGAGGAGGCGGCCGCGGCGGGTTCGCTGTCCACGTCCGGCGTCCGGGCCGCCGAGATCGCGCACTGGCTGCCGCTGCTGCGGCTGTGAGCTGGTGTGACGGGAACGACTGCGGTCCGGGTGTGACGCACCGGTGGTACGAGCACCCGTGAAAGGGCCGTAGACTGGCATTGGCCCCCACACCCGTCCCCAAGGGAGCAACCCCGGTGACTTCAGCCGAATTGTCGGTCAACAGTCCGAATCTCCTCGCCGCCGTGCCTCCGTCGGGCATGTCCGATCAGGACGAGCAACCACCCCGCGAGGAGTGCGGCGTCTTCGGCGTCTGGGCTCCCGGCGAGGATGTGGCGAAGCTCACATACTACGGTCTCTACGCGCTGCAGCACCGCGGTCAGGAGGCCGCCGGAATCGCGGTCGCCGACGGCTCGCAGGTGCTCGTGTTCAAGGATCTCGGCCTGGTCAGTCAGGTCTTCGACGAGCAGACCCTGGGCGCGATGTCCGGCCACGTCGCCATCGGCCACTGCCGGTACTCGACCACCGGATCGACCACCTGGGAGAACGCGCAGCCGATCTTCCGGACCACCGCGGCAGGCAGCGGCATCGCGCTGGGCCACAACGGCAACCTGGTCAACACCGCCGAACTGCAGGTCCGGGCCCGCGAGGCGGGACTGGTCAACGACAAGCGGCCCGGCGGCGCCACCTCGGACTCGGACATCGTCGGTGCGCTGCTGGCGCACGCGGTCGCGGACCGCACCGTCGAGCAGGCCGCGATGGAACTGCTGCCGACCCTGCGCGGCGCGTTCTGCCTGACCTTCATGGACGAGCACACCCTGTACGCGGCGCGGGACCCGCACGGCGTCCGCCCGCTGTGCCTCGGTCGCCTCGACCGCGGCTGGGTGGTCGCGAGTGAGACCGCTGCCCTCGACATCGTCGGCGCGTCCTTCGTCCGCGACATCGAGCCCGGCGAGCTGCTGGCGATCGACGCCGACGGCGTCCGTTCCTCGCGTTTCGCGAACCCGACGCCGAAGGGCTGCGTCTTCGAGTACGTCTACCTGGCCCGTCCGGACAGCGTCATCGGCGGCCGTTCGGTGCACTCGACCCGTGTCGAGATCGGTCGCCGGCTGGCCAAGGAGCATCCGGTCGACGGCGACCTGGTGATCCCGGTCCCGGAGTCGGGCACCCCCGCCGCGGTCGGCTACGCGCAGGGCTCGGGCATTCCGTACGGCCAGGGCCTGATGAAGAACGCCTACGTGGGCCGCACCTTCATCCAGCCGTCGCAGACGATCCGTCAGCTCGGCATCCGGCTCAAGCTGAACCCGCTCAAGGAGGTCATCCGCGGCAAGCGGCTGATCGTGGTGGACGACTCGATCGTCCGCGGCAACACCCAGCGGGCGCTGATCCGGATGCTCCGCGAGGCGGGTGCGCTGGAGATCCACGTGCGCATCGCCTCCCCGCCGGTCAAGTGGCCGTGCTTCTACGGCATCGACTTCGCCTCCCCGGCGGAGCTGATCGCCAACGGCGCCGGTGTCAGCGAGGCCGCGGGCGGTGCCGCGAGCTTCGACGAGATGCTCGAGGGCGTGCGCCGGTCGATCGGTGCGGACACCCTCGGATACGTCTCGATCGACAGTATGGTTGCCGCGACGGAACAGCCGGCGTCCCGGCTGTGCTCGGCCTGCTTCGACGGCAACTACCCGATCGCGCTGCCCAAGGAGACCTCCCTCGGCAAGAACGTGCTGGAGGGCATGCTCGACGCCACGGCAGGCGCGGTGAAGCAGGACAACGACAACGCGAGCGCGCTGAGTCGGCCCTAGACCTGTGTCGCGGCCGCATACCTTGCGGCAGCGTCACGCAGAGTTCAACCACAGCGCTGGGATCAACAGTGCTAGCCCATTTACAGTGCTCCGACGGCACTGTCGAGAACACAGCTGGAGTCAGAACGCGATGACCGAGGACCAGAACACCCGCCCCACCGGCGCTTCCTACGCGGCGGCGGGTGTCGACATCGCCGCGGGCGACCGCGCCGTCGAGCTGTTCGCGCCGCTCGCAAAGAGGGCCAGCCGCCCCGAGGTGCTCGGTGGACTCGGCGGCTTCGCCGGTCTGTTCGCCCTCAAGGGTGGCTACCGGGAGCCGCTCCTGGCCGCCTCCACTGACGGGGTTGGCACCAAGATCGCGGTTGCGCAGGCGATGGACAAGCACGACACGCTGGGCCTGGACCTGGTCGCGATGGTCGTCGACGACCTCGTCGTGTGCGGCGCCGAGCCGCTGTTCCTGCAGGACTACATCGCGGTCGGCAAGGTCGTGCCCGAGCGGGTCGCCGAGCTGGTCAAGGGCATCGCCGACGGCTGCATCATCGCCGGCTGCGCACTGCTCGGCGGCGAGACCGCGGAGCACCCCGGACTGATGGCGGACGGCGACTACGACCTGTCCGCCACCGGCGTCGGCGTCGTCGAGGCCGACTCGGTGCTGGGTCCGGACCGGGTGCGCCCCGGCGACGTGGTGATCGGCATGGGCTCCTCGGGCCTGCACTCCAACGGCTACTCGCTGGCCCGCAAGGTGCTGCTCGAGATCGACCGGATGCCGCTGACCGGGCACGTCGAGGAGTTCGGCCGCACCCTCGGCGAGGAGCTGCTCGAGCCCACCAAGATCTACGCCAAGGACTGCCTGGCGCTGATCGCCGAGACCGACGTGCGCACCTTCTGCCACGTCACCGGCGGCGGACTGGCGAACAACCTGGCCCGGGTGATGCCCAAGGGTCTGGTCGCCGAGCTCGACCGCAGCAGCTGGAGCCCGGCTCCGGTGTTCTCGATGATCGCCCAGCGCGGCCGCGTCGAGCGGGCCGAGATGGAGCAGACCTTCAACATGGGCGTCGGCATGGTCGCGATCGTGGCGCCGGAGGACGTGGACCGCGCGCTGGCCGTGCTCACCGCCCGCCACATCGACTGCTGGACCATGGGCACCGTCGGCAAGGCGTCGGACAAGCAGGACGGCTCCGGCCAGGCCGTGCTGGTCGGCGACCACCCGCGCTTCTAGACCACAGACACAGACAAGCCCGCCGGCGACCTCACGGTCGCCGGCGGGCTTGTCTGTGTTCCAGCTGTACCGGTTCGTCAGAAACAAGCAGGTCCGGCCATCCCGTTTCCCGTCGGGTTGGCCGGACCGTTGTTCTTATCCGGGGTGGAGATTCGACGCCACTGAGGGTCGCGGCTGCCGCCTTACGCGGAAATGAGGGGAGCTGGTGGCTCCCCTCACGTGTCAGCTGCGTCGGTCAGCGGCGCCAGTCGTCGGAGTCGTCGTCGTCCCAGCGCGAACGACCATCCGAGTCGGAGCGGGAGTCGGTGCCGACCCCGGTCCGATGCGAGCTGGACGAGCTTCCCGACAGTTCTTGCTGAAGGCTAGAGAAGTCCGTGGACGGCGAGCTGTACTTGAGCTCACGCGCAACCTTGGTCTGCTTTGCCTTAGCCCGGCCGCGGCCCATGGCTAACCCCCTCGCGCTTTCGCGGGGCGGCCTGGGGAATTTGGCGGCCCCGTTTGAGTGTGTGTTTCTTCCTGACCCACACTCTAGCCTGAGAAAGGATTTGTTGCGCCCTCCCCTGGCAGTCTGGGGTGTCTGATTTATCTCAGGACGCCGGGAATGACCCGAATTGTGCCGACTCGAGCGCCTCCACCGAGTACCGGCGGCGCCGCCAACTCCGCCAGATCCTCGGTCCACTCGACGTTCAGGTGCGCCAGCAGCGCCACGGTGAGCGGCAGCCGGGCCCGCTCGTGACCGTCGTCGATCTTGAGCGCGAAGGCGGAGCCGTCGGGCAGCGCCCCCGCGTGGATGCCGTCGGCACCGGTCTTGCAGATCAGCCCCGGCACCGCCGCGAGCAGGCGGGCGTCGTCGGCGCCGGTGCCCGAGATGAGCCACGGGTGTTCCCGGATCGCGTCCGCGACCGCGCGCTCGGGCCGGCCCGCCGGGGCGGTCGCCAGCACGGTGAACGACCGGGCGAGCGCGGTCAGCGACAGCGGGATGGTCGGCAGGCCGCAGCCGTCGATCCCGTGGTCGGACTCGATCTCGCCGGCGAGCTCCTCGACGGTGTCGAGGACCGTCCGTTGGATCGGGTGCGCGGGTTCGAGGTAGCTGTCGAGGGGCCAGCCGCGGGCCGAGCACACCGCGAGCATCGCCGCGTGCTTGCCGGAGCAGTTCATGAAGATGGACCGGCGGAGTCCGCCGGACGAGAGGATCCGGGCGCGGGCGACCTCGTCGGCAGGCAGATCAGGCGGGCACAGGAGCCGGTGCTCGTCGAGTCCGGTGCGCCGGAGCAGTTCGTGGACCACCGCGACGTGTGCCGGCTCACCGTGGTGGGAGGCGGTCGCCAGCGCCAGTTCCCGGCTGTCGGCCGGCTCGAACCCGGCGCGCAGCATCGCGACCGCCTGCATGGGCTTGTTCGCCGAGCGGGGGTAGAGCGGGGTGTGGACCTCGCCGACCGCGAGGATCGGCTCGCCGTTCGGGTCCAGGAGCACCGCGGAACCGCGGTGCACGCACTCGCGGACACCCGAGCGGACCACCTCGACCAGTTCGACGCTCAATACTCCACCTGCACATCCTGCCCGGCGATACGTCTGCGTGCCTTGTCCTCGACACTAGGCGAGAGACCGGGCTGCTGCGCGAGCAATTCCGCCAGGCGGCGCGGGTCCCGGCCGGTGAACAGGTCGCGGACGGTGACGCCGTGCGCCGGGAGGTGGACGCGGGTGACGGCGTCGCCCGCGGCGACGAGGCCGCCGCGGACCACCTTCAGGTAGGCGCCGGTGTCGCCGCGCTCGGCGAACCGCTTGACCCAGCGCGGCTCCGCCGACCACACGCCGAAGGTGCCGCACGGGGTCCGTGGTCCGGTCACCTCCAGCTCGGCCGCGTCGTCACGGTCGCCGAGTCGCCAACGCTCGCCGATCACCGCGTCGCTGGTGGCGATCCCGCGCACCCGCAGGTTCTCGCCGAACCAGCCGGGCGGCAGGTCCCGGCCCAGTTCGGCCGCCCAGCGCCGGGCCTCCTCGTCGGAGTACGCGTAGACGGCCTTGAAGGGGCCGCCGTGGTGCTCGGTGTCGCAGACGCGGTCGCCCTCGAGGCCGCCGGGGTGGATCCGGACGGGGCCGGTGGCGGGTCGCTTGTCGATCGCGGTGCGCGGCACCCGCCTGGTCCCGCTGTCGCGCTCGGCGAACAGCACGCAGACCGCCTCGACCAGGCCGGCCCCGGACGGCTGCGCGGCGGTCACCGGCCGCGGAGCCGGTCGATGGCCGCGCGCCCCGCCTGGACGGCGTCGTAGCTGGGGACCGAGTCGGCGTCGATCGCCGCCGGGGTGCCGCCCGCGACCAGCGGCGTCTCCGCAGGCACGGCGCGCTTGACCAGTGCCAGCGCGATGGGCCCGAGTTCGTGGTGGTTGACGACGGTGCCGACGAGGCCGACCGCGCGACCGTCGGCGGTGACGGTGTCGCCGGTCTCGGGCAGCGCGTCGGCCGAACCGTCGAGGTGCAGCAGCACCAGGTGGCGCGGCGGCTTGCCCAGGTTGTGGACGCGCGCGACGGTCTCCTGACCGCGGTAGCAGCCCTTGTCCAGGTGCACCGCGCCGTGCTCGGTGACGCCGCCGATCCAGCGCACCTCGTGCGGGATGGTGCGGTCGTCGGTGTCGAGGCCGATCCGCGGGCGCAGGGCCGCGACGCGCAGGGCCTCGAAGGCCCAGCTGCCCGCCGGTGCGGCACCGGCCTCGGTCAGGACCTGCCACCAGTGGCCGAGACGGTCCCGGGGCACGACCAGGTCCCAGGCGTGCTCGCCCGGCCACGGCATGGTCCGCAGGAAGCCGCCGCCGGGCAGCGCGACCGCGCCGTAGACGCCGGGCAGTTCGCCGACGCCGAGCGCTTCGAGCAGGCGCGGCCGCCGCACGTCGGGGCCGAGCAGGGTGAGCACCGCCATGTCGGGCGCCGGCTTGGGTTCGGCCTTCGCCCAGAACACCATCTTCTGCAGGAAGGCGAGCAGGTCGGGGCCGTGGGTCGGCTCGGTGTCGATCCAGGTCACCTCGCCGAGGTCGGTCAGCACGAAGTGGTGCTCGATCCGGCCCTGCAGGTCCAGGCTCAGGTTCTCCGCAGACTGGCCGTCCGGCAGGTTCGCGACGTGCTGGCTGGAGATGGAGTGCAGCCAGGTCAGGCGCTCGGCGCCGGCGATGGAGAGCACGTACCGGTTGGAGCGGTCGACGACCGCCGCCCCCGTCTCGGCGTGCCGCTGCTCGCGCAGCGGGTCGCCGTAGTGCCAGGCGACGCCCACGTCGGGGGAGTCGTCGACGGCGGGCACGGCGCCGGGGAAGGTGAGCAGTGGACTCGTTGTGGTGCTCAGGGGCTCGGACACAACTCCATTCTAGGAGCGCCGCGCGCGCCGTCGGCCCGGCCAGGGGGCTCGTCGATAGGCTGGGGCCATGGTTGATCAGGTGCTGGTGACGCTGGACGGCGTCGTACACGACCCCGACGTGCCGCTGCTCCACGCGGACGACCTGGCCGCGGTGCGGGGCGACGGAGTCTTCGAGACGGTGTTGGTCCGCGGCGGATCGCCGTGCACGATCGAGCTGCACCTGGCGCGGCTGCGGACGTCCGCGGCGGCGTTGGAGCTCCCGGAGCCGGACCTGGACGAGTGGCGGATCGTCATCGGCATCGCGCTCGACGAGTGGGGCGCCGCGCGCGAGGGCATCATGCGCCTGGTGTTCAGCCGCGGCCGTGAGCACAGTGGCGTGCCGACGGGGTACGTCATGGTCGGGCCCGTCGCGGACCGGGTCGCCGACGCCCGCCGGGACGGGGTCTCGGCATTGACGCTCGCTCGCGGCTACTCGGTGGATGTCGCGGCCCAGGCGCCGTGGCAGTTGTTGGGGGCCAAGACCCTCTCCTATGCGACCAACATGGCCGCGCTGCGGCACGCGCATGCGCGCGGTGCCGACGACGTGATCTTCACCAGCAGTGAGGGGCTCGTCCTCGAGGGACCGCGGTCGAGCGTGTTGATCTCACGGGGGCGGACCCTGCTCACCCCTCCTGTCGAGCACGGAATCCTGTCCGGCACCACCGTCCAGGCGCTGTTCGAGGTGGCCGGTGCGCACCGGTTCCAGTGCGAGATCGAGACCCTGCGGCCGGCGGATCTGATTCTGGCGGACGGGGTTTGGCTGCTGTCGAGTGTGACGCTCGCCGCACGGGTGCACACCCTCGACAAGCTCACCCTGCCGGTCCCGGAGATCGCGGACGAGCTGTCGGCGCTGGTCGGGCTGGCCGCGGAGACGGTCGGGGCGGAGTTGGACGCGGCCTGAGGGCCGAAGTGGCTGTTTGACATACCTACTACAACTAGTAGTAGATAAGGGCTGCGGCGTCCCGCCGTGAGAGATACCTTTTGATACGGGACTGGGGCGTCAGCCCACGACCTCAGTCCCGGCAGCCTGTCCAAGGGCCCGGTCTGGGAGTTGTCGATGGACGCACTGGATGTTTCGAGATGGCAGTTCGGGATCACGACCGTCTACCACTTCATTCTCGTCCCGCTGACGATCGGGCTCGCCCCGCTGATCGCCGTCATGCAGACGATGTGGGTGATCACCAAGAAGGACCACTGGTACCGGCTCACCAAGTTCTTCGGCAAGCTCTTCCTGATCAACTTCGCCCTCGGCGTGGCCACCGGAATCGTGCAGGAGTTCCAGTTCGGGATGAACTGGAGTGAGTACTCCCGGTTCGTCGGCGACGTGTTCGGCGCCCCGCTCGCCCTCGAGGGCCTGGTGGCGTTCTTCCTCGAGTCGACCTTCATCGGACTCTGGATCTTCGGCTGGGGCCGGCTCCCGAAAATGCTTCACCTGGCGACCATCTGGCTCGTTGCGATCGGCGTCAACGCGTCGGCCTACTTCATCATCGCCGCCAACTCGTTCATGCAGCACCCCGTGGGTGCGGTCTACAACGAGGAGCGTGGCCGCGCCGAGCTGACCAGTATCTGGGCGCTGCTGACGAACAACACTGCGATGGCGGCATTTCCGCACGTGGTCGCGGGCGCGTTCCTGACCGCGGCGACGTTCGTCGCGGGCATCGCCGGCTGGTGGATGGTGCGGAACATGCGCAACGCCAAGACCGCGGCGCCGGCCGAGGCCGAGCGGCTGAAGTCGGAGGCGGGCAACATGTTCCGGCCCGCGGCCATGATCGGCATGTGGGTGATGATCGCCTCCGGCGTCGCGCTCATCGTCACCGGTGACATCCAGGCCAAGCTGATGTTCGAGCAGCAGCCGATGAAGATGGCGTCGGCGGAGTCGCTGTGCCACACCGAGACCGACCCGAGCTTCTCGGTGCTGACCGTCGGCACCCACAACAACTGCGACGGCGTCAGTCGGGTCATCGAGGTGCCCTACGTGCTGCCGTTCCTCGCGGAGGGGAAGTTCAGCGGCGTCACCCTGCAGGGCGTCGAGGACCTCCAGGTGCAGTACGAGCAGCAGTTCGGCCCCGGCAACTACCGGCCCAACCTGTTCGTCACCTACTGGTCGTTCCGCGCGATGATCGGTCTGGCCGCCGGCTCGGCCATCCTCGCCGTCGTCGGGCTCTGGGTCACCCGGCGCGGCCGGGTGCCGGACCAGAAGTGGTTCGGCTGGTTGAGCATCATCGCCATCCCCACGCCCTTCCTGGCCAACAGCGCCGGCTGGATCTTCACCGAGATGGGGCGTCAGCCCTGGGTGGTGCACCCGAACCCGACAGGCGTGGACATGATCCGGCTCACCGTCGACCAGGGCGTCTCCGACCACCCGACCGCGCTGGTGTGGGCGTCGCTGATCACCTTCACGCTCGTGTACGCCGGGCTCGGCGTGGTCTGGTTCTGGCTGATCCGCCGCTACACGATCGCGGGCCCGCTACCGCACGACGCGCATCCACCGGGTGACGACGACGAAACCGGCGGCCCGGACGACACGGGCACCCCCACGCAGCTGTCGTTCGCGTACTAGGAGACGGTCATGGGACTTCAGGAACTCTGGTTCATCCTCATCGCGGTGCTGTTCATCGGCTACTTCGTGCTCGAGGGCTTCGACTTCGGGGTCGGCATGCTGATGCCGGTGCTGGCGCGGGGCAAGAAGGGGTCGGCCTCGCCGGACACCCGCCGTCGCGCGGTGCTCAACACCATCGGTCCGGTCTGGGACGGCAACGAGGTCTGGCTGATCACCGGTGGCGGCGCGTTGTTCGCGGCGTTCCCCGACTGGTACGCGACGCTGTTCTCGGGCTTCTACCTGCCGCTGCTGCTGATCCTGGTGGCGCTGATCGTGCGGATCTGCGCCATCGAGTACCGCGGCAAGATCGACGACCCGCGCTGGCGGGCCCGCTGCGACGTCGGCATCGCGATTGGGTCGTGGGTGCCCGCGGTGCTCTGGGGTGTCGCGTTCGCGAACATCGTCCGCGGCGTCGCGATCGACGAGAACAAGAAGGTCGTCTCCGGCTTCTTCGACCTGCTCAACCCGTACGCGCTGCTCGGCGGCGCGACCACGGCCATCGTGTTCGCGCTGCACGGCGCGGTCTTCATCGCCCTCAAGACCACGGGTGAGGTCCGCGAGGACGCGGTGAAACTCGCTTCCCGACTGTCGATTCCGGCGGTGGTGGTGGCCGGCTCGTTCGTGCTGTGGACGCAGTTGGCGCACGGCAAGGGCTGGACGTGGATCCTGGTCGCGGCGGCGGCCGCGTCACTGATCGGGGTGGTCGCGCTCACCTCGGTCGAGCGGGAGGGCTGGGCGTTCGTGCTCACCACGGTCGCGGTGATCGGTGCGGTCGGGTTGCTCTTCGGCTCCCTGTACCCGTACCTGATGCCGTCCACCATCGACGACGCCTACAGCCTGACCGTCACCAACGCGTCGTCGAGCCCGTACACGCTGAAGGTGATGACCTGGGCCGCGGCGTTCATGCTGCCGGTGGTGCTCGCCTACCAGGCCTGGACGTACTGGGTGTTCCGTCAGCGGATCTCGACTGCGCACATCCCGCCGTCGATCGGTCTGCCACTGAAGTCGCGCTAGATGTCGGTCGACACCGAGGCCGCGCCCGAGAGCTCACCACGCCGGCGCGGCCCGGTGGATCCGCGCCTGTGGCGCTACTCGCGCTCCGCCCGGGGCTACCTGTTGCTTACCGTCGGGCTCGCCCTGGTCACCGCGGCCACGGTGATCGTCTCCGCGG
Organism: Rhodococcus kronopolitis; assembly: GCF_042654025.1. Lineage (NCBI taxonomy): Bacteria > Bacillati > Actinomycetota > Actinomycetes > Mycobacteriales > Nocardiaceae > Rhodococcus > Rhodococcus kronopolitis. The sequence goes on along the minus strand of NZ_JBHSFO010000003.1, from coordinate 214,637 downwards.
TGATGATCGGGACGGTGCTGGCCGGGGTGATCACCGACCCGGGCGCCCGCACCGTCGGAGCGTGGCGCACCGAACTGGCCGTGCTGGCCGCCGCGGTGCTGGTGCGGACCGGATCCACCTGGGCGCATGCACGATTCGCGCACCGGTCGGCGTCCCGGGTGATCGGCGAACTCAAGGGCGAGGTGCTCGGGGTGGCGACGGAGATGTCGCCGCGCGAGCTGGATCCGCGCCGCGACGAGTTGGCGACGGTGCTGACCCGCGGGATCGAGGGGCTGCGGGACTACCTCACCGGCTACCTGCCGGCGCTGCTGCTCGCGGTCACCGTCACCCCGGTGGCGTTGCTGGTGATCGCGCTGACCGACGTCACCTCCGCGGTGATCGTGGTGGTGACGCTGCCGCTGATCCCGGTCTTCATGATCCTGATCGGGCTGCTGACCCGCGGCAAGGCCGATGCCTCGCTCCGCACCATGACCGCGCTGTCCGGGCAGTTGCTGGACCTGCTCGCCGGCCTGCCGACGCTGCGGGCGCTTGGCCGCGAGCGCGGGCCTGCCGACCGGGTGCGTGAACTCGGCGACGCGCACCGGCGCACCACGATGGCGTCGCTGCGGGTGGCATTCCTGTCCTCGATGGTGCTCGAACTGCTGGCCACCCTCAGCGTCGCGCTGATCGCGGTGAGCATCGGGCTGCGGCTGGTGTACGGGAACATGGGCCTGCGCGACGGGGTGGTCGCGCTGATCCTGGCCCCCGAGGTGTACCTGCCGCTGCGGATGGTCGGCGCCCAGTTCCACGCCGCCGAGGACGGAAAGGCGGCCGCGGACAAGGCGTTCGGCGTGCTCGACGAGCAGCGCGCCGCCCCGGTCGGCGGCTCGGTGCCTGCGGCGTCGGGCGCGGTCACGCTGCGAGGGGTGGGCGTTCGCTCCCGTGGCGGCTGGGCCCCTCGGGGCCTGGACGTGACCGCGGAACCCGGTCGGGTGACCGTGCTGACCGGTGCGAACGGCTCCGGCAAGTCGACTGCCCTGCAACTGATCCTCGGGCTGGCGGACGCCGACGAGGGCGAGGTGTTGGTGGGCGCGACGCCGGTGCGCGACCTCGACGCCGCGGACTGGTGGCGCCGGGTGGGCTGGTTGCCCCAGCATCCGGTGCTGATCCCGGGCACGCTGCGGGAGAATCTCGAACTCACCGGCCCGGTCGCCGCGAGCGAGGCGGATCTTGTGAAGTCCTGCGCGGCAACCGGTTTCGACGAGGTTCTCGAGGAGCTGCCGGACGGCTGGGACACCGTGGTGGGGACCGGGGGACTGGGACTGTCGGTGGGCCAGCGGCAACGACTGGCGCTGACCCGGGTGCTGCTCTCCCCGGCGCCGGTCCTGCTGCTCGACGAGCCGACCGCCCACCTCGACGCGGCGACGGAGGCGAAGGTGCTGGCGTCGTTGCGCGCCCAGGCGGCCCGCGGTGCGGCCGTGCTGGTGGTCGGGCACCGCCCGGCGGTCCGGGCGGCCGGCGACGCCGTGGTGACGGTCCGGGCCGACGTCACGGCGCCCGAGGAGGTGTCCGCATGAGCGATCCACTGGTGCGGGCGCTGCGGCTGCTCGAGCTGAGCCCGCGGCGGGTGCTCTACGCGGTGGCGGCCGGGGTGGCGACGCTGGGCAGCGCACTGGCGCTCGCCGCGCTGTCGGCCTGGCTGATCACCCGGGCCTGGCAGATGCCGCCGGTGCTGGACCTGACGGTCGCGGTGGTCGCGGTGCGGGCGCTCGGCATCTCACGAGGGGTGTTCCGGTACCTGGAGCGGTTGGCCACCCACGACGCGGCCCTGCGCGGCACGGTGTCGGCGCGGGCGGCGATCTACCGACGGCTGTCCGAGGGCGACCCGGCCGCGTCGGCCGGGCTGCGTCGCGGGGACCTGCTCGCGCGCACCGGCGGCGACGTCGACGCGCTCGGGGACGTGGTGGTGCGTGCGCTGATCCCGATCGCCGTCGCCGTGGTGCTCGCGCTCACCGCCGTCGGTGGGTTGGCGCTGATCTCGCCTGCCGCCGCGCTCCTGCTGGCGGTCGCGCTGGCGGTCTCGGGGGTGGCCGCACCGGTGCTCTCGGCGCGGGCGGCGAGAATGGCGGAGGCGGACGGCGCGCTCGCGTCCGCGCGGTTCAGCGAGACCGCGGTGCTCGCGCTCGACCACGCCGCGGAACTGCGGGTGGCCGGCCGGCTGGCGGAGACGGTGCGCCGGGCCGGCGACTGGGAACGGCGCGAGATCCGGGCGACCGACCGGGCCGCGGTGCCGTCCGCCTTCGCCGCCGCCGCGACGCCGCTCGCGATCGGGGCGAGTGTGCTCGGGGCGCTGCTGATCGGCATCGTCGCGTACGGCCCGGACGGCGGAGCGCCGGGCGAGATGACGCCGATGTCGCTGGCGATCCTGGTGCTGTTGCCGCTCGCCGCGTTCGAGGCGACGGGCGCGTTGCCCGCCGCGGCGGTGGCGTTGACCCGGGCGCGGATCGCGTCGGGCCGGATCATGGCGCTGCTGGACCGGGCGGGTGACGCCCCGGCCGCTGGTGGCGTCCCGGTGACCCCACCGGTGCACCTCCGGGCGACCGCCCTGCGCAGCGGCTGGCCGGGCGGCATCCCCACCGACGCGTTGGACCTGGACCTGCCGCCGGGATCCCGCGTCGCGGTGGTCGGGCCCAGCGGCGCAGGCAAGACGACCCTGCTGATGACCCTCGCCGGCCTGCTCGCCCCGGTTTCGGGTGCCGTGACCGTCAACTCGGTGCCCGCCGCCGAGCTCGACCAGGCGCAGCTGCGCGCGGCCGTCGGGTTCTTCGCCGAGGACGCGCACCTGTTCGAGACCTCGCTGCTCGAGAACCTGCGGGTGGCGCGCGGCGACGTCGGCGAGGCCGAGGCGACGGCGACGCTCGAGTCGGTCGGCCTGGGTCCGTGGGTCGCGGAGCTGCCGGACGGCCTGCACACCGTGCTCGCGGCGGGCGGCCGGTCGCTGTCCGGCGGGCAACGGCGACGGCTGCTGCTGGCGCGGGCGCTCCTCTCACCGGCCCGGGTGCTGCTGCTCGACGAGCCGACCGAGCATCTCGACGCGGCGGAGGGTGCGGCGCTGCTGCACGGGCTGCTGGACCGGGACTCGGAGCTGGTGGCGCCGGACCGCACGGTGGTGGTGGTGACCCATCAGCTGCCGTCGGACACCGTCGCGGACGCGGTGCTGCGGGTCGAGGCGATAAATCGATTGCCGGTCCGCTGACCTCGGCGTACCTTCGGCGGTACACGAGAGAGGAGGTGGTCTGAAGTTGAGTATGACAAGGACGCGTGAGGTGACTGCCAGCTAGCCGCTTGTCGCTGACGGAGTTCGACCCCCGCGAGAGCGGCCGGCGAATCCCAGGCAGCCACCCGGCCCCCGAGCCCCCGGTCGAGTCCGACCGGGACCGTGACGACAAGCGTCCGTCGCGGTACGGCCCGGGGGCCGCTCCATGTCGGGGCCACGGGGTCGGCAGGCGCGGGTCGTGACGGGGCCAGGACCCGCGGGCCGAGAGGTGCGGGCTGGTCAGCCGATGTAGCGGGCGAGCCGGGCGGAGAGGTGCGGCTTGAGCGGGCCGTCGGCGAGGATGCGCTCCTCGACGTAGGCGAGGTCGCCGCCCTCGACAATGCCGTAGAGGCGCTTGGCGCCGCCGACCATCGCCCCGTGCTTGCTGCGGATGACCACGTCGGTGGCCAGTTCCCAGCTGGACTGGGTGAGCGCCTGGCCGTAGTACAGCTCGACGACTCCGGAGGCGTGGGTGAGCAGCAGTTCGACGGTCTCCTCGTCGACGCTGCCGGGGATGCCGTCGCCGCTGACCCGCCAGAACCCGCTCTCGCGCAGGTCCGGGACGGTGTACTGGCCGTCGAGATCCAGCCGCCAGGAGCGGGACTCCCAGGAGAGGTAGTTCCCGCCGTCGTGCGAGACCACGACCTGCTGACCGAAGCGGTACTCGCCGTCGAGGTCGTTTCCCTCGCCCTCGCCGCGCCACACGCCGACCAGCGGCAGCAGCGCGAGCAGGCCCGGGTGCAGGTCGGGGCCGAGCCGCAGGTTCGCGGTGTCCTCGGGCAGCGGCAGGCCGGGCAGCACCGGGATGTTGCGCCCGGCGGTGTCCTTGGCACGCTCGATGGCCTCGGACACGGCCCGGTCACCGGAGCCGCGCTGAACCGACAGTTCGTCGGGAGACGAACCGTCCTCGGGAACGTCGGCGGGACTCATGACCCGTCGGTGACCACTCGGTACACGACGTAGAGCGAGAACCAGGTAATCAGAATGGCTGCGAGCACCAGCAGCACCTCAAAGAAAATGACCACGAGGGTGATTCTAGCCCTCGGCGCCGGACTCGCCCGACGAGGGTCGGCCGTGCGCGCCGACCCCGCCGGCGGCCAAATCGCGCGCCCGCGCGGGTGACCCACGACGCAGCACGGCCCCGCACCGGAGGAACCGGGGCGGGGCCGTGACGAACGGGCCGTCCTACTTGCTGACGGTGATGTCCACGTTGTGGATTCCGCTGCCCTCGGGGGAGAGGGTGGTGTCGCCGTTGCCGGTGCTGGACAGTGCGCGCACGGTCCAGGTTCCGGGGGCGGCGAAGAAGCGGAAGTCGCCGGTGCCGGACGCGACGACCTCGGCGGTGAACTCGCCGGTGCCGTCGAGCAGGCGGACGAATGCGCCGCCGACGGGCTGGCCGTCAGCGCTCAGCACGCGACCGGTGATGACGGTTTCCTTCTCGACGTTCACGCCGGAAGGCAGGGTCTGACCCTGAACAGGTGCTCCGCACATATTTATGCTCCCAATTCGATCGGTGCGCCGACGAGAGAGCCGTACTCGACCCAGCTGCCGTCGTAGTTCTTGACATTGCTCTTGCCGAGGATCTCCTGCAACACGAACCAGGTGTGGCTCGAGCGCTCGCCGATGCGGCAGTAGGCGATGGTCTCGCGGCTGTCGTCGAAACCCTTGTCCGCGTACAGCTTCGCCAGGTCGTCGTCCGACTTGAAGGTGCCGTCCTCGTTGGCAGTGGTGCTCCACGGGATGTTGATGGCCCCGGGGACGTGGCCGCGCTGCTGCGCCTGCTCCTGCGGCAGGTGCGCCGGCGCGAGGATCTTGCCGGAGAACTCGTCGGGGGAGCGCACGTCGACCAGGTTCTTGGTGCCGATGGCGTTGATGACCTCGTCGCGGAACGCGCGGATCGAGGTGTCCGGCTCGGCGGCCTTGTAGTCGGTGGCCTCGCGGGTCACGGTGGCGGCGGAGAGCGGACGTCCGTCGAGCTCCCACTTCTTGCGACCGCCGTCGATCAGCTTGATGTCCTGGTGGCCGTACAGCTTGAAGTACCAGTACGCGTACGCCGCGAACCAGTTGTTGTTGCCGCCGTACAGCACGACGGTGTCGTCGTTGGCGATTCCCTTGGCCGAGAGCAGCTCCGAGAACTGCTCACGGTTGAGGAAGTCGCGACGGACGGCGTCCTGCAGGTCCTTGCGCCAGTCGAGCTTGACCGCGCCTTCGATGTGGCCGCCGTCGTAGGCCGAGGCGTCTTCGTCGACCTCGACGAAGACCGTCTTCGGTGCGGAGAGATTCTGCTCGGCCCAGTCGGCTGAGACCAGGACGTCGGAGCGAGCCATGGTTTTCCTTTCGGTTCTTCTACTTGGGTCTGTGGGGTGGCGCGGGCTGTGCCGGGACGGGTGGTCGGGGTCTAGGCAGCGGGCCTGGCCGGCCCGCGGAAGCGGGCCACGAGTGGGTAGAGCTGGCAGCCGAGGCACACGCCGAAGGCGGCGTTGAGCAGCGCGGCGAAGAGCGCGAAGCCGGTTGCCACCGTGCCGAGCAGCGTCAGGCCGGTCAGGAAACCGGCGACACCGACGACGGCGAAGGCGAGGCCGACCAGTTGGGCGAACTTCAGCGGGGCCGCCGGTTCGCGTTCGGTGGCCGGGGACAGTCGCGGTGCGACCAGTCGGGCGAAGAGCGCACCGTACGGGCTGCGGCGCGGGCCGAGGGCGGCGCCGAGTCCGAAGACCACGGCCTGCGCGGCGAGCAGCAGGCCGGCCGCGACCGCGGAAACGGTGGACAGCGCCAGGACCGCCACCAGCACGGCGGTGGTCACCCAGGCGGCGAAACGGGGTCCCCGGACGTCGACGCCTGCGGCGGTCGGTGCGGTGGTGGGACGGGTGGTGGAGGTGGGCATCGAAGGTTGCTCCTGCGCTCTAACGGTTGCCTCGAGAATTGCGAAACCAGGGCGAAGTTCCAATCATCACGGCGCGAGGCTCAGGGCAGGAACTGCCGGGAAATGAGCGAGAACGCGATAGCCCGTGCGATCAGTGGCAGGGACAGCAACAGCCCCCGAGGCGGCACAGGTCTACTGCGCGGCGTCGGGTGAGCATCAGCTCTTGGCGTGTGTGCACGGTCACGACCTTACCTGTTTTTTCAGGGATTCGAAGTCCCGGGGTCGCACAGCGGTGTAAGCGCAGCCTCGAGATCGGTGGCCGCCGGCACCCCGGACACCCGGTACCGCTGCGTCAGCGCGGAGTCGAAGAGGAAGGTCGTCGGCAGTGACAGTACGCCGAGTTCCTTTGCCAGGGCCGGGTTCTTGTCGATGTCCACCTCGACCTCGACGGCCCGGGCGAGGTTCGGCGCCAGGCGGGTGTCGAGGTTCCCCAGCACCTGGTGGATCACCCGTCGCACCGCCGCGCACGGACCGCACCAGTCGGCGGAGAAGTGCAGCACCGTCGGGCCTGCGCCGCCGAGGACCCCGGCCTCGGTGAGCAGCGTGCGCCGGTTCTCGCTGACCGCCGGGGCGGCTTCGGTCTCGCGCACGGTGCCGGCTCGGGCCCGCAGCAGGGCCCCGACCACCAGGGCGGCCACCAGGACCGCCACCAGCACCACGATCGCGGTCACGGCGTCTGCAACTCGTCGAGGCCGATCACGACGTTCTCGCCGGCACCCTCGATCACCAGCTGGGAACCTTCGGCGTACACCTTGTTCGGGACCACGCCGAACGGCAGCTGCTGCGAGTCGATGGTCCGGGTGAACAGTCCGAGCACCGTCGGCTTGAGCACCTGCGGGACCGTGAAGTCGACGCGGCCCTCGGGGCCGAAGTAGAGGTCGGTGGCGACGACCTTGACGTTCGAGCCGTCGAGGACCAGGTCGGCCTGCACGCTGACGCTGGCGCGCACCGGACCGACCGGCACGGTGCCGGTGAGCACGACGCCGCCGGAGGTGGTCATCCCGGAGCCGCCCGAGCCGCCGGTGCCGTCGGACCGGTCGGCGGGCGGCGCGGAGACCTGCAGGTCAGGGATGCCCAGGAAGGTGCCGAGTTCGGTGGCGTCGATCAGGACCCGGCCGTCGAGGTGGTCGACGGGCACCGTCGTGACGGTGCCGTCGATCAGGTCGGACATCGGGATCCGGACGCCGCGCAGGTTCGCCTCGACGGTGACCTCGCCGACGACGTTGCTGTTCACGTCCTGGGCGCGGATCTCCACGTTCGAGTACTTGCCGGACGCCGCCTGGGTGAGGAACGGGAACCCGGTGATGGTCACGGAGGGGTCGGCGGTGAGCTCCCCGCCTGCGCGCAGCGCTCGGGACACCCGGTACTCGGAGTAGGCGGCCGCGCCGAAGTCGACGATCACGAGGAGCGCCAGCAGGCTCACGACGGCGAGTATCAGTTTGCGCACCGCACCATTGTGACGGACCCCGCGTGGTGCTGGTGGCAGTGCCCATGGCGTCGGGCGCGCTAGTCTGTCCCGAAGGTAACGCGCCACTGTCGTCGCGTGCTCGGCACATCAACGTGCTCAGGCACATGAACGACGAGAGGGGAAGTCCGCATGGAGCTACTCCTGTTGACCTCCGACCCGAATCCGGAAGCCGTCCTGCCCTCGCTCGCGCTGCTGGCGCACACGCTCCGTCCGGCCCCGACCGCGGTGTCGTCTCTCCTGGAGGCGGGGTCCGCGGATGTGGCCCTGGTGGACGCCCGCACCGACCTGGCGGCCGCCCGTGGACTGTGTCGGCTGCTCGGCAGCACCGGCACGGCGATCCCGGTGGTCGCCGTGGTCACCGAGGGCGGCCTGGTCGCGGTGAGTCCGGAGTGGGGTCTGGACGACATCCTGCTGCCGGGGACCGGACCCGCCGAACTCGACGCGCGGCTGCGCCTGCTGGTCGGCCGCAGCGGCGGGCTGGTCAGCCCGGAGGCCGCGGGCAAGATCACGCTCGGCGAGCTGACGATCGACGAGGGCACCTACACCGCACGACTGCGGGGCCGGCCGCTCGACCTCACCTACAAGGAGTTCGAGCTGCTCAAGTACCTCGCGCAGCATTCCGGCCGGGTCTTCACCCGGGCGCAACTGCTGCAGGAGGTGTGGGGCTACGACTTCTTCGGCGGCACCCGTACGGTCGACGTGCACGTGCGACGGCTGCGCGCCAAGCTCGGACCGGAGTACGAGGCGCTGATCGGCACCGTCCGCAACGTCGGCTACAAGGCGGTCCGGCCCAGCCGGAAGTCCGGCGTCGACGCAGGCGCGGAGGGCGCCGTGGCGGCCGCCGAGTTCGAGGAGAACGTGCAGATCGCCGAGCCGACGCAGGCAACCGAGACGGCGCAGTAGAGACGGAGACCGCGGCACATGGACGAGTTCGACCTCAGCAGCCCGCCCAGGCTCTCGAGCGAGCAGCAGGCGCAGGTTCGCGCGTTGCTCGACCGGGCCACCGCGGTCGACGGCACCGCGCCGGTCTCCGAGCAGGCGGTGCACAACCTGGCCGCAGACCCGCCGGTCGGGCACCTGCTGGCCGACCGCGCCGGGGTGGTCGTCGGCTACGCGGGGATCGAGCCGGCCCGCGACGAGCACCCGGCGATGGCCGAGGTCGCCGTCGACCCCGACTTCCGCGGCCGTGGGATCGGCCGGGCGCTGGTCGCCGCCGCGCTGGCCGCGGGTGGCGACGGCACCCGGGTGTGGGCGCACGGCGACCTGCCTGCCGCCCGCGCGGTCGCGTCGCGGCTCGGCCTCAGGCCGGCCCGCGAGCTGTTGCAGCTGCGTCGAGCGCTCGACGCCCCGGAGCTGCCCGACGTGCCGACACCCGACGGCGTCGTCCTGCGCACCTATGCGGGGTCCGCCGACGACGCGGAGCTGCTGCGGGTCAACGCCGCCGCCTTCGACTGGCATCCCGAGCAGGGCGCGTGGACGCAGAGCGAGATCGACGAGCGGGTGGCCGAGCCGTGGTTCGACCCGGCGGGGTTGTTCATCGCCGCCGATGCCGGAACCGGCGCGATGCTCGGCTTCCACTGGACGAAGGTGCATCCGGCGTCCGCGGACGGTCCGGCGATCGGCGAGGTCTACGTGGTGGCAATCGATCCGGCAGCGCAGGGCCGTGGCCTAGGGCGTCTGCTCACCGTGGCCGGGCTGCGGTACCTTCGCGAGCGCGGGCTCGGTTCTGTGCTGCTGTACACCGAGGCCGACAATGCCGCGGCTCTGCACACGTACGACCGACTCGCCTTCGGTCGCTTCCACGTGGACGTCGCGTACACCGACTCCGAAGGGGAGTAGATGCTCTGATGTTCTACTGGTTGTTGAAGTACGTGTTCATCGGGCCGTTGATCGCACTGATCAATCGACCGAAAGTCGAAGGGGTGGAGAACATCCCGACCGACGGCCCCGCGATCCTGGCAGGTAACCACCTCTCCGTCGCGGACTGGCTGTTCGCCCCGCTGGCGTCGCCGCGGCGGATCACCTACCTGGCCAAGAGCGAGTACTTCACGACCCCCGGATTCAAGGGCACCCTGCAGCGCTGGTTCTACAGCGGCGCCGGCCAGGTGCCGATCGACCGCAGCGGCGCCGATGCCGCGCAGTCGGCGCTCGCCACCGCGCGAGGGCTGCTCGACCAGGGCAAGCTGGTGGGCCTGTTCCCGGAGGGCACCCGCTCCCCGGACGGCCGGCTGTACAAGGGCAAGACCGGGATGGCCCGGGTGGCACTGGCCACCGGCATCCCGGTGATCCCGGTGGCGGTCATCGGCACCGGGGAGGTCTGCCCTCCCGGACCGTTCCGCTGGCGTCGTCGCCGGGTGCAGATCAAGTTCGGCGCGCCCCTCGACTTCTCTCGCTTCGAGGGCATGAGCGGCAACCGTTGGGTGGAGCGCGCGGTCACCGACGAGGTGATGTACGAGCTGATGCAGATGTCCGGGCAGGAGTACGTCGACGTCTACGCGTCCTCGCTGAAGAACGCGAAGCCCGACGATGTCGAGGGGGCGCGCCCGTCCGCGGCGTGATCTGCGACACCGCCCGGCAGGTGTTCACCTTGCGTTCACCTCGCCGGGTCCGGCTGGCCACCACCACCCCCTAACTTTCTCGGTGGGCAGCGACACGCTGCCCGGTGCATCGAACTGCGCCTCGAGTCTGACGCCCGACAGGGCGTGATGGTCCCCGGAGGATTCAGCGTGAACTTCAAGCGCAGTGGTGCGGTACTCGGCGCGGTGGCGATCGGAGCCATGGCCCTGACCGCGTGCGGCAGTGACAACAACTCCGCCAGCAACACCACCACGGTGAACAGCGCGGCCTCGAACGCCAGCTGTGAGGGCAAGAGCACGCTGTCCGCCGCCGGCTCGTCCGCCCAGAAGAACGCGATGGACGCCTTCGCCTCGACCTACATCGCGGTGTGCACGGACAAGGGCAAGGACGTCAAGGTCGCCTACAACCCCAGCGGTTCGGGCGACGGGCGCACCCAGTTCATCGCCAAGCAGATCGACTTCGCCGGTTCGGACTCCGCCATCAAGGGCGATCAGGCCGCGGCGGCCAAGGAGCGGTGCGCCGGCAACGACGCCTGGAACCTGCCGCTGGTCTTCGGCCCCGTCGCGATCGCCTACAACCTCGACGGCGTAGAGGACCTGACCCTCAACGGCGAGACGCTCGCCAAGATCTTCAGCGGCGGCATCACCAAGTGGAACGACCCGGCGATCGCCGCCCTCAACAGCGGCGTCAGCCTGCCGGACGAGCCGATCGTCCCGATCGTCCGCTCGGACTCCTCGGGCACCACCGACAACTTCCAGCAGTACCTGACCACCGCCTCGGGCGGCGCGTGGACCAAGGGTGCCGGCTCCGACTTCGTCGGCGGCGTCGGCGAGGGCGCGAAGGGCTCGGCGGGTGTGTCGCAGGCCGTGGCAGGCGCGCCCGGCTCGATCACCTACGTCGAGAAGTCCTTCGCGGACCAGAACAAGCTGGCGAAGGCGCAGATCGACACCGGCGCGGGCCCGGTCGCGCTGACCGAGGAGACCGCGGGCAAGGCGATCAGCGGCGCCACGTTCAAGAACGAGGGCACCGGCGACCTGTCGCTCGACCTGAACTCGATCTTCGGCACCTCCGAGCCGGGTGCGTACCCGCTGGTGCTGGCGACCTACGAGATCGTCTGCTCGAAGGGCTACGACGCCGACACCTCGGCGGCCGTGAAGTCGTTCCTGACCAGCGCCGCCGGTGAGGGACAGGCCGACCTGGCCGCGCAGGGCTACGTTCCGCTGCCCGCCACGGTGCAGGACAAGCTGACCGCGTCCATCGCCGCCATCGGCTGAGTTTCCCCGAATCGGACTCCGCTCTATATTCACAACAGGAAGATTGCGAGCGCAGATGAGCGACGCGCCAGCCCAGTCGGCACCTCTCGCCCCCGGCCCCGGTGACGCCGGGGCCGGGGTGGGGGGTCCGCACGGAACACCGGAGGATCCGATCACTTCGTCACCCAAGGCCCCCGCAAAGACGGTGACCCGTCCGGGCGACCGGATCTTCACCACGCTGGCGTCGGGGTCGGCGGTGTTCATCACGGTCCTGATCGGTGCGATCGGGGTGTTCCTGATCTGGCGGGCGGTGCCCGCGCTCTCGCGCAACGAGGCGAACTTCCTCACCAGCAGCGTCTGGAACACCGACAACATCGCCCACATGGCGTTCGGCATCCTGGACCTGCTCCAGGTCACCGTGCTGGTGTCGCTGTTCGCACTGGTGCTGGCGATGCCGGTGGCGTTGGGCATCGCGATCTTCCTGACCCAGTACTCGCCCAAGCGGCTGGCCAGGCCGCTGGCCTACGTGATCGACCTGCTCGCGGCGGTGCCGTCGATCGTCTACGGACTCTGGGGCATGCTGATCTTCGCGCCCGCGATCCGGCCGCTGGCGGTCTGGCTCAACGAGAACCTGGCCTGGATCCCGCTGTTCGCCACCGGTTCCGGCTCGGTCCGCGGCGGCGGCACCATCTTCACCGCGGGCATCGTGCTGGCGGTGATGATCCTGCCGATCATCACCGCGGTCACCCGCGAGGTGTTCACCCAGACCCCGACCGCGCACATCGAGGCGGCACTGGCGCTGGGCGCGACCAAGTGGGAGGTCGTCAAGACCACCGTGATCCCGTTCGGCAAGTCCGGCTACGTCAGCGGCTCGATGCTCGGACTGGGCCGCGCCCTCGGCGAGACGATGGCGCTGTACATGATCCTGCGCACCACCTCGAAGGAGTTCGGCTGGTCGCTGTTCGACACCGGCTCCACCCTCGCCTCGAAGATCGCCCTCGGCTACGCGGAGTTCAACAACAACATCCAGGCCGGCGCCTACATCGCGGCGGGTCTGGTGCTGTTCGTGCTGACCTTCCTGGTCAACGCCGCGGCCCGCGCCGCCATCGCCGGAAAGAAGGACTGACATGACGGCGACTCTGGACCGTCCGGTCAAGAAGCCCACCTTCCAGGGCGTCAGCGGTCGGCGCCGCGTCACCGACGTGATGGCCCGCGTGCTGGTCACCGGCTCGGTGCTGCTGGCGCTGGTGCCGCTGGTGTGGGTGCTGGTCACCGTGATCGCCAAGGGCCTGCCCGCGCTGACGAGCGCCACCTGGTTCACCAACTCCCTCAACGGGCTGTCGGCGTCGGCCGAGGGCGGCGGCATCTACCACGCGTTGATCGGCACCATCCTGCAGGGACTGGTGTGCGCGGTGCTCTCGATCCCGATCGGCCTGTTCGTCGCGGTGTACCTGGTGGAGTACGCGAACGGTTCGCGGCTCGGCCGGCTGACCACCTTCATGGTCGACATCCTCAGCGGTGTCCCGTCGATCGTGGCGGCGCTGTTCATCTACGCGCTCTGGATCGCGACGTTCGGGTTCCCGAAGTCCGCGTTCGCGGTGTCGTTGGCGCTGGTGCTGCTGATGGTGCCGGTCGTCATCCGCAGCACCGAGGAGATGCTGCGGATCGTCCCGCAGGACCTGCGCGAGGCGTCGTTCGCGTTGGGCGTGCCGAAGTGGAAGACGATCATGCGGATCGTGATCCCGACCGCGCTGCCCGGCATCATCACCGGCGTCATGCTGGCGCTGGCCCGGGTGCTCGGCGAGACCGCGCCGCTGCTGATCCTGGTCGGCTACGCGCCGTTCATCAACTTCGACATGTTCAACGGCGAGATGGGCTCGCTGCCCGGCGTGATGGTCGCCGAGATGAACAACCCGACGCCCGCAGGCGCCAACCGGATCTGGGGCGCCGCCCTGACCCTCATCCTGCTCATCGCGGTGCTCAACATCGCGGCCAAGGCGATCGGGCACCTGTCCCGCGTGCGGAGCAAGTGACCCAATGACCTTCTCGATCACCGATTTCCGAGGGAGCCACCATGGCCAAGCGTCTTGACCTCAAAGACGTCAACATCTACTACGGCAAGTTCCACGCCGTCGCGGACGTAGGCCTGTCCGTGCCGCCGCGCAACGTGACCGCCTTCATCGGCCCGTCCGGCTGCGGCAAGTCCACGGTGCTGCGCTCGCTCAACCGCATGCACGAGGTCACCCCGGGTGCCCGGGTCGAGGGCGCGATCCTGCTCGACGGCGAGGACATCTACGGCTCGACGGTGGACCCGGTGGGGGTGCGGCGGACCATCGGCATGGTGTTCCAGCGGCCCAACCCGTTCCCCACCATGTCGATCCGCGACAACGTGGTCGCCGGGCTGAAGCTGCAGGGGATGCGCAACAAGGGCGAGCTCAACGACATCGCCGAGCGGTCGCTGCGCGGCGCCAACCTGTGGAACGAGGTCAAGGACCGCCTCGACAAGCCGGGCGGCGGGCTCTCGGGTGGCCAGCAGCAGCGTCTGTGCATCGCGCGCGCGATCGCGGTCTCCCCGGACGTGCTGCTGATGGACGAGCCGTGTTCGGCGTTGGACCCGATCTCGACGCTGGCGATCGAGGACCTGATCACGGAGCTGAAGAAGGACTTCACCATCGTGATCGTCACGCACAACATGCAGCAGGCTGCGCGGGTGAGCGACCAGACCGCGTTCTTCAACCTCGAGGCCACCGGCAAGCCGGGCCGGCTCGTCGAGATCGACGACACCGAGAAGATCTTCTCCAACCCGACGCAGAAGGCCACCGAGGACTACATCTCGGGCCGCTTCGGATAGGCACTGCCAACCGTTCCGTCGAACGGGCGGTTGTCGGGTTTCGCTCTCGGGCGACGCTCCGGCAACCGCCCGTTCGTCGTCGTCCGGGCCGGACGTAGGTTGGAGCGATGACGAACGCCGACCGGTCCCGACCCGACAAGCACAGCCCCGAGACCCTCGGCGTGATGACGCAGAGCGTGCACGTCGGGAACCAGATCGACCCCGGCACCGGTGCCGTGCGGACCCCGCTGGTGCTGGCGAACTCGTACGCGCTGCCCGACGATCCCTCGCAGATGAACTGGTCGGCCACCGACGTGCTCTTCTACACGCGCAACGGCGGGGTCAACCAGGTGGCGCTGCAGCGCAAGCTCGCGGTGCTCGAGGGCGCCGAGGACGCGGTCGTCCTGGCCAGCGGCGTCGCGGCGCTGCACGCGGTGTTCTTCACCTTCCTCAAGACCGGGGACCACGTGGTCGTCGCCGACGTCACCTACGAGGCCGTGTTCCGGATGTTCACGGAACTGCTGCCCACCAAGTACGGCATCGACGTGAGCTTCGTCGACACCACCGACCTGGATGCGGTGCGTGCCGCGCTGCGCCCGGAGACCGCGCTGGTGCACATCGAGACCCCGGCGAATCCCACCACCCGGATCGCCGACGTGGCGGCCATTGCCGAGCTGGCGCACGGCGTCGGCGCGCTGCTGTCGGTCGACGCCACCTTCGCGACGCCGCTGTTGCTGCGGCCGCTCGAACTCGGCGCCGACCTGTCGGTGCACTCGCTGACCAAGTACGTCAACGGCCACGGCGACGCGATGGGCGGATCGGTCTCCGGGTCGCGGGAGCTGATCGAGAAGATCAAGACCGAGGCGATGGTCGACGTGGGCGGGGTGATGAGCCCGTTCAACGCCTGGCTGATCAACCGCGGCATGGTCACCCTGCCGCTGCGCATGCGTCAGCACAATGCCAACGCGCAGGCCGTGGCGGAGTTCCTCGAGTCCGATCCGAGGGTCGCGTTCGTGGCCTACCCGGGGTTGCCCTCACACCCCCAGCACGAGTTGGCGGCGCGGCAGATGCGGGGCGGGTTCGGCGGGATGCTCGCCTTCGCGCTGCGGGGCGACCCGGACGACCACAACCGGTTCGTCTCGAACCTCCGGGTGATCACCTCGGCGGTGTCCCTGGGCCACGACGAATCCCTGATCGTGCACGTGTCGAACACCGGTCCGCGGGTGCCTGCGTACCCGGAGGAGTTCCGGACCCTGGGACACCTGCGCTTCTCGGTGGGGCTCGAGGACTCCGAGGACATCATCGCCGACCTCCGGGCGGCGTTGGACGCGACGTTCTGACGCCAGGCACGACGACGACGCCCCGGCCGGAGGTTCCGGTCGGGGCGTCGGGTTCGAGGCGTCGTGCGGGTCAGGACTCGAGGGCGTCCTTCTCCTCCGGGTCGACCGGCATCTTCCCGGTGACCAGGAAGATCACCCGGCGGGCGACCTCGACGGCGTGGTCGGCGAAGCGCTCGTAGAAGCGGCCGAGCAGCGTGACGTCGACGGCCGCGGCCACCCCGTGCTTCCACTCGCGGTCCATCAGGACGCTGAACAGGTGCCGGTGCAGGTCGTCCATCGCGTCGTCCTCCTCGCGGAGCCGCGCGGCACGCTCGGGATCGCGGGTCTCGAGGACCTCCTTGGCGCCGGCGCCGAGGGTCACCGCGAGCCGGCCCATCTCGGCGAAGTAGCCGTTGACCTCCTCGGGGAGGACGTGGTTCGGGTGCCGACGGCGGGCGATCTTCGCCACGTGCAGCGCGAGCGCGCCCATCCGGTCGATGTCCGCGACGATCTGGATCCCGCTGACCACCGAGCGGAGGTCACCGGCGACGGGCGCCTGCAGGGCGAGCAGGGCGAAGGCCCGCTCCTCACACAGAACACTCAGCTCGGTGATCTGGTCGTGGTCGCTGATCACCTGCTCGGCGAGCGAGAGGTCCGCTTCCAGCAGCGATCGGGTCGCCACCTCCATTGCGGTCCCGGCGAGGCCGGCCATCTCCCCGAGCATGTCGGCGAGCCCGGTCATCTGTTCGTTGTAAGCCACGCGCATGAGGCCACAGCCTACGTCGTGCGGGGGACCACGTCACCAGTAGCGGGTGAACACCGGGTGAATGACGGCGCACGTCAGGGCGTTGTCCGCCGGTTCGGGGCGGGGCTTCGGACAGGCGTCAGGTGCAGGTGTCGTCCCCCGCGTTGGTGAACGCCAGGTCCGCCGGGAGCTCCTCGACGGTGGTGCCGGAGATGACGGTGCTCTTCGGCGCCAGCGTCGGGTGCAGTTCGGTGTCCGCGGGCTTCGCCGGGATGACGGTGCCGGTGAACGTGGTGCCGAGCACCACGTCGATCATGCCGCCGAGTTCCTCGGTCGAGGTCTCCAGCAGGAGGGCGCCGGGAATCGAGGCGGCCACCGTCGCGGCCTCCGCGGCCTGTCCGGGGGCGTAGCGGATCAGGGTGTTGGCACTGGTTCCGCTGTAGTTGCCGACGCTGTAGATCTGGAAGCCCTCGGCGCCGAGCGACTCGGCCGCGGTCGCGGCCACGCCCGTCACGCCGGAGGCGTTGGAGACCTGCAGGGACACCCCGCTCGTGTCCACCGAGAGCAGTCGCGGCGCGGGCGGCGGGGTGGTCGCAGTGGACGGCCCGGCGGCCGCCTCGTCCTGCTTGACCTCGGGTTCCTTGCGGGACTCGCCGGGCAGCGGCTCGTCGTCGATGATCGCCCGGAAGATCGACTTGATGTCGTCGAGTCGGGGGACCTCGTTGCCCAGCTCGTCGGTGCCGTCGGTCGGGACGGTCAGGAACGTGATCGCGCCGGCGTCCACCTTCTGCAGCGACCGGCCCAGCGTCACCAGCGACTTGGTGTCGACGTTCTGCACGAACGTCTCCCGGGTGAACGCGTTGATGAACCCGTTGAGCTTGCCCGGGTCCAGGAGCACCTTGTTCGACAGCGACGACCGCAGCAGCGACGAGAGGAAGATCTGCTGACGCTTGATCCGGCCGTAGTCGCCGTTGCCCTCGGCCTCCACCTTGCGGGCCCGCACGTAGTTCAACGCGGTCGCGCCGTCGACGGTCTGCCGGCCCGCGTTCGGCAGCACGGCGCCCAGCTCGTCGTCGATCAGCGGGGTGGTCGTGCAGACCTCCACGCCGCCGATCTGGTTGACGATGGTCTCGAATCCGGAGAAGTCCATCCCGATGAAGTGGCCGATCTTCATGCCGGACAGCTTCTGGATCACCTTGACCAGGCACTTCGGCCCGCCGAGAGCGTACGCGGAGTTCAGCTTGTCGTTGTCGGCGCCGGGGTTGATCTCGTTGGTGTACTGGCCCTTGTCGTTGTCCCAGGCCTGGCAGCTGGGCCTGACGATGGCGAGGTCCCGGGGAAAGGACACCGCCACGACGCGGCTGCGGTCGGCGGGGATGTTGACGAGGATGACGGTGTCCGAGCGGGCGCCCTCGGCGTCGGCCACCGAACCGGCACCGAGATTGCTGTTGACGCCGGCCCGGGTGTCGGTGCCGACGATCAGGTAGGTCTCGTCGCCGTACTGCCCGCCCGGGTCGATGACGTCGGTGCTGTCCGGGTCGAGCGCGGCGACCTGGAGGAATCCGCTGTCCGTGGATTTCATGTAGCCCCAGACGATGCCGGTCATGACCAGGGACATCACCGCGACCAGCGCGACGGCGCTGCGCCCGACCAGTTTCAGGCGATGCTGCTTGCGCTGCTTGCTCGCGGCCAGTCGGGTGCTGGCGGCGCCGACCGCGGTCGGGCCGTCCGGGACGACGAGCGTCGGCTCGGCGCGGTGGAGTTGGTCGCTGGCAGGCTCGGGGTCGCGGGGGTGGGCCGGCGGCAGGTCGGCGGGGCCCGCGACCGGTGCTCGGGTGCCGCCTCGGCCGAGCTTGTTCGTCAGGTCCGCGACGGACAGTCGGTCGCTGGGCTCACCGGTGCGTCCGCCGCCCTGGCCCCGGCCCGGCGGGGGGCGATCGGCAGGCGGCGGGGTCGGCGGCCGTGGCGGCGGCGGGCGGTGCACGGATCCGGTGAGGTGGGAGATAGGTCTTTCCCAGGGGGCACGACCCTCGGGCGCGGGGCCCGGATTCTGATCGTCACCCACCTATGGATCCTCGCCTCTCACGTGAACACTCGTCTCGACCCGTACTGGGTTCCAACATGATACTGACCGGAGCTGAGGGTTCCAGTCAGGATTGCCGATCGCCGGTCAGCCTCCCGAATGCATGAGGTCGGCGCCCGCCGGGACCAGGCAGTCCTCGGGGTCGTCGAGCCAGCCTTCGGGCAGCGAGACCTTGCCGGGCGAGCCCTGGCGGCCGCGCGGGCCCTCGGCGTCCTTCGGGAACGGGACATCCGTGGGCAGCTGGACGAGCAGCCCGTCGAGTTCGTCGAGCGTCGAGACCATGGCCATCGCCACCCGCATGTCCGAGCCTGCCGGGAAGCCGCGCAGGTACCAGGCGACGTGCTTGCGCAGCTCGCGCAGGCCCTTGCCCTCGCCGTGGTGGTCGGCGAGGAGCTCGGCGTGGCGCCGGATGATGACGGCGACCTCGCCGAGGGTGGGGGGCGTCGGCTCGGGCGTCCCGTTCAGTGCGGCGCTGAGCTCGGCGAAGAGCCAGGGCCTGCCGAGGCAGCCGCGACCGACGACGACCCCGTCGCAGCCGGTCTCGGCCATCATCCGGACGGCGTCCTCGGCGGCGAAGATGTCGCCGTTGCCGAGCACCGGGACATCGGTGACGTGTTCCTTGAGCCGGGCGATCTCGCCCCAGTCCGCGGTGCCGGAGTAGCGCTGTGCGGCGGTGCGGGCGTGCAGCGCGACCGCCGCGGCGCCCTCGCCGGCGGCGATTCGCCCGGCGTCCAGGTGGGTGTGGTGTTCGTCGTCGATGCCGACCCGGAACTTCACGGTGACCGGGATGTTCGTGCCCTCCGTGGCCTTGACCGCGGCCGCGACGATCCGGCCGAACAGGGTGCGCTTGTACGGCAGTGCCGCCCCGCCACCCTTGCTGGTGACCTTGGGGACCGGGCAGCCGAAGTTCATGTCGATGTGGTCGGCCATGTTCTCGTCGACGATCATCTTCGCGGCGGCGTACGTGGTGTCCGGGTCCACGGTGTACAGCTGCAGGGACCGCGGCGACTCGGTCGGCCCGAAGGTGGTCATGTGCAGGGTGGCCGGTTGACGCTCGACGAGGGCCCGCGCGGTGACCATCTCGCAGACGTACAGGCCGGAGGTGCTGCCGGCGCGTGCGGTCTCCAGCTCGCGGCACAGGGTGCGGAAGGCGACGTTCGTGATACCCGCCATGGGCGCGAGCACGACGGGACTACGCAGCTCCAGTGAGCCGATCTTGAGTGAAGACATGTGTACCTCGATAGGAAAAAGCTGTGCCCGGTACCGAGTTCGGTACCGGGCACAGGATAGCTGGCTGCGTCAGGAAGCCTGCCGTTCGCGCTTGGCCTGCTCGCGGGCGAGCATCCGGTCGCGCTGCTCCTCGAACTTCGTCGCCTGGCCGGCGAGGTCCTCGAGGAAGACCGCGAGCTCGTCGCGGGCGCGCTCGCCCACGTCGGAGAAGTCGTCGCGCTCGAAGATGTTCCACTTGCGCAGCACCGGCTGCACCACCTCGTCGAGGTGCTGACGAAGGTCGTAGATGCCGTGCTTGGCCATCAGGACACCGTTGCGCCGGAAGTTGGGCATGCCGGCGCCGGGCATCTCGAAGTGCGTGAGCACGTCGGTCACCGCGGCCATGGCCTGGTCGGGGGACACGTCGAGGGCGGCACCGCAGATGTTGCGGTAGAAGATCATGTGCAGGTTCTCGTCGGCGGCGATGCGGGCGAGCATCTTGTCGGCGATGTCGTCGTTGCAGGCCTTGCCGGTGTTGCGGTGGGAGACGCGAGTGGCGAGCTCCTGGAAGGTCACGTAGGCGACCGAGTGCAGCAGGCCTTCGGTGTCGCCGGGGGAGGCGTAGCCGTTGGTCATGTGGATCATCCGGGCCTCCTCGAGGGCGACCGGGTCCACGCTGCGCGTCACGACGAGGTAGTCGCGCATCACGATTCCGTGACGGTTCTCCTCGGCGGTCCAGCGGCCCACCCAGGTGCCCCAGGCGCCGTCGCGGGAGAAGTTCTGGGCGATCTCGCGGTGGTACGACGGCAGGTTGTCCTCGGTGAGGAGGTTGGTGATCATCGCGGCCTTGGCGACCTCGTCGAGGCGTGACTGCGACGGATCCCAGTCCTCGCCGCCGAGGAACTCGAAGTTCCGGCCCTCGTCCCACGGGACGTAATCGTGCGGGTGCCAGTCCTTTGTCATGGACAGGTGTCGGTTGAGATTGGCTTCGGCTACGGGCTGCAGTTCCGTCAGCAGCTCCAGCTGGGTCAAATCTCTGGCCATTTAACTTGCCTCCATGCATCCGCGGAAATTGGCTCAAAAGCTAGCCTACGGCACCGTAACTTCGCGGACATTTGGTCGAATCGGCCAGTGCCCGGACCGTCGCCGCCCGTGTAGTCGACTTCACTACTACCTGCCTGAATCGGAGCAGAGGGTCGAATCGTTACCTCAGCCGGGGGGTGGACACACCGAACGCGAACGGCGGCACCGAAGCACGGTGCCGCCGTTCGCGGATGCGTCGCGAAGACTACTTGCGGCCGCCGCCGAGCAGGCCGCCGAGCAGGTCGCCGATGCCGCCGGCCCCGCCGCCGCCGCCACCGCCGAGCAGGCCGCCCAGCACCTCGCCCAGTCCGCCGGCCTGTGAGCCGCCGCCGCCGAGCAGGCCGCCGAGCAGGTCGCCGATTCCGCCGCCGCCGGACTGTGCCTGTGCACCCTGTGCCGCGCCGCCGCCGGTGAACTGCTTGGCGACGTAGGCGAGCACGATCGGCGCGAGAATCGGGAGCAGCTTGCTCACCAGGGAGCTGCCGCCTGCGCCGCCGACGCCGCCGAGGGTGCTGACAACCTGGTTGGCGTTGTCGCCGAACACGTTGCTGACGATCTTCTCGCCGTCGGCGGCGTCGACCTGGTCGATGTCGACTCCACCGTCGAGAAGGCTGTCGTCGGCGTGCTTGGCGAGTGCGGACTGCAGTGAGGCGGCGCCCGCCGGATCCTGCGAGTTGGCTTCGAGTCCACCGACGAGCGTCGGGATTGCGGTCCGGACCGCGGTCTCCGCGGTCGCCTCGTCTACGCCGAGCTTCGCCGCGATCTGGCCGATCGGGATCTGTGACAGAAGGTCGTCAATGGAAGCCATGAGGGTCCGCCCTTTCCAGGGGCGTTCGTCATGTGAACGCCCGATTCGGTGACCATAACCACCAGTAGCCGAGATCTGGGGGACCGACGGGGCGTGTTGGCTGGCACAAGTTCGGCGGTTGCCCAAGGATGCACACATGAGTGAAGCGAACGCGACCGATCCGGCCTCGCGCGGCGGTGCCGACTGGACCGGGTGGGCGCGGAAGGCGGCCGCGGGCCTGGTGATTGCCGTCGTCCTGGTCGTCGTCTACTTCGCGTTGGCCGCGTTCCTGCCGAGGTGGTGGGCCCAGCAGGCGGGGTCCCTGTCGTCGGGCAGCTTCACCCGCGGGATCGCATGGGGGCTGCTGTACGGCGTGCTCTGCACCCTGTTGCCGTTGCTGTTGTTCCGGCTGGCCTGGCGGGCACGCGGTTGGAAGTACCGGCGGGTCGCGCAGATCGGCTCGGTGGTGCTCGGCGTGCTGCTGGCCCTGCCGAACCTGCTGACGCTGACGGTGGTGCTCGGCACCAGCAGTGCCGCGAGTGCCGGTGACCGGATCATGGACGTGGACGCGCCGGGATTCCGGGCGTCGTCACTGGTCGGCGCCGTCATCGGGGCGCTCGCCTTCGTGATACTGGTCTGGGCGAGTTGGAAGTACCGACGCCGTGGTGAGGAACTGGCCGAGCGGCGGAACGAGGAGCGGGCCCGGGAGCAGGCGGCCAAGGTGCAGGACGAGGCCGGGAACTGAGCTACTGAGTCACTGACTCAGGCCGGCGCTGCCGGTCGTCCAGGCGGTGCCGGGGACCGGTGGTGGCCGTGGTTGACGATGACGACGCGCGCAGCAGGCCGACCGTGCCCACCCCCGCGACGATCACGCCGGCCACCATTGCGGTGGTGGCCGCGGTGGTGGTGCCGCTCGGTCGATCCATCAGGATCGGTGCGGCGATCAGGAAGAGCCCGAGTGCGACCAGTGCCCAGTGGCTCGACCGGGACTCCGTGGTCATCGCCCACAGGCCGGCGATGTACGCCAGCATGCCGACGATCAGGATGACGCCGGTGATCTGCTCGTCGCCCTTGTTCGGCAGCCACGTGCTGAGCAGGATGAGGGCCGCGCCGGTGACCACCACGAGGACGTCCCGACGCACCTCACGGGTGTGTTCCGAATTCACCGTGGCGACATCCGAATTGACGACATCCAACATGACGGCCTCCCTGAGTCGGACCCGTGTTGATTCCATTCTGTGCCCGGACCGGGTCCGATGTCGACCCGACAGTCGCCGGGCGGGGTGCCTGCCGACGTCTAGCGGTGGCCGCTGGAACGCAGGTTGGCGACGGTGTCTGCGGCCGCGGCGCGCGTCTGTGCGGGGCTCGGACGGCTGCGAATGGCGTCCAGGTAGGCGCGGGAGAGGTCTTCGACGCTGGTGAAGCCGTCGGGAAGTCCGGACTGACTGCTGACGATCTTGCGGACCAGGCGGCCGAGGCCAGCGGCGTGTTCGTTGGTCAGGGTGGACTGGTCGAGGTTCTCGAGCGTGCAGAAGGTGATGTGGCCGAGCTCGATGTCGCTGGTGCGGGTTCGTTCCTGGTTGGCGGGCCGGACCCGGGGGAGAGGCGTCGAATCCAGACGCGTGGTCCTGGTGGGGTGGAGCCTGACGTCGGAGAGCCTCATGATCCGCACCGCCTTTCCGGTTCCTGCTGGTCGGTTGTTCAGTTGGCGAAAGGTGAATCTTGTTGGCAAATAATAGAAGTGGCCGTTTCTCTACTGGTGTTACCCCCTAAGTGGTATCAGAGCGTCGGCCCCGTGGGAACCGTCCGGCGCGGGCGAGGAGTCTCGATACGGCTTCGGTGATCAGGAATTCGCCTCAGGTGCAGGCCGCGGACGCCCGGCGTCGGGCTGGTTCGGGGCTCGAACCGTGCTCGTCAGGGGCCTTTTCGGCGCGCACGACGGGCGCAGTCGCGACGGGGCGGGGCGAGCGGGGATTGTGTCCGGAATGTGACACTCGGCACACGTGCGAACCTTGGTCGTGTCGTCGTCCGCAGGCGGTGGTCGCGGTGCCGGGACAGCAGAACGTCCCGCCAGGCCGGGGCCTGACGGGACGTTGTCGGTGCCCCCTCTCGGGCTCGAACCGAGGACCTGCGGATTAAAAGTCCGAAGCTCTACCAACTGAGCTAAAGGGGCTGGCGGAGAGGCAGTCTAATGGGCGCCCGGAAGAAGCGGCGCGCCTGGGCGTCGACGCGGGCGTGAACGGACCGTCCCTGTGGCGACGTGAGACGTGAGTGGCCCGGGTGCGCACCCCCTGCGCCGCACCCGAGCCGGTTCAAAGCGTACCACCCGGTGTGTTCTCCCGGGCTCTTCCGGGCTCGCCGCCGGGGTCAGGGCCCTTCCGGTTGGCGGAATTCGCACCCATTCGGGCTAGGGTGGCCACAGGGGTCTCGGGTGGCCTGTCGGGGGCAGGGGTACGGCAGCAGTTTCGGAGGCGAGACAAGCTCACATGGCACGTCAACAGGAACGCGCGCGCAAGACGCGCGCCGCGATTGTCGAGGCGGCGGCGACAGAGTTCGCCCGCCGCGGTTACGCGGCGGCTTCGGTCAACGCCATCCTCGAGGGCTCGCACGCCACCAAGGGTGCGATGTACTTCCACTTCGAGTCGAAGGAAGAGTTGGCTCGCGCGGTGCTGAGGGTCGCGCTCGAGCGCTACACGGAGACCACCGAGCGATGGACGCGCGTCGACGCGGACCCCTTCCAGGTCCTGCACGGCATCATCGTCGAACTCGCGGACCGCTTCGCCCGCGACGTCATCGTGCAGGCGGAGTTCCGGCTCATCGTCGAACCCGAGTTCTTCCGGGAAGTGCGCTCGGGTGGCAGTCAGGTGTGGGGGCATACGGCGCACTCGCTGGTTCTCAAGGCCGAGGCGGAGGGCCTGCTGCGCGAGGGCGCCGACCCGGGCAGCTTCACCCGGGTGCTCGGTGCCGCGCTGGCCGGCCAGCTGCGCGAGGGCGCCGACCCGGGCAGCTTCACCCGGGTGCTCGGTGCCGCGCTGGCCGGCCAGCGCTACATGCTCGACCTGACCACCGACACCACCGGGCTGGCGGAGCGGTTCGAGGAGGCGCTCGCGGTCGTGCTCGAGGCGATGGCGGCACCGCAGTGGCTCGAGCGGTGGCATCGCGAGGGTTGGCAGGACCTGCGCGAGGTTGCGGCCGTGCCGACCATCTGAGTCGGCACGGAAAACCGTGCCTGACCAGACGATTTGAGTTTCTCTCGGGATGTGCCTTAAGCTATCCCAGCTCCCAACGGACAGCCGTTGAGGGTACTTGCCGGAGAGATCCGGCGGCGCCCCCTTCGTCTAGCGGCCTAGGACGCCGCCCTTTCAAGGCGGTAGCGCGGGTTCGAATCCCGTAGGGGGTACGGATTAACAAGTTAGACGCTTCACCTGATACATTCTCTACCGGTTACATCGAGTGCTTCTGACACAAGCACTAGCAAGGCCCTGTGGCGCAGTTGGTTAGCGCGCCGCCCTGTCACGGCGGAGGTCGCGGGTTCGAGTCCCGTCAGGGTCGCTTTGTATTGCCTAGGCATTCGGTTCGGGTGCCGCCCGGCCAGGTAGCTCAGTTGGTACGAGCGTCCGCCTGAAAAGCGGAAGGTCGCCGGTTCGATCCCGGCCCTGGCCACCACGATCGATGGACACCCGAGGTTCAGGAAAACTGGATCTCGGGTTTTTGTTTCTATCGATCACAACAAGTGCTTCTGACACAAGCACTAGCAAGGCCCTGTGGCGCAGTTGGTTAGCGCGCCGCCCTGTCACGGCGGAGGTCGCGGGTTCGAGTCCCGTCAGGGTCGCTCTACTGTCCAGGCATTCGGTTCGGGTGCCCGGCGGCGAAGATCGACAACATGCCCGAGGTCCAGGAAACTGTGATCTCGGGTTTTCTTGTATCCGGGGTCGGTGCGTGTGTGATCCGCCGCACCCAGGCCCGCGCGACAGCTCCGGTAACGAATGGACCGGTCGGTACGACACGGTGTGCAGGTACACCGGCCAGCGCGAGGAGAGCGGACATGTCCGAGGGAAAGATTCGCAGGAGCGTGGCGGTCCTGGGATTGCTGGCCGCACCGATCGTCGTCGGGGCAACTCTGGGGGCGGGTTCCGCGAACGCGGCGCCCTGGCAGGTGGGCCCCGTCTTCCGGGCGGAGTACTCGGGGGAGTCCGGGCACTACATGTGTGACAAGGCCAGTGCCATGGCACCGAGCTGGCAGATGACGGTCCTGGTGGGGTGCCGCTTCGATCCCCCGGCCCGGGCCTGGTACAACGTGGTCTTCGACCCGGCCCGGCTGGCTCCGTGGACCTGGGGTTCCTGAGCGGGGACGTGCGGGAGCGCTGAACATGCAGATGCCCCGGCTCACGTGAGCCGGGGCATCTGCAATGTTCAGCGGGTGCGGGCTACCGCGCCGCGGCCCAGCTGTCCGGACCGAACACCTCGTAGTGGATCGAGGAGGCGGGCACGTCGCGCTCGAGCAGCGATTCGCGGACCGAGAGCATGAACGGCATCGGGCCGCACAGGTACACCTTGGTGCCGTCCTCGATCTCGACCGTGGACAGGTCTGCTCGCCCGGTGTACGTCGTGCCGGCGGGCTCGCGGGCACCGAGATCCTCGTACCAACGGTGCATCACCGCGGAGGGGAGGCGCTCGACCAGGTCGGACAGCTCGGCCCGGTGCGCGTGCTGTGCGGGTGAACGGTCGGCGTGCAGGACGGAGACCCGCCGCCGGTCGTCGGTGTCTGCCAGGTGGTTGAGCATGCCGATCATCGGCGTGCAGCCGATGCCCGCGGACACCAGAAGCACGGGGGACTGGTCCTCGCCGAGCACCAGGTCGCCGAACGGGTGCGAGACGGACAGGGTGTCACCTTCGAACACGTTGTGGTACAGGAAGTTTGACACCTCGCCGGCCGGAATCTCGGTGCCGTCGTCGGCGACAGAGCCCGGTACGGCCTTCACGCTGATCTGCCACTCGGTGGCCGACGGCGTCCCGACCAGGCTGTACTGGCGGATCTGGTTCGCGCCGTCGGGCAGCGGCACGCTCACCGAGATGTACTGGCCGGGGCGGTAGGACGGCAGCGCCTCACCGTCGGTGGAGGTGAGCACGAACGACACCGTCTCCGCGGACTGCAGCACCCGACGGCTCACGGCCACCGTCCGCCAGACCTTGCCCGCCGCCACGCCGGCCTCGGCGTAGAGGTCGGACTCGATCTTGATCAGCATCGTGGCCATCTTCCAGTAGACCTCGTCCCAGGCGGCGCCGACCTCGGGCGTCACGGCATCGCCGAGGACCTCGACGATGGCCTCGAAGAGGTACTTGTGCACGATCTCGTACTGGTCCGCGGTGATGCCGAGGGTGGCGTGCTTGTGGGCGATGCGGGAGAGGATCTCCTCGCTGCGGTCCGCGTCGGGGCCGATCTGCAGTGTCGCGAACGCGGCAATCGAGCCGGCCAGTGCCTTCTGCTGCTCGCCCTGCTTCTGGTTGCCGCGGTTGAACAGGTCGCGCAGCAGCTCGGGGTGGGCGGCGAACAGCTTCCGGTAGAAGAGCGTGGTGATGTCTTCGATGGCCGCGCCGACGGCGGGAAGGGTGGCGCGGATGACTTCGGTGGACGCTGCGGAGAGGCTCATGAGCCGAATGTATTTAATTGGAATCTAAGAGTCTATTTAATGTGACGCAGTCCACTACGCGCTGTAGTAGACACGGATTCGGCGGGGTTGTGCTACTGGTCCATGCCGGTCAGGCGACGGGCGCTGGTGAACGTCCGACCCTCGCCGGTCAGCGGGTCGTCGAAGGTCAGCGACCTGGCCAGGAGTTGCAGCGGGTTCGAGTAGTCGTCGGGCGGTACGTCGTGCAGGTCCGGGTAGAAGTCGTCGCCGACGATCGGGATACCCAGCGAGCTCAGGTGCACGCGCAATTGGTGCATCTTCCCGGTGCGGGGCAGTAGTCGGTACCTCGCCCGGTGGCCCGACACCTCGAGCAGTTCGATCCGGGTCTCGGCGTTCGGTTCACCGGGGACCTCGACGGCCTGGATCGATCCGCGTTCCTTGACGATCCGGCTGCGTACCGTGCGCGGCAGGGCCAGCGCGGGATCGTGTCCGGCGACGGCCTCGTACTCCTTGGACACCAGGTGCTGTTCGAACAGTGACTGGTACGCCCCGCGCACCTGCGCGCGGACGGTGAAGACCAGCACTCCGGCCGTCACCCGGTCCAGCCGGTGCGCCGGCGTCAGCTCCGGCAGGTCCAGGTCGCGGCGCAGGCGGACCAGCGCGGACTCGGCGACGTACCGGCCTCGCGGGGTGCTCGCGAGAAAGTGCGGTTTGTCGACCACCAGCAGGTTCTCGTCGCGATGCAGCACCGTCACCTCGAACGGCACGCGGGCCTCGACCGGCGGGTCGCGGTACAGGAAGACGAAGGTGTGCGGCCGGAAGACGGTGGTGGCGGTGACCGGACGCCCGGCGCCGTCGACCACCTCGGCGGCGGCCACCTTCTCGAGCAGGCGGGTGGTGTCGTCGGGAAAGCGCGCCAGCAGGTACTCGAGGACCGTCGACCAGGAGTCGTCGCCGGGCAGCCTCAGTCGGGTGGGGTTGAGTCCGTCGCGGACGGGCAGCGGAGCGGTGGGCACCCTGCAACCGTAGGCGTGGTCGCCGTCGTCGGCGCCACGCCCACGGCGCTCGGGTCGGGTCAGCCGATCTCGTCCAGCCGGACCGACCGCCCCTCCGCGGCCGAGAGTCGGATCGCATCGAGCACCGCCTGGCCGGCGACGCCGTCGTGGAAGGTGGCCGGGCGCGGCTCGTCCGCGGCGATCGTCTCACCGAGGATCCGCCGCCGGAACGTGTCCGCGAGCCGGGTGTACGGGGCACGGTCCAGCCCGGAGGCGTGCATCCAGTCGTAGGCGGTCGCGAAGAGGTCGTGCGGCGGCGGCACGGGTGCCGGGTTGACCAGGTCCGCGGGCACCGGCACCTCCCGGTCGCCGCCGGCATCGGCGCGGCGCAGCGTGCGGCCGTCGATCCACAGGGTGCCTGCGGTGCCCGAGATTCGGGTCGTCATCATCATCGGGCCCCACGCGCCGACCGTGCTCTGCAGCACGCCGTCCACGCCGGAGGTGGTCCGGAAGTGCACGGTGAAGCTGTCCTCGGCGCTCTGGTTGCGGTCGGCTACCACCGGCAGGCCGGCGCTGACCATCTCGAACTCGCCCAGAGCACTGCGGATCTGGTCGATCATGTGAGTGCCCTGTGCGCCCAGCCAGCCGCCGCCGTCGGCGGCGTCGGTCCACCAGTCGGGGGCCTGGCTGGAGGCGTCCGCGAACATCGGCAGGTGCATCAGGAGGGTCGCCAGCTTCGGGGTGCCGATCGCCCCGTCGGCGATCTGGCGGCGCAGCAACGCCTGCTCGGTGGCGTAGCGGAACTCGGTGCCGATCTGGTGCACGACGCCGGCACGCTCGACGGCATCGAGCATCGCGGTGGCCTCGGTGAGGTTGGCCGCGAACGGCTTCTCGCAGACCACGTGCAGGCCGCGCTCGGCGGCCTCGATGGCCAGGGCGGCGTGGGTGTGCGGGGGAGTGGCGATGGTGACCGCGTCGATGTCGGTGGCGGCGAGTGCCTCGTCCAGCGAGGTCACCGCGTGTGCGATGTCCATTCGCTCTGCCCGCTCCGTCGTACGGACGCGGTCGCGGCCCACCAGAGCGCGCACCTCGAACCCGGCATCGCGGAATGCGGGTACGTGTGTAATGCAGCCGAATCCGGTACCGATCACGGCCAGTCCCAGCGATTTGTCTGTCATGTCCATCCTGCCTGACTTCGGTAGATTGCGGAGGCTCTCACCGGACGGTCATCGTCTTGGCAACTCGGGCGATGGACCTCGGTGTTCTCCGTAGTGTACGACGCCCGGAATTATTGCGGCGTAACGGTATTCGCAAAGTCAATTTGAGTCATTTGAGATTGATGTAGCGTCCGCGAATCGAGAGTCGGTGCCGGATTGGCGCCGAATACGACTGCATTGGAGATATGGATGAATCGGCGACTCGTTGTGGCCCTCATGATCGCTACCGCTGGAATGCTGATGGCGCCCGCAGTTGCACAGGCAGACACGCAGATTGTTGACGGCTGCACCTCTGTCAACACCCCAACCCAGAGCGGGATTGGCTGTGGAAAGGGGTCCACATCGACCCCGACGTCGGTCAACGATGGGGTCAACAGCGGTTCCAGCAGTTTCGGTCTCGGTGAGATCGAGGTGCTGATCAACTCCCTGGTTGGCTAAATTCAGGGAACTGGCTGCAACCGGAGGAAGGGCCGGGGGTAGATCCGTTGGATCTGCACCCACGCCCGTCTTCGGGGCGGACACGGTGGGCTGTCCGGGTTTGGTCGGTCAGGGCGGACACAACTTGGTGTCGCTACTCGAGTCGGTTGTCAGCTAGCTGCGGCAGGTGGGGTGATTCGTACTTCGGCCTGTCTCGGCGCGGGCGCGGATCCGAATGGATCTCTGCCCGCGCCGAGACGCACGGTGCCGCAGCGTGACGGCCGCTTCTAGTGAGGGCATGTGCTGAGTGTGGCCAGCGCGAGGATGAACGTGCTGTCGGATCCGGTTCATCCACGGAGTTGACCTCGGAGAACGAGGGAGTTGGCAACACTTCCACCGCCATTCCACTCGAATGTGCGGCCGCGCTCGTCGTAGTCTGAGCCAATGCCGAAGTGGACAGCGCGGGACATCGTCGACCAGCAGGGCCGGACCTTCGTCGTCACCGGCGCGAACAGTGGCCTCGGCGCGGTGGCGGCTCGGGCGCTCGGCTCGGCCGGTGCGCACGTCGTGCTGGCGTGTCGGGACGTCGAGAAGGGTGCGGCGGTGGCCGCCGAGATAGGCGGCAACGCCGAGGTGCGCCGAGTCGACCTCGCCGACCTGGATTCGGTGCGTGAGTTCGCCGCGGGGATCGACAGGGTCGACGTGCTGGTGAACAATGCCGGCGTGATGGCGGTGCCGAAGCGCTCCACCGCGGACGGATTCGAGATGCATTTCGGCACAAACCATCTCGGACACTTCGCGCTCACGGGACTGTTGCTCGACCGGGTCACGGATCGGGTGGTCACCGTGTCCAGCCTGCTTCACCGGTTCGGCCGGATCAATCTGGACGATCCGAATTTCGAGCACCGGCGCTACCGGCGCTCGTCGGCGTACGCGCAGTCGAAGCTCGCCAACTTGATGTTCGCGTACGAATTGCAGCGCAGGCTCTCGGCGGCAGGATCGGAGATCAAATCCGTTGCCGCACACCCGGGCTACGCGTCGACCAACCTGCAGACGCACACGGAGTCGTTCTGGGGGCTGGTGATCGGCGTGGGCCACCTGTTCACGCAGCGCGCGAAGATCGGTGCGCTCCCGGAGCTGTACGCGGCGACGGTGCCCGACGTGGCCGGTGGCAGCTACATAGGTCCGCGCGGGCCGTTCGGGCTGCGAGGTTACCCGAGGGTGGTGGGATCGAGTGGTAGGTCTCGGGACCGGTCGGTGGCACGCGCGCTGTGGGCGGAGTCCGAGTCGATGACAGGCGTCACCTACGGGTTCGGAAGCTGAGCGCCGACCCGGTGGGCGCGGCGGATTCGAATTCTTGAATATTCACGCTCGGAGATTCATGACTATCGTCAAATGATTCCATCAAAAGTGTTGGGGTGACGATGTTTTAGTTCTTCTGAACTGCATAGCTCGCTGGGGTAGCATCCGTGCTCCGGGAGCCGGTGCTGATTGTCGGCATCGGACAGATTTAGGGGAGATAGCTGATGAGTCGTCGTCTTGCTGCGGGTGTGATGGTTGTGACCGCGGGAATTTTGTTGGCGCCCGCAGTCGGCATTGCCTCGGCGGAGGTGTCGGGACCCGGCCAGGTGGTTTGCGGGTCCGGCGAGACAAAGACCGAGAACGGATTGAGCTGCAGCACGGACGTGAATGGGGAAGTGGGTAACGGCTCGAGCATCGTCGGTCTTGATCTCGCCGATTTCACGGCGCTGTTCGAGTCGCTTACGGGCTAGAGATCTCTGCTGGGGCGGCTTGCTCGCCCCGTTGTATGTTCCGGCGCGGGCACGGATTTGAGAGGGTCCCTGCCCGCGCCGAGACGTATGCTGAGCGCATGTCGATCCGTCGCCTGAACCACGCTGTGCTGTTCGTCGCCGACCTCGAGCGCAGTCTCGCGTTCTACGTCGAGGTGCTCGGCTTCCGTCCGCTGCCGGGAGGATTCCCCGGCGCGGCCTTCCTGCAGGCCGCGAACTCGGCCAACGACCACGACCTCGGCCTGTTTCAGAGCCCCAACGGGCCGAGCCGGGCGCGTCAGGGCGACGTCGGCCTCTACCACCTGGCGTGGGAGGTGGACACCCTGACCGACCTCGCCGCGATGCACGAAAGACTTTCCGCGGCAGGGGCGCTGGTGGGCGCGAGCAACCACGGATCCACCAAGGCGCTGTACGCCAAGGATCCCGACGGCATCGACTTCGAGGTGTGCTGGCTGGTTCCGGACAGCCGCATCGAGGAGGAACTGGTGCCCGGGATGCCGCCGACCCGACCGCTCGACATCGCCGCCGAGATCGCCCGGTACGGCGCGGACACCCCGAGCGGCCCGCGCACCGACCACGCGGTGTGGGCGAGGTTGTTCGCCGGACGCTAGGTGCGGCCGATCACGGCAGCGTCGGCGAGTAGTGCTGGGGCAGGTCGCGACGCTCGACCGGCGGCAGGTTGCGGGCCGGGGTCTGGACCAGTAGTGCGCCGGCCGGTAGCTCGCCGCGCGAGCGCCGCCACGCCGCCCGGGCCCGCGGGTGGAAGCGTCGGTCGGTGGGCAGCAGCTTCCAGGACCACGCCACCACCCGGCCGAGTGCGACCAGTACCAGCTCGTCGGCGCGGGACCACTTGTAGCCCAACCGCTTACGCACTGGATCCGGGTACATCCCGACGGTGAGCCAGACGTAGCCGCGGGCCACCGGGATGCGGACCAGGCGCCACAGGGGGTGGGGCAGCCAGGGCAGGAACGGCGGGCGCTCGAGCCGGCAGATGTCGAGGACGTCGCGGGTGGCCTTGTTGTCCTCGAGTACGTTGGCGCACATGTCGTTCCAGTAGTCCTGGAAGGACTTCCAGTCCGGCGGGACGTTGCGCATCGTCATGCCGTACAGCCGGTACCACTGGATGCTCTCCGCGTAGAGCCGCTCCTTGTCCGACTCGGTGAGCCGGTCGCCGAAGTACCGGTTGACCGCGATCGGTCCCATCGCGAAGGTCGAATGCGCCCAGAAGAACGTCTCGGGGTTGAGCGCGCTGTACGGCCGGCCCGCCTTGTCGATCCCCTTGATGGTGCGGTGGTAGCCGCGGATCTCCAGGGCCGTCTGCTCGGCCCGTTCGCCGTCGTAGACCACGCCGTAGATCGGGTAGAGCGAGCGGTAGAGCCGTTCCCAGCGTTCATCGAAGAAGAGCGAGTGCTCCTCCACGCCCGCGCCGAGCTGGGGGTGCATGTTCTGCATCGAGCCGGCCCACAGCCCGAGCAGGATGCCCCGCCAGTCGCCGAAGTACTTCCAGGTCAGCGACGTCTCGTCCAGCGGTACCGCGGCCCCGTGCGCCATCGACACTCCCATGTTCGGTC
Organism: Rhodococcus kronopolitis; assembly: GCF_042654025.1. Taxonomy (NCBI): domain Bacteria; kingdom Bacillati; phylum Actinomycetota; class Actinomycetes; order Mycobacteriales; family Nocardiaceae; genus Rhodococcus; species Rhodococcus kronopolitis. The sequence continues at coordinate 181,445 of NZ_JBHSFO010000003.1, read as the reverse complement.
CGACCCTCGACGGGCTCGACGCTAGGAGTGACAACGTGTGTTGTCAATGGCGGGCGGGGCCGGCGGTCGGGTGCCTCGTCAGAGGGTGACGACCATCTTCCCGGTGTTCTCGCCCCGCATGAGTCCGATGAACGCGGCGGGCGCGTTCTCGAGTCCGTGCACGGCGGTCTCGTCGAACCGGATCCGGCCCTCGGTCAGCCACCGCGTCATGTGGTCGCGGAACTCCGGGGCGAGGTGCTGCTGGGTGCCGACCAGGAAGCCGCGCAGGGTGAGCTCCCTTCCGATCACCGCGGCGAGATTGCGCGGCGCCGCCGGGGGCTCGGTGCTGTTGTACTGGGCGATCGCGCCACACATGGCGATGCGTCCGCCGTGGTTCATCGCGCCGATGGCTGCCTCGAGATGCTCGCCGCCGACGTTGTCGAAGTAGACGTCGATCCCGTCCGGGGCCGCCGCCGCGAGCTGGTCCGCGACCGGGCCGTCGTGGTAGTCGAAGGCCGCGTCGAAGCCGAGTTCGAGCAGGCGCGCCACCTTGGCGGGGGAGCCGGCACTGCCGATCACGCGGGAGGCACCGAGAAGCTTGGCCATCTGACCGACGAGGGAGCCGACCGCTCCGGCGGCGCCGGAGACGAAGACAGTGTCGCCCTCACGGAACTGGGCGATCGAGGTCAGCCCCGCATACGCGGTGAGTCCGGTCATACCGAGCGCACCGAGGTAGGCGGAGGCGGGCGCCACGGTGACGTCCACCGGACGGGCGGTCGCCGCGGGGACCACCGCCAGCTCGCGCCAGCCCAGGCCGTGGACGACGGTGGTGCCGACCGGGTGCGACTCGGCGCGGGAGGCAATCACCTCGCCGACCGCACCGCCGTCGAGCGGGGCGTCGAGCGCGAAGGGGGGAAGGTAGGACTTGACGTCGTTCATCCGTCCGCGCATGTACGGGTCGACCGACATCACGATGTTGCGGACCAGGACCTGGCCGTCCTCGAGCTCGGGGATGACGGTCTCCGTGAGCCGGAAGTTTTCCGCCGTCGGCCAGCCCTGAGGCCGGGAGGCGAGCTGGATTTCCTTGCTGGTGATGCTCATTCGCCGGCCTCCGCAATCACGAGGGTGACGTCGATGTTGCCGCGGGTGGCGTTCGAGTACGGGCACACCTGGTGGGCCTTGGCCGCGAGTTCCTCGGCCTCGGCGGGGGCGAGATGCGGCAGGGACACCTCGAGGGTGACCTCGAGGCCGAATCCGCCGCCTTCGAGCGAGCCGATGCCCACCCGGGCGCCGACCGCGGAGTCGGCGACGTTCGCCTTGGCCTGGCGCGCGACCACCTGCAGTGCGGAGTGGAAGCAGGCGGCGTAGCCGGCTGCGAACAGTTGCTCGGGGTTGGTGCCGTCGCCGGTGCCGCCCATCGCGACCGGGATCGCGAGGTCGAAGTCGAGCCGGCCGTCGGACGAGCGTGCGTGCCCGTTGCGGCCGTCACCGGTGGCGAGTGCCTCCGCGGTGTAGAGAGCCTTCATGGTGTTTCTCCTTGATGGGGGATTCGGTGTTGGTAGTGCAATCTGTGTGCCGGCAGGCGATCAGGAGGTGGAGCCGTGCAGGGCCGCGACGACCCGGAGCAGGGACCGGCGGAGCTCCAGTAGCTCCTCCTCCGACATGCCGGTGGCTGCCGCGAGCTTGCCGGGAATGTCCGCTGCGCGCGCCTGCAGTGCCGCGCCGACGTCGGTGAGGTGGATCTCGACGCGTCGCTCGTCGCTGCTCAGGCGTCGCCGCTCGACCAGGCCGAGGCCGTCGAGCCGTTTGAGCAGCGGCGAGAGAGTGCCGGTGTCGAGACCCAGCTCGTCGCAGATCTCGCGCACCCCGCGGCCGTCGCGCTCCCAGAGGACCAGGAGCACCAGGTACTGCGGGTAGGTGACGCCCAGGTCGTCGAGCAGCGGCCGGTACGCCGCGGTCGCCGCCCGCGAGGCCGAGTAGAGGGCGAAGCACACCTGTCGGTCGAGTGCGAGATCGTTGGTCACCAGAACAAAGGTAGTGCCCAGTTAAGTTGTGTGCAACCTATGTGTGCAGTCGCACACCGTGGGGTTGCCCGAGGCGGCGTGAATCGCCAGCGCTCCAGGATGCCGAACCGTGTGCAGCATCGGCTGACGGCACGCCGCGACGTCCGTCCCGAACCTGAACTCGCCCAGCGCTATTGAGCCGGTACCTGCTCGTCGAGGAACCTCTGTGTCTTCTCGGCAATCGCCTCGGCGTGGGCGTGGAACAGGTAGTGGTGGCCGTCCATGATCGTGACCTGCTGGATCGCCGGGTTGCTGATCGCCGCGTGGTGCGAGGACTCCCATTCCGCTTCGACCTCGAGCGAGGAGTCGGCGAGGATGGACAGGGCCGGCAACGTCGGCGGGAATACCGCGCCCTCGGCCGCCCGCACGTTCTCCGCCCCGCGGGCTATCTCGTCCAGCACTGTCGGGTTCAACACCCACGAGTACGCCCGCAGGTACAGGTCCTGCTGGTCCGGGGTGTAGTCGGCGGACTGGCCGAGGCTCTCTCGGTAGTCGGCCACCAGGCCCAGGTAGTCGGTACTCTTGTCCACGGCGATCAGGTCCCGGAGGCCGCCGGCCGCCGTGACGGCGGACATCCAACTCGGCCAGTCCGGAGTGCCCTGGGCGCCATCGGAGGTGTAGCGCTCGTCGTCCAGGCCGACCACTGCGGCGACCTCGTCCGGGTGGTGGGTGGCCCACCGCATCGCGTACAGCCCCGAGATCGAGTGGGGCATCAGGACGTAGGGGCCGCCCAGTCCCAGTTCTCGGAGCGCCGACCGGGTCTCGTCGACGATCGCCTCGCTGGTGCGCGGGGCGTCGGTGCCGTCGCTGAGGCCCAGCCCGAAGGGCTCGACGGTGACGACCGTGTTCTGCTCCGCCAGGCGCTGCGCGAGCGGGGCAAAGCCGAGGATCGGTTCCGGGGTGCCCAGGCCCGGCATCAGGACGATGGTCCGCGAACCGGATCCCTGGACCGCGACGCTCATCCGGTGCCCGTCCACCTCGACATAGCGGTGGACGGATCCGATCTCCTCCTCGATGGCGGCCTTGTCGCGAGGCGTCTGCCACCAGTGGAAGCCTGCTGAAATCGCAATCACGGCAACGACTGCCGAGACCAGGCCGACGGAGATCCAGCGCACGACGCGAAGCGCCCGGCGCCGCGGCTTCGGGGGCGTCGAACCCGGCCCTCCGCTCAGCCGACGGTCGTCGGTCTGCCCTCCCGATTCCATGTCGACGGTCATCGGATCATGCCCTCGGTACTCCCCATGCGGTCAACGTAACCGACGCCTCTCGCATGGCGCGGGATTTTACTACAATGCGTAGTAATTGATGGAGTGTGTGTGCGACAGGGCGGTACGGCAGCGGCCGGGCTGTGGCGACCGGAGTGGTTGCCCGTGGCCGAAAGGCGTGACCTCTCTGCGGATGTCAGAGCGTGCGGGGCTCCGTCTCGACCCGGTCCGATCGCGCGATTCGGTAGTCGGCCACATATCGGGACGCTCCCACTTATGGTGGAACTTGTTACGGTTTTTCCCCGCTCACAGTGTAGGAGTGCCGCATGCACACCCCCCTTTGCGACGACTTGGGCATCGAATTCCCCATCTTCGCGTTCACCCATTGCCGCGACGTCGTGGTGGCCGTCAGCAAGGCGGGAGGCTTCGGCGTCCTCGGCGCGGTCGGCTTCACGCCCGAGGAGCTCGAGATCGAGCTGAACTGGATCGACGAGCACATCGGCGACCATCCGTACGGCGTCGACATCGTCATCCCGAACAAGTACGAGGGCATGGATTCGAACCTGTCCGCCGACGAACTCACCACGATGCTGCAGAACATGGTGCCCAAGGAGACCCTCGACTTCGGCCGCAAGATCCTGACGGACCACGGCGTGCCGCTGCCCGATGACGGCAGCGAGAACGCGTTGCAGCTCTTGGGCTGGACCGAGGCGACCGCCACCCCGCAGGTCGAGGTCGCACTGCAGCATCCCAAGGTGACGCTCATCGCCAACGCGCTCGGCACCCCGCCGGCAGACATGATCGCGCACATCCACGCCGCCGGCCGCAAGGTCGCGGCGCTGTGCGGTTCGCCGTACCAGGCCCGCAAGCACGCGGACGCCGGCGTCGACATCATCATCGCGCAGGGCGGCGAGGGTGGCGGACACTGCGGCGAGGTCGGCTCGATCGTGCTGTGGCCGCAGGTGGTCAAGGAGGTCGCACCCGTCCCCGTGCTCGCGGCGGGCGGTATCGGCAGCGGCCAGCAGATTGCCGCGGCACTCGCGTTGGGCACGCAGGGCGCCTGGTCCGGCTCGCAGTGGCTGATGGTCGAAGAAGCCGAGAACACCACCGTCCAGCAGCAGGCGTATATCGATGCGTCCAGCCGCGACACGGTGCGCAGTCGCTCGTTCACCGGCAAGCCGTGCCGGATGCTGCGTAACGACTGGACCGAGGCGTGGGAGGAGGACGGCAACCCCGAGCCCCTCGGCATGCCGCTGCAGTACATGGTCTCCGGGATGGCCGTGGCGGCCACCCACAAGTACCCGGACGAGACCGTCGACGTGGCGTTCAACCCGGTCGGCCAGGTCGTCGGCCAATTCACCAAGGTCGAGAAGACCTCTGCGGTCATCGAACGCTGGGTGGGGGAGTACCTCGAGGCGACCGGCACCCTCGAGCAGTTGAACGCTGCCGCGAACGCCTGACGCATGCTCGACCGGGGAGGAGTCGGGGTCGTGTCACCGCGATCCTCCCCGATCGGTGCACGGTCACGGACGTCGAACTCGGCGCCGGACCCTCAGATCTGACCACCGGCCACGTGGTCCGTAACTCGGTCGGGCGGACGATGCTCGAGCCCGGACGACCGTACGAGGACCGCCAGCACGATTGCCGCAAGAAGCAGCGCTGGGACATCTCCCCACAGATGTCCCATGTGATGGCCGCTGCCGAAGGACTGCACCGCCATCACCGCGGCGTGGACGACGCTTGAGCACACGGTGAACCAGATCAGGCTGAGATTGTTCTCGGGGCATCGCGCCGCATTCCAGAGGAAGACGCCCAGCGTCGCGTACAGGCCGACGATCATCATGAAGTAGTCGGACTGGTAGGGAGCGCCGGAATGCCACGCCCATCCCGAGGGCCACACCACGGCCAGCGGATAGAGCAGAACCATCACCGCGCCGAAGACCACGAGAGCGATCTGCAGGAGTCTGTAGGTGTATGAGTGTGCCATTGCGTGCTCCCAGGGATTTGGGCTCCAAGCGGGTTCCGTTTCCAGAACTTCCACGGCAAAAGTGCAATTCACAGTATCGCGCAGCACAGCGTCGGCGCGAGGGCAGACGGCTCGGGGTTCGCGACCCGTCACCTACGCAACGTAGGGGCTGAGACGCCCGGGTGACCGTTCGCAGGCGGTACCGAATGAGTCGCTCATCCAACGGAGGGTTGCTCTCCTGGCCGATCGCCTCGAGGTCGACCACCAGCCGTGAGTGCCGACCGGGAAGTGCTTCCTCGATCGGTCCGGCACCCAGCGGTTCGCTGCCGGCCGGCGGCACCACCGACGTGTTGATGCGGAACACCCGCCGGAACAACCACGCTGGAATTTGCCAGTGGCGATATCGCCCCATCCGGGTCAGGCATGCACAGACGCAAATACCTCCGGCGGTGTCAGCGAGAACCGAAGCGCGGCAACGCTCCACTCCTCGGAGGGGAACTTTGGACGTTCCCGTCCTGACACCCCCGGAGGTGTTCGTGAAGGACTGACTCAACTCAGATCAGCCGACCAGCTTCGCCTTCAGTGCGGTAATGGTCGCCGAGCCCAGGCCGAGGCCTTCGGCCAGGTAGTTGCCGACGGTGCCGTAGTCGGCGGTGATCTGGTCGAGCCCGGCCTCCAGGAAGCTCTGGTCGACACCGAGGACAGGAGTCAGGTTGGCGGCGGCCTGCGCGCCCAGGGCCGCGGTGATCTGCGCCAAGGTCTTCTGGTTGGTCACCTCGAGGTAGCTGTTGCTCAGCAGGTAGTCGTCCATGACGGTGGCGGCGGGGACCCCGGCGATCGACTGCAGCAGCATGGCGGTCCAGCCGGTGCGGTCCTTGCCCGAGGTGCAGTGGAAGAGCTGCGCGCCGTCGCCGCTGGCGATGTCCGTCAGCACCTGTGCGAAGCCCGCCCGACGCGCGGGGTCGGTGACGAAGCTTCGGTTGGTGTCCACCATGAACTGGCGGCCCTGTTCGGGTGACTGGATGGTCTGGGCGAGCTGGACCAGGTCCACGAACTCGATCGGGATGCTCTTGTACGTGGCTCCGTCAGGCAGCTTGTCCGCGCCGCCGACCAGTGGGTTCGCGATCTCGGCCACGCCACGCAGGTCGTAGACGTCGGCCAGGCCGAGGGTGGTGAGGGTCGCCTTGTCGGTCTCGCTGGTCTTGGTGAGCGCGTTGGATCGGTAGATGGCGCCGCGCTTGAGGTGCCTGCCGTCGGCGGTGGCGTAGCCGGCGCCGACGTTGCCCGCCACGTCGCGGAAGTTGTCCACGGACGCCAGCCTCGGCGTCGGGGCGAGGACCGGGTTGCTCGAACCCAGGTCGAGCGACCCGCCGAGTGAGCCGGTGTCGATCGAGCTGAGGTCGACGGCGCCCGCGGTGGCGGGAGCGGTGAACAGCAGACCGCCTGCGACGAGTAGGGCGGCGGCCCTCGCGGTACGGGTGGACAGCGTTCGGGATCGTGTGGACATGTGACGGAACCTCTCTGTCTGCATGGAACGAACCGACCGAAGGGATTGACGGACGGTTGTCGTACCCGGCGAGGGCCGGAGCCGGTCAGGGGGCGACGTCACCGATTCCGGTGAAGCCGTAACGCTGGTGGGGGCCGATGACCGCGACCTCGAAGAGGCCTGCCCCGGTGCGGGTTCCGCCGTCCTCGGTGACTGTGAACCGGGCGAGGTTGTCGACTGGGCACAGCATCTTCTTCCATGGCTCGATCTCCGAGACCTTCTCCCGCAGCCCCTGGACCACCAGCTCGCCCTGCCACATGCCGTGGCGCCAGTCCTGCTCGAGGCCGTAGCCGGTGCCGACACCCAGGTAGTGCGGCAGCACCGGTTCGCAGGCGACGGAAAGGACCAGGTCCGGCTCGCCGGGTGCGCCCGGGCGTCGGAAGTGCAGAGTTCCGGTGGCGACCTCTCGGGTGCCCGGAGTGAAGGTCAGCTCGTGGTCGGGTCGGCCCAGCCACTCCGATTCCCGGGCGCGGTCGGACCAGACCCGGGTCGCGTCCTCGACGATGCGGCGGCCCTGCTGGTCCTCCTGGATGACCGTGACGATGCTGTAGTCGCCGAACTGCATTATCGAGTAGATCCAGAAGAAGTTCTGGCTCCCGGCCAACTCCGGATCCGCCTTGCGCCCAGGCGGTTCCGCCTCACCGACCGGTCGGACACCCCACGAGCGGTCACGGTTGCCGCGCCAGGTGTCCGGGGTGACGGGCCGGACCTCGCCGTCGACGGTGAGGGACCCGGACCACGTGCCGGTCTGCACGAACCGCTGGGTGTCGAACGTGACCCGCTCGAGCTGGCGGTGGAAGTGCCGGGCCTCGAGGTTGGCGGGCCCGTCGGACTCGAAGAGGAGGTCGAAGCTCAGGTCGGGTGCCTCGGTACTCGGGTCCAGCACCACCCGCAGGCTGTGCAGGCCCTCGAGGATCTCGATCCGCAGCGGCCCGACGGACAGGTCCATACGATCGTCGCCCAGCGCCCGGGAGGCCCGGAAGACGATGTGGTCGTCGCCGCGCCGAAGCACCGCAAAGCCGTCGCACACACCGAGATTGGGGTACTGGCCGAGCCCGATGATGAGGAACAGCGGGTCGGCGTCGCCGTTGACGCCTGCGTGGCAGTTGAAGTAGTACCGGTCGTAGAAGTTGCGATCGGAGGTGCCGACGTGCCGGATCGTCTCGGCGATCTGGTGCACCGGGTAGTCGTCGAGCGGTGACAGCGTCATTCGGTGTCTCCCTTGGTGATCGACGCCCAGTAGGTGCCGTTGAGCATGGCCTCGAGCGTCGCGCGGTGCAGGATCATCTCGTCCGGGTTCGCGGGCAGCTCGGCCTGGCCGAACACGACAGCGCGGCACTGCACGCGGAACATGATCACGGCGTGCCGCAGGGCGGCGTAGAGGGTGTAGAAGTCCAGGTTTTCGGGCCGGTGACCGGTCAGCTCCAGGTAGCTGCGGGCCACGTCCTCGCGGCGCAGGAAGTCGGGCATGCCGGGCAGGCCCGCCATGGCTGCGAGGTCCTCGAAGAACCTGTGCAGGAAGATCATCCAGCCGAGGTCGAGTTCGCGCGGCCCGATCGTCGCCATCTCCCAGTCGAGCACGGCCGCCGGCTCGAAGTCCCGGTACATGATGTTGCCGATCCGGGAGTCGCCCCAGCACAGCACCGCCGGCCCGGCGTCGGAGGGCAGGTTCGCCTCGATCCAGTCGAGTCCCCGCTCGATCAGCGGGGACCGCGGTCCGTCGGCGGTGGCCCACTCGTAGTAGCGCCGTTGCCCCTCCACGTGGGCGCGCAACGCCGAGGCGCCGGTCGGTTCGCTGTCGGTGGTGGCCAGGCTCGGGCACGCGCGGTGCGGGTCGGCCATGGCGTGCAGTTCGGCGAGTACCCGGACCGATGCGTGCTGGAGGCGGGCCCGGTCCTCGGCGGGGGCCTCGGACAGCCATGATCCGAAGGTGTACGGCATGACGTCGGGCGGGACCTCCCCGTCGAGCCGTTCCATGACGAAGAACTCGCCGCCGAGCGCATCGGACGTGGACTCCGACCAGTACACCCGGGGGATCGGCACCGACGTGTGGGCGGCGACGGCCCGCATCACCTGGAACTGCTGGTCCAGGTCGTAGGACGGGAAGAGCGGTGCCGCGCTGGCCGGCGGCGCGATCCGGGCCACCAGGCGGTGCTCGGATCGGGTGCCGTTCTCGGTCCAGGTCGCATCGAACAGCACGGTCTCGTTGGACATTCCGTTCGCCGACGGGACATCGAGAGACGTCACCTCGGGGTTCGCGCCGAGATCGAGCACGGTACCGAGCCAGCGCTCGAGGCTTGCCAGCATCTCGGCGGGGTCGTTGCGGGACTCCCCGGGGCGGGCGAGTTCGGCGTAGTCGGGATCTGCTCCGACGGTTTCAGGGGTCATCACCACTCCTTGGTGGATCGGGTGGCGCCGGTGCGCACAAGGCGTTAGTCCATACACTTTGTATGGACTAGAGCCGTGACAGAATGTAACGGCCATCACTCGAGGACGCAAGGGGTTTGGAGAGAATGACGAAGGAATCCGAGGCCCAGCATCGGCTCGGTCCGCTGCGAAACCCTGCGATCGACGCGGCCGTTCTGGAGACCACCAGGCAATTGCTCATGGAGAAGGGGTACGCCGGGACGTCGATCGATGGCATCGCCACCCGCGCGGGAGTTGGGCGCCAGGCGATCTACCGTCGGTGGCCGTCGAAGGCGCACATCGTCAACGACGCGATCTACCCGTTGTTGGACGCGCAGCAGGGTGCTGACATCGGCACCGAACTCGGCTCCGAGGTTGCGATGGACGAGCAGATCCTCACGTTGGTCCGCGGCGCGGTCGACCTCTTCGCCGCCCCGGCCACCCGAGTTGCGGCCCCGGCATTGATGAGCGAGGTCCGGACCAATGAGGAGTTGCGTGAGATCCTGGTCGTGCGTCAGCTCGCCGGGGTCCGGATCGAGCTGAAGCGCCGCCTCGACGCGGCGAGGGAACGGGGCGAGATCCGGGACGGGGTCGACGCCGACACCCTCCTCGACATCTTGGCGGGCGCGGCCATCTTCGCGATGTCCGTTCGCGATGTCGGCGAGCCCGGGCCGTTCGCGGACTCGCTGGCTGACATCGTCCTGCGCGGCATTCTGCCCCCCGCGTAGGGTGAGGGCGGGCGCCGAGCCCGTCGGGATCAGGAAGCGGTTGCGTGCGCTCTCCGGCCGCGAGCGCCACGAGAAGTATGCGAAGCTGCGCCGCCGGACACCTCGGGGCCGGGCGCGACACCTGTGGGTTCGAACTGGATCGTTGTTCGGTCATCGTTCGTCACGGATCTGGCAAATTGCCAAACTGAGGTGACAGCCGTGCCAACTGGTTGGCAAATTGGCCATCTACGGTGACCGTTCGCAGGCGGTGTGAATCGCCAACATAGTTGGCAGTTGCCGACGCTTTGACCTGCGGTGTGACAACTATCCTGACCACGACCGATCGCAATCGTTGTCAGGATAGTTGGCAATTGTTCGCGGCCGTTCGTTGGCCGAACCATGTGTGAATCACGGCGATAGGTGGCGGTGATTTCACATCGTCAGGTGGCGCCGAAGATGACATCCCGGCTACGGCCAGGCCGGAAATCGTCATCGTCGGGTTGATCCGTATCTCGCCCCTGCGGGCGGGGTTGCTGTGAACCGCGGGACTCAACTCACCCTGACGCGCAGGGATACCCTCGGAGTGTGAGACCGCGTCAACGCTGAAGCTGGCTGCGCGCGGTTACGCTTGGAGAAGATCTTGCTGAGGTGCCAATCACCCGAAGCGGGGGCAGTCCCTCCAGGTCCGAGGGCGCTGTTTGCTGTCGACTGGACCGGCGAAACGGCAAATCACCCCGACCAGCCGCTACGCGAGCTTCTTGTCGTCTGCGCCGTGACTACCGGAACCCCGGCTACCGCAGGTGGTCGCCGAAGAACGTGAACACCCTCCGCCATGCCTCGGCGGTGGCCTCCCTATTTTCGCCGAACCCGGCGATGCGAGACACCGTCCGCAGGGGAGCACGGTCAGCGAAGCTGTGCCCGGCATCAGGGCTTCGTCGAGTTGTTTGCCGCTGCCCCGGTTGAACGGATCGCGTCGGGGGAAGGCGGGACGGCATACCGTTTCCGAACCCAAGGACGGCCCTCGCCAAATTGGAATTCCACCTCAAAGTACCGACCAGTATCTTTTGTGACCAAAACGAGACTTGTTACCTGAGTCCGAAATGCGAAGTTGACCTTTAGGTTCAGCAATGAACGATCCCGTTCACAGCTAGCTCCCAGGAATTTCCCAGGAAGCAGGTGCAGGTTGAACCAAAGTTCATGGCGCGGGCAGGAATGCCGGCGCCGACATCGGAGGGGCGCCGCACGGGCGCTCGGAGCCATCGCCGTAGCGGCAACCGTCGCGATCACCGGGATGAGCACCGCGTCCGCCGCCCCCTCCACCACGCCGACGCCGACACCCTCCGCGGTTGAGGAAACTGCTGAGACAACATCATCGGCAGCCCCGACAACAACAACCACCACCACCACGGTGCTGGCCCCCACCACTGAGGTAACCGATCCCGTGGTCGGGGAAACGACCACCGCGCCGACCGCCTCCCCGCGGACCGTGCCCCCCGAGCCTTCGGCGAGTGCTCAACTCGAGACCAATGCGCCGGCCACGACGACGCCCGAGCCGACGCCTAGTGCTGCCACAGCACCGGCGGCGAACGGGAAGAAGATCCCGTACACAGGCAAGCCGACCGAGAATCCGAACGAGACCATCGTCCCGGGCAAGATGCGGTCTGATCGCGAGGAGATCCCCGGGGGCTACACCAAGGAACAGGCCGACAAGGCCGAGATGAAGGAAGCCCGGACGCAGAAGCAGGAGCGAACGGCTCGTGGTGGCCTGCTCGGGGTGCCGCCTCCGGGATGCGAGAACTACTGGCCGACAGACTGGAACGTGTGCGGCGCCATCCGCGACAAGTACAACGCTCTCGGTGGACCCCTGAGCTTCCTGCTCCTCCCGACATCCCATGAGCTGGTCAACCCGGACGGATTTGGACGCAGAAGTCACTTTGCCAACGGACCTATCTACTGGTCGGCCGCCACCGGCGCGCATCCGGTCGTCAACGTCTTCCATCAGAAGTGGGGCGAAAAGGGCTGGGAGGGCGGGTTCCTCGGCTATCCGAAGACCGACGAGGTCGTCCTCAACGGGGGCCGACTCCAAGACTTCCAGGGAGCGACCATCTACTGGACCGTACTCACGGGCGCGCACCCTGTTGGCGGCGCTATCCGTGACCGGTGGGCTCAGACGGGTTGGGAGGGCGGCTGGCTCGGCTGGCCCACGGAAGATGAACTTGTGGTCGGCCACAACGGCGAAGGCCGGATGAACCGATTCCAAAATGGTGTCATCTATTGGTCTCCCGCCACCGGAGCGCATTCAGTCCGTGGCGACATACTCACACAGTGGGCCCTGGCCGGGTACGAAAAGAGCACTTACGGGTACCCGACGAACGAGGGAATTGGCGACGGAACTGGATGGTTCACGCAATAATTCAGCAATGGATCAGCCGCGGGCGAGATCAGTGTACCCGTCAGTCCCCCTCCAGTTGAATACGTTCAATTCGACACCCGCGAAGAGGCGGTGGCATATTTCGGGGGCCTCCAAAACGGACAATCTGATCCTGGCGCGCCGCAGCCAGAGAAACTCAGCCCGATGGGGATAAATCTCGGCCCCTGTGAACTCAAGCCAAATTGGATTCATTGGCGGACCAAGAGTGGCCCAGGGAAGGGCTACGGGGTGGTCGGGTTCAAGCCCACGACTGATTGCACGATGCCGGTAGCGTCTATCACCCACGAAACGCAGTTGAAGTACAAGTACTACACTGTGTGGATGACGACCTCGGGGATAACCGATTTCGAAAATTCCCTGCCCGGACAATCTGCGACCTTTCTGGAGTCAAAGAATGTAGCCCACGCCTGCACAGGTGAAGTCAAAACCCTTTTCTGGGGTGTCGTCACCGGCAAGATCAGCTACATGGGTAAGAACTACTGGGCGATCGTCTATCCCCCACAAAAGTCCTTCAACTGCGAGGTATGAAGGCGCGCCTGAATTCGGTCCGAGCCTCGGAATCATCCGGGCTAGTGGATGCAATCAACCAGACGCGTTTCGCATAGATTAAGCCACGAAGACCTCCTCGCCGCAAGGGACTGGATAATCCTTCCAGCTAATTGTGGCGAGGAGGTTTTCGCGAACTAGTGCATTACGCTAACGACCGAACATCCGCCTATGAAGTCCCATTCCAGCGACTGTCTGCTGTGAAAATCGCAGCCGGAGTTAACCCGCTGTGTCCGTAATTGCGATTGCGTGATCTATCACGCGCCGGTAGCGTCTACGTGGTGACACATGTTGAAAAGTCGTGGTGGGAAAGCTTCAACGAAAATATTCTGCGCTCGCGCGAAAGCGGCTGGGGCGGGGAAGCGCCGTTGCTCTCACGACAGATGCGCGAACTGCTCGATGACGTCGACGCGGCCTTCTCGGTCACCGGGGCGAACACTCCTGGGTGGCCGAACCCCTACAAGGATGGCCCCGGCCCAGACGAAGCGGCGTACGAGCGTTCTAGCAACCCCGACAAGTTCCGGATCGTGGTGGCCAGAGCGCAGGCTTGGACTCAGGTACTTCTCGACCGCGGCTGGGCGCGAGAAGCATCGCATGTGGACTGGGCGCTTCCTCCCATGGAGCTCGGTGGAGCAGACACAGTCCTCCAGCCTGCCGCCGACGGCGCGGTTCCACTGGTGTTGACGACCCATACACCCATGGACAGCGACCATCCCTTCAACATCACGATCGCCGCGGGCGACCCTGCGGTGCGGTTGGACACAGTCCCCGACTGTGCATGCGACGGATGCGACAGCGGGTCCGCTGGTCTGCTCAAGTACATGGACATGCTTGTCCTGTCTGTCGTCGACGGTTCCCTCGACGTTGACGTTGGAGACGACCGCTACTGGGTACGCACATCGTTCAATGTCAAAGGCGGGGGAATCCAGGGTCGCCGCGTACCGTCGGCATTCACGGCCGCACCATGGCCCCCAAATTGGACGGCGCGCCCAGTGGCTCCTTTGCCGAGTCTCCGAGGTTGACCTCCGATACGAGTTGTCGACGTAACCACCCAGGCAAGGTGGCGCCGACGACGAGGGTGCTTCGGGCGGTTTCGGCGACGTCGGCGGTGTAGAGAGGGTGATTGCGGCACACGGCCTCACCCGACTCGATCCGGCTCGAGTAGCCCACACCGAACACGCCGCGGGTGGCCTCGACCAGTCGCGCGGCAGTGCGAATGGCCAAGGTAGTTGTCATTTCACAATGACCTGACCTGCGGAATGGCACCTACGGTGACGACGAAGAGCCGGTCGTGGTCAACATACTTGGCAATTGTTCACTGGGACCTGCCACACGGAGGGCGGCGATTCAGGCTGGCATGGGAGGAACAAGGGGGACTACTAGCCGAAGGTGAAGCGCAAGTTCGCGGCGCGGCACGTGCGCCCGCGCGAAGACGGTCGGTGTGAATCGCCAACACAGTCGGCAATTACTGACGCTCTGACCTGGGGTGTGACAACTATCCTGACCACGACCGGTCGCGATCGTTGTCATCGAAGTTGGCAATTGTTCGCAGCGGTTCGTTGGGCACATCATCTGGTTGGCGATGCAGCCTTCCGGGTGCATCGACCTGTCGTAGATTGCCGCGACCCGCTCAGCCGGCTCTGAACTGCTCGGGACATCCCACCTTGCTTCAACACGCGGCCAAGTCGGCTGGTCAGGGCCTTACCGATTTCCACCACTCCAGGGGACTCTCCCCGCGGCCTTCTCGATGGCCGGCGGCGCGCGGGCGAACTCCCTTCCCCTTCGAGTCCGGGCCGGTGGTCTCTAGCCACTACTCGACTGTTGTTGGTGAAGTGGCCAATCCGCATGGCTGTGTTGTGCCGTGGCTGGAGGTCTTCGACCCCTTTTCGGTGTCTGCACAGCGGCACCTGACAGTTGAGCCGTTCGACGCCCTAGGAGAATCGCCCCACGAGATCCTCGAGCAGCTCTTGGTAGCCCTCCTGGCCTGCGGTCATGACCGCGTTCCACAATGTGTTGAACACTGCGTGCGGTGAACCCGACGTCGCCTGGTAGATCGTGTAGGAAGCAATGTTCCACCGCTCGTACGGCTGACTCGCGGGATACAGGATCGAGATCGCGTGGACCCGGGTACGCGAGAAATCCGGGTCGCCCGCGATTACGTCGCGCTCTCCACTCTTCCCGTCGAACGGGTCCGGGAGAGGCTGATGAGCCAACAGCGCCTCGATCCCCTTCCGGGCCCATTCGAACTCAAGCAGACCCGCCTCCTGGTATGCCCGTTCCACTGCCCACCGGGCAATCTCATCCTTCTGCCGGGCATCTGAGCCCACGACAACTTCGAGTGCGTCGCGGTTCAGGAAGGACAGCCACATCAGTTGCTTGATGGTCTGACGGTTGGCTTTCGATTCGGCGAGTTCGGAGACGGTGTCGAGGAGGGCTCCGGTAGGGGGGCGACCGTCCCATAACTGCGGATCCAACGACACATCCAGTCGAGGGGTACCCCGGATGCCGCTCACGCCCGAATCCACCAAGTCACCCAGCGAGGGCGTGTCTTCGGCCGCGGGGCTGGTGTCGTCAGACTCCGCGCCCTCGCTCCATGCCTGGTCCTGCTTCTTGATCTGTTCGAACTTTCCGAACGGTGCGCGCCAGAGGTCCATCGAGTAGGACTCGACGGGCTCGGATACATCCATATCCCACTTCAGGTCTCGGCCTCGTGCCGAGACCCGGACCCGATACGTGTCTGCATCGACGTGCCGAAGGGTCTCGTCGAACGGTGAGACCACCTCGCCGTCGAGGGTCAGAACATGGATGGGTTCATCAACGGTGATGCTGCCCTCCTCGACAACCTCCCAGTCGCTGGCGGATGGGGCGGGTGATTGACCGTGTAGTTCGACCGACAGCAAGGCAGGGCCGTATGCGATTCCCGTTCGCACGGTGACGAAGCCGGGACCGAGGTCGATCAGCGATCCCTCTGTGGTGGTGGCGAGGGTGTCGGTTTCCGCCGATCCGAGGATGAACTGATGGTGATCGACTCGGACAACACCGTTGGCAGTCATGGTTCGACCCTAGAGCAGCTCGGAACCGGCATCGATCGGTCGACACGCACGAAGCGGGCCGCCCCACTGACGGTTCGTCAATGGGGCGGACCCGCTCGCTACCTGTGCTCGCTAGTAGGTGGCGTTGACGTAGAAGGTCTCACCGTCGAGAAGGCGGTTCTTGGCGTAGAACCAGCTGGCAATTCCTCCTCCTCGACTGTTCTGCCGGGCATTGATCATGCACGGTAGTTCTCTAGAACATCACCAATTCCCTTGGGCTTATTGCGCTCGCGCGCGTAGATGACGTCGTAGTAGCTCTTGAACAGCCCGTATCGGCTCGCCGGAGCTTGACGTCGCTGCTCGAGCAGAAGGCTCAATATCGTTACCTGCAGCGGCGACGTCATTAGTCGGGCCGTCTCAGTGCGTTGAGATGCTTCCTCCAACCGCTCGAGCGTCTGCACTTGCCGGTCAGGATTGTCCGCGAATCGTTTGCTTAACAGCCGTGAGGCGTAACGCATCGCATCGCTCACAGCCAGTGGAGTGAGTTGCAGTTCTTGGTAGTCAATGTCAGAGTCGCGCTCAAACCCGATCGGTCGCGACGTGCAGACTGTGAACACGTCCGCCCTCAGCGCGGCCATCTCGCTCAAGAAGTCTGCGATCCGAGTAGACACGTCCAGACGATTGTCGGCCGAAGCGACTTCGTCCATTCCATCGAGCACCAGAAGCAGCGGCCAGGCAGTCAGGAGCCGCTTCGCTTCAGGAACACTGATCGGGTCCGACCCGCGGTCGTTGATCAGACCAACGACGTGCTGCAACAGGGTCAGATTTTTGGACCGACTCACCTCATCAGCAAAGGTGCTCAGCACGACCCGAACGGGAAGTCGATGCAATGTAGGGGCGGGCAGGCCAGCGGCGTCCAGCGCTTCACGGATCTGCCCCGCCCGCTCCGCTACTTGCGGGGTGACTCTGCCGGAAGCTTCCTTCCGCAACAGTGCCACCCGATACACCTGGCAGAGCAGTCGTGACAACGTGGACTTGCCAGAACCAGGGCCCCCCAAGACCACTACGCGATCTCGCACAGCGGGTGCGAGTCCGGGCGACAGAATTTGATCGCCCCGCTCGACGAGGCGCCTTAACGCGGGGGAGGGCGCCCCCTGTCGAGGCTCAAAAGAAGACGGGAGGTCAACAGCAACCTCTGCCAGTGACATTGCGGAGTTGGCATCGTCACCGGACTCACTGAGCTCGACCGTTGTGTCGCTTTTGTACGCGCGCGTGACGTGACCGATCCATGCCTGAACCAGCCGTTCGTCAGACTCGGTGACCTGCTCATAAAGCCGCGAGATCACATCACCAGGGAGCACGAGATCCGCGTAGCAGCGGCGCACCTCACCGTTGTTCTCCAGCAAGCGGTCCAGATACTCGGCGTGCCACACGGCGTAACCCTTGAAGTTGGGCATCCCGATCTTGCGGATGGTCCCGTCTGGGCGCTTTTCAGTCCGATCGCGGTAGCGTGCGAACAGTTGGTCGAGGCGGTCCAGTCCGCCCGATTCTGCGACCGACGTGAGGGTCACGTTAGTGACAATGATCAGATAGTCGGGCTTGTTCCGGTAGCGCTTCTTCTGTGGGTCGATCCATGCATCGAGCTCAGCGGTGACCTGTTCGAAGAACCACGATTGATCTGATTTCGTGGCGGTCAGACGTTCCTTGTACTTCGCTTGGATGACGCCGTAGCCGTTCCACTTGCCTTTGCCGTCCATGTTGACCTCACCGCGGAAGGTCGCCTCACGGCCTCCGTCTGGGCCGGCCCCGAAGACGTCGACCCCGTGACCAAGATGGCCGAGGGTGAGTGCCTGTACTAGGTGCTCGAAGCGATTGCTGCCGAGCCGGGTGAGGTCGTAGGTCACGTCGTTGACGCTACTGCCACGATGAGTCCGTCGATCGGGGGACGCTGCCCTCGGCGCGTGCTGCGGGATATCGCGGCGTGGCCGACGGCCGACGCAGGGTCGTGGCGTGCAAGGGGACGTGACAGGCGAGTGGGAGGCATCGCATCGCGACCGGACCGGCCGCGGCAGCTCGATGAGCCGCGCAGCAGCATCTGGTGGACGTCACCTGTCAGAGGTGCTGCGCGGGCCAATTTCAAGTCGTTTGGCAGTGCTGTGTAAGTTTCGGCCGCTACGCGGCCGTTACTGGGTAAAGGGTGAGGGGAGGGACTAGATGGGTGTCGACGAGACGAGATTCACTGAGATATACATGCGGTTGTATTCCCGCGTGTGGTCGTTTGCTCGTCGGCGGGCATCGGATTCCGGTGCCCATGACGCTACTGATGAAGCCTTCCTCATCGCATGGCAGAAATTGCATCAACTCCCGGAGGATCCATTGCCATGGCTGTTGGTGGCTGCCCGGAATGTTCTCTCCGAGAATCGGCGCCGCGATGACAGACAGGATGCGCTGGTCGAACGGATTGTGGCGAGCTCGCCGAATCTCGCGTCGGCGGAACCGGGAGCTGAACACGCGGTTGTGGAACGACTTGCAGTGCTCGGTGCGATGGAGTCCCTGTCGGCCCGCGACCGGGAGACCTTGATGCTGACCGCCTGGGATGGACTCAGTCATGCGCAGGCGGCGGAAGTGATGGGGTGCAGCATCTCGGCATTTGGGGTGCGTCATCACCGCGCCCGCCGGCGATTGGAGGCCGCGTTGTCCGCGCAGGACAGGGGCAATGCCAGGCCCACTATTCGGATCGAAAGGGATGCGAGATGAATGACGACCGAACGGCTCTCGCCAGGATGGAACAGCAGAATCCGGTACCGCGCAGTTTCCATCGAGCGCCTCCGGCAGGAGGGCTGCGGTCGATCCTTGCGCACGACCGTGACCGTGTGGAAGTACTCTCGTGGTGGCGCCGGCCGCTGCTCGTCGCGGCGAGCGTCGTTGCTACTGCCGGATTGGCGATCGGCACAGTAGTGGTGTTGCACGATGACACGCCGGACCACACTGTCGCCGCGCCCGGCTCCACCCCCGTGCAGTCGTTCTCGCTGCCACCTACCAACCCCGACATCGCAGTCCTCCCGCCGGCCGACGCGGGCCCAGGGGATGTCGCCACCGTCCCGATGTTGCATTTCGTGGCCTACATCCACCCCGTGTCCTCACGCGAGCTGCTGATGCATCTTGCCGACCAAGCTGAACGACAACCCCCCGCGCGAGGAGTCGGGCCGTACGAGTACGTCAAGACCCGGGGGTGGTACCTGTCGACGGATCAGACCGCCGACGGGGTGGTAATCCGCTCCGAGATCGCGGAGATCGACCGCGAACAGTGGCGCGCCGACGACGGATCAGGACGCTTCATCGAAACCGAGAACGGGCAGACCAACTCCCGGGATGTCGGGCCGCAAGATCACCCGTGGATTCGTCTCGACGTCGGCAGCCCTCCGTCCAGCCAGCTTCGCAACCGACTGCTCGACATGGGCGCTGGGAGGACGACACCGCAGTGGTTCGCAGCCTTCACCGATACGTGGAACTCACAAATCGTCTCCCCAGGGCTGCAGTCATCACTTCTTCGTATCCTCGCTGACCAGAACGGAATTGAGGTCCTCGGTGCGGTCGAGGACCGAGTCGGACGTCCCGGTGTAGCGGTCAGCGCCACCACATCCGACGAAAGGCTCGTGCTCGTTCTCGATGAAGCGACCGGCGCACTGCTGGACTACGAGCAGATTGCGTTGACCGCCGCGGCGGCGTCCGTACCCATTCCGTTGCCGTCAACCGTGAGCTATACCGTCTGGCTCGACGCCGCTCATGTGCGGTCAACCACAGACCGACCGTAGTTGTCCTCGACCGCGCGCTCGCGGGTCGAGGGTCCGCGGGACCTGGGCGGCCGTATGAGATCGGCACACGGCGCCGGCGGATACGTCCCCAATCTCTTAGCGAAAGATCGGCGACCGCAGCACCCCGGCAGGCAGCACCTCGCCCCCAGTAGTAAATCCGCGGATTCCGCGGCATACCTCAATCACATCGCAACTGTCCTCGCGAACCATCGCGGGCGCGAAACTCGGGTCGGTCTGTGTGCGTCGCAATGAGGTCGAAGGACGTCGAGG
Organism: Rhodococcus kronopolitis; assembly: GCF_042654025.1. Taxonomy (NCBI): domain Bacteria; kingdom Bacillati; phylum Actinomycetota; class Actinomycetes; order Mycobacteriales; family Nocardiaceae; genus Rhodococcus; species Rhodococcus kronopolitis. Next base: position 161,479 of record NZ_JBHSFO010000003.1, on the reverse strand, counting down.
AATCGTCGCAATTCGACCACTGAGGTCCAGTCGAGAGGGGGATTGGCCTCCGAAGTCCGTCCGCGGTTCAATATTGCAGCTAGGCCATGTCTCCTGGCGACAGCATCAGCACCCCACCCACCCCGCCGATCCGCGCGCCGCACTCACACAGTCCAACACCATCCCGGTGAAGGGCCGCGCACCCAAGACCGGATACAGCCGAGACCAGTTCGGGCAGGCCTAGTCCGACGACGTCAATGTCGCCGGGCAGCACAACGGATGCGACATCCTCCCGAGATCTCACCTGCACGTCGTTCAAGGCCAGCAGCCATCGTGATCGCCGGCAACCTCAACGACCTCTACACCGGCACGCGAATCGAGTTCCAGCGCCGCCAGGACACCTCCTCCGCCGCCCAGATCGACCACGTGGTCGCGCTCAGCAACAGTTGGCAGACCGGCGTCCAGCAGCTCGATGCCGAGATCCGCCGCGATCTCGCCAACGACCCCCGCAACCTGCTGGTGGTGGACGGCCCGGCCAACCACCAGAAGTCCGACAGTGACGCCGCGTCCTGGCTCCCCTCAGCGGAGCCGTACCGATGCACGTGAGTCGCGAGACAGGTCGAGGTCAAGGCCGCCTACCGGCTGTGGGCTACCCAGTCCGGAAAGGACGCGCTGGCTACACGTTCTGTCTGCCTGTTTGGGCTGGCATACGTTCGACGGCACAACGGCGAGGATTGCTGTTGACGCAATGAACGAAAGTTGTTGGCGTTTAACAATTCCCGACTCGGCATATGTGACACGACATGTGCCGTTGGTAGTTGACTCCGGGAACACAGGATGTGAGTGTGATCCCGTCATGTTCAAGCGTTGATCCGACAGCTATCGAACTGCGGATCTAAATGCTCGGGGAGGATGTACATGAGAAGTCCGATTCGAATGGCACTGGCGACTGGCGCGGCACTGGCGATCGTCTCGCTTGTATCGCCAACTGTCAGCGCTCAACCGACGACGGCGGCGAATCCGAGCAAGGAGCCCGCCCAGAACTGCGTACTGGTCGTAGACAAGGGCACGAAGGAATCGGGAGGCTCAAAGGAGTTGTTCAGGGCGTGCTCCGACAAGTCGATGGAGGACGCCAAGGCGCAGCTATCCTCGCCGCAGGCCTCTGGCGCGCTCACATCGAAGGGCATCTCGCCTCTGGCTTCCACGCCGATCGTTGAATGGTGGCAGGACCATCTGTCGCCTCGAGGTGCAAGTGGCCCGCGATCTGGCGTGGCGTGCGTGAGCGGAAAGGTCTGCTCGTAATCGTTCCTGCAGGACCGGGTCGGTGTCGATCTTGCGGGCTTGGAGGGCGGCTGCGTCGCCTCTCGTCCTGACAGTCCGTGAACACTGGTCGGTACCCGCGGATCATCGTGCTGTTGCGTTTTTCGTTCCCGCCAAACCAGCGACCGGTCCTTTCGTCCGTGGCCGTTATTGCTACGACGCTATGACACCGCCACCTCGGAGCTCCGGATGTCGTTTCAGAAGCTCATGGCGAACGCGTTGTAGCGATTCGATCTCTCTCGAGATCTCGCCCAGGGCGCGACTTGATACGTCAAGCTGGCCCTGAAGCTCCCTTATGTGAAGCGCCACTTCCTCGCGCTTCTCAATAAGGTGTTCGATCGATTCCTGAACTGGGTCATCGCTCATCTTTCAACGTTAGTCCAGATCCGGCACGTTTAGGCCGTGTGCGAGATGCCAGGTAGAAGCCGTCCCGCGAGCGCCTGCTGAAGAGTGAAGTCCCCCGGATATGTGGCCCGGCCCGACCGGGGCAGTCCGAGCGGTTGTGCCGCAGCACCTTTTGCGAACTCGCCGACCAGCGGGCGAGATGCGGACGTGCTCAACGGGTGCGATCGCGCACCTCGTCGACGGCCGCCGCGATGGCCATGGACAGCACGGGGCCGTGGCCGGGGAGGATGGTGTCGGCGTCGAGCGCGGCGAGGTGGTCGAGTGCCCCGAGCGTGTCGTATCGGCCAAGGGAAACCTGGGCAGGGGGAAGTCCCGGCGGGAAATTGCACAACGATGCTTCTCGGCATCACGAGCGGGTCACTCGCGGCCCTGATGTCCAACCTGTTCGCCATCGGAGCGCTGTGCGACCTCTGGGAGATCGTTCCACATCCTTCCGCGGGTGCCGCGATGTTGGCATTTCGGGCCGCCCTGACTGTGCTCTGGCCAACCATCCTGACCAATGGCCAACAATGTTGACGAAGTGGCCAACTAGGGTGACGAATGGCCAACTACGGTGACCATTCACAGGCGGTCCGGAGGCGCTGCTACAGTGGCGCCCATGCAGCGCACGTATTTCTGGTTTAGCAGGCCGGCCCCGGGTGGGCCGGTCAGCGTAGACCTGCGCTGACCTCTTCCACCTCGAGCCGGACCACACCGGCTCGCGAGTGTGCACGCATTCTCAGTGGGTCGGTCCTCACCGAACAGGACACCCACATGACGATCACCATCGAATCCGACGCCCGCGATCTCGACGACCAGCGGACGATCTCCATCAGCCCCCTGGCGCCGCCGTCCGAGGTGCGCGCCGAGCACCCGGTCGACGCCGCGGTCTCGGACACCGTGCGTGACGGCCGCGCCTCGACCGTCGGCATCCTCGACGGCGGCGACGACCGCCTGCTCGTCGTCGTCGGCCCGTGCTCGGTGCACGACACCGACGCCGCGATGGACTACGCCCGCAGGCTCGCGAAGAAGGCGCAGGAGCACGGCGACGCGCTGCACGTGGTCATGCGCGTCTACTTCGAGAAGCCGCGCACCACGCTGGGCTGGAAGGGCCTGATCAACGACCCGCACCTGGACGGCAGCTTCGACGTCAACACCGGTCTGCGGGTGGGACGCAAACTGCTTCTCGACATCTCGGCGCTGGGCCTGCCGGTGGGCTGCGAGTTCCTGGACCCGATCACCCCGCAGTACATCGCGGACCTGGTCAGCTACGGCTCGATCGGCGCCCGCACCGCCGCCAGCCAGGTGCACCGGCAGCTGTGCAGCGCGCTGTCCATGCCGGTCGGCATCAAGAACTCCACCGAGGGCGACGTGCAGGTCGCGGTCGACGGCACCCGGGCGGCCGGCGCCAGCCACGTCTTCCCCGGCACCGACCTCAGCGGCCGCTCGGCGCTGATCCGGACCGCGGGCAACCCGGACTGCCACGTCATCCTGCGCGGCAGCGCCGTGGGTCCGAACTACGACCGCGAGTCGGTCACGGACACCCTTGCGCGCCTGGCGAAGTCGGGCCTGCCGGAGCGGGTTGTCATCGACGCCAGCCACGGCAACAGCCAGAAGAACCACGAGCGTCAGGTCGACGTGGTCACCGACATCGCGGCCCGGATCGCGGACGGCGAGCAGGGTGTCGTCGGCATCATGCTGGAGAGCTTCATCGAGGCCGGCCGTCAGGACCTGACCCTCGGCAAGGCGGACGAGCTCACCTACGGGCAGTCCATCACCGACGCGTGCCTGGACTGGGACACCACCGCAGAGCAGCTCGACCGGCTCGCCGCCGCGGTCACCGCACGCCGCGGGTCCGGAACTGCACGCTGACCCGGGGGCCGGTGGGGCGGGAGCTCTTGGGGACGGCGTGTTCCCAGGAGCGCTGGCAGGACCCGCCCATCACCAGCAGGTCGCCGTGGCCGAGCGAGAACCGCACGGAGTCGCCGCCCCCGCGCGGGCGCAGCGCGAGGGTCCGGGCGGCGCCGAGCGAGAGGATCGCCACCATGGTGTCCTCGGTGGCGCTGCGGCCGATGGTGTCGCCGTGCCAGGCGACGCTGTCGGCGCCGTCCCGGTAGTAGCAGAGCCCGGCGGACACGAACGGTTCACCCAGCTCGGCCAGGTAGTAGCTGCTCAGTGCCGCCATCGCGTCGGCGAGCAGCGGGTCCGGCAGCGCGGCGCCGGCGTCGTAGAAGGCGACGAGGCGGGGGACCGCGACGACACGGTCGTACATCCGCCGGCTCTCGGCCCGCCACGGCACCGTGCGTTCGGCCAGGTCGGCGAACAGCCGGTCCGACCCGGACATCCAGCTGGGGCGGACGTCCACCCAGGCGCCCGCGGTCAGGGTGCGTCGGCGCACCGAACCGTCGAGCGATCCGAGCCGGGCGCCCCCGGTCGGGTCGTCGAAGAGCGACGCCTGCACCGCGATGTCCACGGGGGTGAGCCTACTCCTGTGCGAACAGGTGTTCCCATGGCTTGGTTCAGCGGGCGGCCACCGAGTAGGCGCCGTCGGTGCGCGCGGTCAGGCGCCAGCCGCCGTCCGCCTGCGTCAGGACCGGGTCCGAGACGTTGGCGGTCTCCAGCGTGGGTCGGTCGGTGCCGGGGTACCACGCCTCGAGTCGTCCGGATCCCGTCCCGGTGAAGCGTCCCGTGGTGACCTGCGTCAGCGTTCCGGGGGCGGCGCGCGGGTAGGCCCGGGAGAGCGGCCCGGCGAAGCCCTCGACCAGGCCCAGCTGCTCGCCGGACGGGCAGTCGATGCGGTTGAGGTTGCCCATCGGCTCGTCGGTGTGGCCGTCCCGGACGGCGTGCGGATCGCCGCAGGCCTGCGACCACGACCACCAGGCGCCGCCCATCTTGTGGGCGTCCATCGCGTCCATGAACCGCTCGACCTGGGCGGCGTCGTCCTCGGGTTCGCCGAACCAGGCCCACTCTCCGGTCCACAGCGGCGCGTCGTAGACCGCGGCCGCGCGTTCTGCCAGGTCGAAGCCCTCCTCGAGGGACGGGAGGTCGCTGCTGACGGTGATCGACCCGGCGTAGAGGTGCGGCGAGAACACCACCAGTGGGTCGGCCAGGTAGTGCCGCGGCGGCAGGGCGTCGACGCCAAACGCCGACCACACCGCGCTCGGCTCGAAGAACACCAGGTGCGGGAAGCCACCCTGCTCGGCGCCGCGGATCGCGTTGATGGTCCGCTGGTAGAAGCGGCCGATCTGGTCGGCGGCGGTGATCGGGTCGCGCAGGCCGGGGTTGGGCTCGTTGAGCAGGTCGTAGCCGGCGACGGCGGGCTCGTCCTTGAACTCGGCGGCCAGCCGCGCCCAGGTGTCGACGAGGTGTCCCTGGATGCCCTGGACGTCGTCGTAGAAGTTCTGGAAGGCGGCGGCGACCGCCGGCGCGGTCTCCCGGACGCCGGCGATGTTGCAGGTGGTCCAGCCGTTGGTCAGGGTGGCCCAGGCGGGGGCGCCGTCCCAGCCGACGCCCGCGCGCATCGGTTCCGGGCAGCTCTCGCCGGCGGGGGTGCCGACGGCCTTGCCCCAGGCGTCCTGATGCATGTCCAGCACCGTGTAGATGCCGTGGTCCTTCGCGTCCTGGACGGCCTCGCGGATCCGGGCCACGTAGGCCTGGTCGAAGGCGCCCGGGGTGGGCTCGAGCGCCGACCACGCGACGGTGAGCCGGACGACGTTGAACCCGAGGGTCGCCATCCGGGTGAAGTCGGAGCGGTAGAGCGGCGCCGTCGCCGGGATCGCCGGGTCGTTCTGTGCATAGTCGTTGAGCTGGTTGATGTTTGCGCCGCGCAGCAGGACCGTCCGGCCGGTCACGTCCGTGATCGCGCGATCGTCGACCGTGAGCCGCGGCAGCGTCCAGTCGCCCGCGGTCGCCGCCGGTTCGGTGGTCGGCGCGGCGGTCGCGGTCGGTGCGACCTGCAGGGCCAGGGCGACCATCGGGATCAGTAGAAGGAGCTTGCGCAAGACATCGACCTCTCATTTGAACGTTTGTCCAGGATGCCGTGTGCGGCGGGATCCGTGTGGCGTTCGACGGATCTGCTCACGGCCGAGCGGCCCGCGCCTGTCGGTGGCCGGTTGTACCGTCCGGACATGGGATACGAATTTCAGGTGACTGTTGATTCGAACGATCCGCACACGCTGGCCAAGTGGTGGGCCGCGGCGCTCGGCTGGGAGGTCGAACCGAGCGACGAGGACTTCATCCGCGGGCTCGTCGCCGCCGGGCACGCCCGCGAGGAGGACACCACCGAGTTCGAGGGGGTGCTGGTGTGGAGGGCCGGGGCCGCGATCTCGGACCCCGAGCATCCGGAGCGGCCCCGGGTGCTGTTCCAGTCGGTTCCCGAGCCGAAGACGGTGAAGAACCGGATGCACCTGGACCTTCGGGTCGGTGACGACAAGCAGGCTGTCGCGGACCGGCTTGCCGCGGCCGGTGCGACCGAGCTGCACCGGGGGGAGCAGGGCCCGTACTGGTGGATCACGATGACGGATCCGGAGGGCAACGAGTTCTGCGTGTGCTGAGCGGATTTACCGGTAGGCGCCGGGGGTCTCGCCGGTCCAGCGCTTGAAGGCCCGGCGGAACGCGCTGGGCTCGGAGAACCCGAGCCGGGCGGACAGCTCGTCGACGGACTCACCGCGACCGAGTCCGGAGACGGCCGCGTCGCGCAGCACCTCCTCGCGCAGCTGGTTGAGCGAGGTCCCCTCCTGTCGGAGTAGCCGGCGCAGGTGCGGGGCGCTGATCGAGAGCATCTCCGCGATGTCGTCGGCGGTCGAGGTGCGGCCCCGCACCCCGGCCTCGAGCACCTTGCGCACCTGCGTCGCCGCCGAGCTGTCGTAGTCACGTTCGGAGAAGATCAGGTTCGGGGACTCGCGGAGGTAGGCGAGCAGCGTCTCCTCGGTCTGGACGATGGGGGCCCGCAGCAGCGCGCTGTCGAACTCCAGCGCCGCGACCTCGGCGCCGAACCCGACGGGCACCCCGAAGATGGCGTCGTAGTTCTTCGCGAGCGCCGGATCGGGTGTGGGATAGGGGAGTTCCAAGGCGACAAGCCTCATCCGCCTGCCCACCAGCCAGGCCGCGAACCGGTGCAGCACCATCATCACGAAGTCGATGAGCAGCCGGTCGGCGGCCAGCGCGGAGGCCGGCGGCAGTGCCTGCGCGCGGTCGGGCACCCGCACCAGCAGTCGGGTGGTGGCGTCGCCTGCCTCCAGCCGCATCGCCGGCATGCCGGGCAGGGCGCGGGTCACGTCGGTGATCCGCTCGAGCGCGCTGCCGAGGTCGGGGGTGTGGATCAGGGCCAGGCTGACCAGCTTGAAGGTGCCCCGCGGCACCGGCGCCGCGCCCAGGCCGAACAGCTCGTCGTCGGTCAGTTGCCAGGCCGCCTGGGTGAACCGCGACAACTGGTCCGGGGTGATGCGGGCAGTGGCGTCGCGCAGCACCGCCGCGGACACCCCCGCCGCGTCCAGCGGGAAGCCCAGGTCGAAGCCGCCGCCGGCCGCGATCTCGGCGGCCCGGCGGACGAAGTCGGCGGGCACCGTGCGGGGGGCACTCATCGTGCGGTCACCACCGCCCCGCCAGCGAGGCGAGCCGCTCGGCGGCGTCTGTCAGCACCTCGTCGCGTTTGCAGAACGCGAAGCGCACCACGTGATCCCACGCCGACTTGTCGTCGGCGAACGCGCTCACCGGGACCGCGGCCACCCCGATCCGCTCCGGCAGCGCCCGGCAGAAGGCGCCGCCGTCGGTGGTGCCGAAGGGCGTGATGTCCGCGCACACGAAGTAGGTGCCGCCGCTGGCGTGCACCCCGAAGCCCGCCGTGCGCAACGCGTCGCTGAGGATGTCCCGCTTGCGCTGCAAGGCATCTCGCTGCTCTGCGACCCACCCCTGCTCGTGCCGCAGGGCATACGCGACGGCCGGCTGGAAAGGGCCGCCTGCGACGAAGGTGAGGAACTGCTTGGCGGTGCGGACCGCGTCCACCAGCTCGGCGGGCCCGCACACCCAGCCCGTCTTCCAGCCCGTCACCGCGAAGGTCTTCGCGGCGCTGGAGACGGTGACGGTGCGTTCGGCCATCCCCGGCAGCGAGGCCAGCGGGGTGTGGACTGCGCCGTCGAACACCAGGTGTTCGTAGACCTCGTCGCTGAGCACCAGCAGGTCCTGCTCAACGGCGAGCGCGGCGATCGCGGCCAGGTCCGCGCCGCCGAGCACGGTTCCCGTCGGGTTGTGCGGGGTGTTGACCACCAGCATCGCGGTGTTCGGCCCGACCGCCGCCCGCAGCGCGTCGAGGTCCAGCGCGAAGCCCGCGCCGTCCGGAACCAGCGGCACCGTCCGGCGCACCCCGCCTGCCATCGCGACGGCGGCGGCATAGGAGTCGTAGTACGGCTCGATCAGCACCACCTCCTGGCCCGGCTCGACCAGCCCGAGCAGGGTGGCGCTGATGGCCTCGGTGGCGCCGACGGTCACCAGCACCTCGGTGTCCGGGTCGCAGGACATCCCGTACCGGGCGGCCCGGTCCGCGGCGATGGCCTCGCGCAGCACCGGCATGCCCGGGCCGGGCGGATACTGGTTGAGCCCGTCGGCGATGGCCTCGCGCGCGACGTCCAGCATGGCCCGCGGACCGTCGGTGTCGGGGTAGCCCTGACCGAGGTTGATCGCGCCGGTCGCGGTGGCGAGCGCCGTCATCTCCGCGAAGATCGTCGAGGCGAAGGGCCGCAGGCGAGCGACCGTCTGCGAGTGGCGTGCTGCGGGCATTGTCACAGCTTAGGCGGGGGTGCATCCCGCCGGGAAACGCCTAGTGTCACATTTGGCAGGGCCGTCTCGTCCAGGTGTGTAGACGGCCGCGCACTGGCCGTCGATACCGCGAACAGGAGAGAGTCATGACTCGAATTCCCCCGGTTCCGCCCCAGGAAGCCGGCCCGCTGGTCAAGCTCGCGTACCGGATCGCCGGACGCCGGTTCGGCGCGGTGCCCGAGCCCTTCGCCGTGCTCGCCAACCACAGCAAGCTGTTCCTGGCCTCGGCCGGGCACGAGATGGCCGTGGAGAAGGCGTCGACCGTGCTGCCCGCGAACGTCCGCGAGATCGCGGTCTACCGGGTGGCCTGGACCGTCGGCTGCTCCTGGTGCGTGGACTTCGGGACCATGCTCACGCGCCTGGAGGGCCTGGACGTCGAGCGCCTCCAGCAGATCGGCGACTACGAGAACTCGACGCGCTACAGCGACGACGAGCGGGCCGCGATCGCGTACGCGGACGCCATGACCGCCACCCCCACCGCCGTCACCGACGAGCAGGTCGCGGACCTCGAGCGCCGGTTCGGCCGCGACGGTGCGGTGGAACTGACCTACCAGATCGCGCTGGAGAACCAGCGCTCCCGGATGTACTCGGCGCTCGGGATCGTGGACCAGGGGTTCAGCTCCGGTGACGCGTGCCGGATTCCGTGGGCGGCGGCGGATCAGGCCGGTGCCAGCCGGGAATCCGGACGCGGGTGAGCTTGGCCGGGTTCGCGATGTCGTAGGCCGCGCTGACCTTCCCGTCGCGCACGGTGAACCCACCGACGCGACCAGGGAAGGCCGGGTGCGTCTCGTCGCCGGGCGAACCGTGCGAGAGGAAGCCGAGCTGGCCGTTGACCAGGGCCGGTTCGATCGCCAGCAGGGCCTGCGGGCCGTAGCGCGTGGCCAGGCCGAGGAAGAACCGGGCGAAGTGGTCGGCGCCGTGCAACACGTTGACGGCGGTGCGGGTGGTGCCGCCCGCGTCCCCGATCACCAGCGCGTCCGGGTGCAGGGCGTCGAGCACCCGCTGCAGGTCGCCGCTGGCCATCGCGGCGAGCAGCGTGCCCACGGCCTCGGCGTGCTGGGGGTCCGGCGTCGGCGACTGCGCGCCCGCGTCGGAGTCGGCGACCGCGCGCCGTGCCCGGGACGCGAGCTGACGCGCCGCCGGGGCGGAGGTGTCCAGCAGGGCGGCGATCTCGTCGAACGGCACCCCGAACCCGTCGTGCAGGACGAAGGCGGTCCGCTGGTCCGGGCCGAGGGTGTCGAGCACGATCATCGCCGCGAGCCGGGTGTCCTCGTCCAGGACCACAGCGTCCAGGGGGTCCGGCGGGCTGTGTCCCCCGAGCGGACTCACGATCGGCTCCGGGAGCCATTGCCCCACATAGCTTTCCCGTCGGACGGCCGCGCTGCGCAGGTGGTCGAGGCAGATCCGCCCGACCACCGTCGTGAGCCATGCCCGCAGGTCGCGGATGTCGTCGGCATCGCGTTCGCTCAGTCGCAGCCAGGCCTCCTGGACGGCGTCCTCGGCGTCGGCGACGCTGCCGGTCATCCGGTAGCCCACGGCGAGCAGGTGCCTGCGGTGCGACTCGAATGTCTCGGCCAGCGCGGCAACTGCCATGCGGTCGAGTCTACGAGACCGGTGCCTGCGGGACCCCGGCCCGCACGGACGGTGCCGTGTCGCGGGAGAGCCCCACCCGCAACGCGCCGACGGCCTCGCGCAGCGCGTGCGTGCCGGCGCTGCCGTAGCCGGTCATGTTGACGAAGGCGTGCACCAGTCCGTGATGGGTGCGCAGCGTCGCGGCGACGCCGGCCTCCCGCAACCGCTGCGCGTACGCCTGTCCCTCGTCGCGGAGCACGTCGAATCCCGCGACCGCGATGTACGCCGGCGGCAGCCCGGTCAGGTCGTCGGCCAGCAGCGGGGAGGCCATCGGGTCGGTGCGTCCGTCGTGGTCGGGCAGGTACTGCTCGACGTACCAGTCCATCTGCGCGTCGGTGAGGAAGTACCCGGTCGAGAACAACTCGTGGGACCGGCGCTTGGTGGACATGTCGACCCACGGGAAGAACAGCAGCTGGAACGCCGGTCGTGGTCCGCCGTCGGCCGCGGTCACCTGGGCGAGCACCGCGGCGAGATTGCCGCCGGCGCTGTCCCCGGCGACGGCGATCCGGTCGGGGTCGATGCCCAGTTCGGCCGCGTTCATGGCGACATGACGGAAGGCGGCCAGACCGTCCTCGACGGCAGCCGGGTACGGGTGCTCCGGTGCCAGCCGGTAGTCGACGGCCAGCACCGCCACCTCGGCGTGCGCGGCGAGGAACCGGCAGACGGTGTCGTGGCTGTCGAGGCCGCCCAGGGCGAACCCGCCGCCGTGGAAGTAGACAACCGCCGGGGCCCGCGGAGTCAGGCCCTTCGGCCGGTAGAGCCGGGCCGGGATCGGGCCAGCCGGTCCCGGCACGGTCAGGTCCCGGACCGACTCCATCGGGATCGGCGGCGCGGCGACCAACCGGGCCTCCGCGTCGATCTGGGCCCGGGAGGTCGCGACCGGTTGCGACGCGTAGTCGGAGTGCGGGAGCAGCGTCAGCATGCGCAGCATCAGCTGGATCTCGACGTCGAGTTCGTGGCCGTCGACCCGGATCGGCCGGCCGGCGAGCAGTCGTTGCACCCGGTGCGGCAGTGCCCCGGCCGTCCGGGCGGCGGCGCGAGTGGCGCGCTCGAGTGCGGTGTCGATCAGCGTGCTCCGCATGGTGTGGGCCCTCTTCCGCTCGGTCGAGTCGTCGTCCTGCCGAGCATCCTGCATCACGGTCGGGGTCGGTGGGGCGAGTTCGTCCGCCCGGCCGGGGGCAGACGGTCGTAGGCTCGACCGATGCGATTCGGGATGTTCGTACCTCAGGGCTGGCGGCTGGACCTGGTGGGCATCGAGCCCGCCGACCACTGGCAGGTGATGAAGGGGCTGACCCTGCGGGCGGAGGCGGGGCCGTGGGAGTCGGCGTGGGTGTACGACCACTTCCACACGGTGCCCGCGCCCACACAGGAGGCCACCCACGAGGCCTGGTCGCTGATGTCGGCGCTGGCCGCGGTGACCTCGCAGATCCGGCTCGGGCAGATGTGCACGGCGATGAGCTACCGCAACCCGGCCTACCTCGCGAAGATCGCCGCGACCGCGGACCTCATCTCCGGTGGCCGCATCGAGATGGGCATCGGCGCCGGCTGGTACGAGCACGAGTGGCGCGCCTACGGCTACGGCTTCCCGCGGGCAGGCGAGCGGCTGGCCCGCCTGGACGAGGGCGTGCAGATCCTGCAGCAGGCGTGGCGCACCGGGTCGGCGACCCTCGACGGCAGGCACTACCAGGTGGACGGCGCGATCTGCCGGCCGCTGCCGCTGCAGGACGGCGGACCGCCGCTGTGGATCGCCGGCGGCGGGGAGAAGGTCACGCTGAAGATCGCGGCGAAGTACGCGCAGTACACCAACTTCGACGGCACCCCGGAGGGCTTCACGCACAAGTCTGCGGTGCTGCGTGAGCACTGCGCGGCCGTCGGCACCGACTTCGACGCCATCGTGCGCTCGGCGAACTACAACGTCGCGATCGGGGCGACGCAGGCCGACGTCGACGCCCGGCTCGCGCAGACGAAGGACCGGATGGCCCGCTACGTGGGCGAGGACCTGGCGGAGGCGTCGATGGCCGCATTCACCGGCATGCCCGCGGTCGGCACGCCCGAGCAGATCGTCGAGAACCTCGGCGCGCTGCGCGAGCAGGGTCTCGACTACGCGATCTGCTACTTCCCGGAGGCGGCATACGACACCTCCGGCATCGAGCTGTTCGAACGCGAGGTCATCCCCGCGCTGCGGTGAACGCGCCGGTCGAGGCCGTGGTGAGTCCGCTCAGTCGAGCAGGTAGCCGGGCAGGTCGCCGGGTGCCACCGGCAGCTGCTGGTTCTCCGCGGCCAGCACCTTGGGGGCCAGCGGGATGGACTTGGCGAGCAGGTTCCACTCCTCGCCGCCGATCGAGTCGGTCGCGCGCCGCAGCACCCGCGCGTCCGCGGTGCCCCACGCGATCGGCATCGGGCTGACCATCTGCCAGGTATCGGCCGTCGACCTGGTGTTGCGGTCCGCGAGCACCGCGACCGATGGCACCCGCTCGCCGACGCGGTCGATCGAGTGGCCGGGCAGCGAGCGAACGCTGCGGGTGACCAGCACGTAGTGCGGGCGGTCGGCGGACGGCTTGGCGACGTCGACGAGCGCGAGCAGGGTGGCCCCGCGCGGCCGGACCTCGGCCACCACCGCAGGCACCAGCGCGCCCTTGGCGTACATGTCCTCGACGGTCCCGACCTTCCGCGGCGCCCAGAACGCCATCCAGAGCGAGGTCGCCGCGACCAGCGCGATCACCGTGCCGAGGATGTACGACCACGGATGGGCCAGCAGGAACAGCCATGCCGCCAGCCCCGCGAACAGCAGCGCGGTGACGATCGATGCGGCGCGCAGGCGGCGGACGTCCGCGAACGTCTCGTTCACCGAGTGGGCGTGGGACCTGTCGACAGGGAACTCGAAGCTGCGCACGGTCCTATTTCTACCCGATGACAAGGCCTACCCGATCGCCGGTCCGAGCAGGTCGTCCGCGTCGGTGATCCGGTACGCGTAGCCCTGCTCGGCGAGGAAACGCTGCCGGTGCGCGGCGTACTCGGCGTCGAGGGTGTCCCGCGAGACCACCGAGTAGAAGTGCGCCTGGCCGCCGTCGTGCTTGGGACGCAGCAGCCGGCCGAGGCGCTGGGCCTCCTCCTGCCGGGAGCCGAACGTCCCGGACACCTGCACCGCGACCGAGGCCTCGGGCAGGTCGATCGAGAAGTTCGCCACCTTGCTCACCACCAGCGTCGGGATCTCGCCGTTGCGGAACTGGTCGAAGAGGATCTCGCGTTCCTTGTTCTTGGTCGAGCCCTTGATGACCGGCGCGTTCAGGGCCTCGCCGAGTTCGTCGAGCTGGTCCAGGTAGGCGCCGATCACCAGCGTCGGGGAATCGGGGTGCTTGGCCAGGATCGACTTCACCACCGCGATCTTGGTGTGTGCCGTCGAGCAGAGCTTGTAGCGCTCCTCCGGTTCGGCCACGGCGTAGGCCATCCGCTCCGCGTCGGTCATCGTCACCCGGACCTCGATGCACTCGGCCGGCGCGATCCAGCCCTGGGCCTCGATGTCCTTCCACGGGGCGTCGTACCGCTTGGGACCGATCAGCGAGAACACGTCGCCCTCGCGGCCGTCCTCGCGCACCAGCGTCGCGGTCAGTCCGAGACGGCGTCGCGACTGCAGGTCCGCGGTCATCCGGAACACCGGTGCAGGCAGCAGGTGCACCTCGTCGTAGATCACCAGGCCCCAGTCCCGGGAGTCGAACAGCTCGAGGTGCTTGTACTCACCCTTGGTGCGGCGGGTGATCACCTGGTAGGTGGCGATGGTGACCGGACGGATCTCCTTGCGCTCGCCGGAGTACTCGCCGATCTCGTCCTCGGTGAGGGAGGTGCGCGCGATCAGCTCCCGCTTCCACTGCCGGCCGGCGACGGTGTTGGTGACCAGGATCAGCGTCGTCGCCTTGGCCTTGGCCATCGCGGCCGCGCCGACCATCGTCTTGCCTGCGCCGCAGGGCAGCACCACCACGCCCGAGCCGCCCGCCCAGAACGAGTCGGTCGCCATCTGCTGGTAGTCGCGCAGTTCCCAGTGGCCCGCCTCGAAATCCAGCTCGATCGGGTGCGCCTCGCCGTCCACGTACCCGGCCAGGTCCTCGGCCGGCCAGCCGATCTTGAGCAGCATCTGCTTGAGGTGCCCGCGCTCGGACGGGTGCACGACGACGGTGTCCGGGTCCACCATCGCGCCGAGCATCGGCGCGATCTTCTTGTGGCGCATCACCTCGGTGAGCACGGCGCGGTCCAGGCTGACCAGCGTCAGGCCGTGGGCGGGGCTCTTGACCAGCTGCAGCCGGCCGTACCGGGCCATGGTGTCGACGACGTCGACGAGCAGCGGCTGCGGTACCGCGAACCGGGAGTACGTGACGAGCGCGTCGACCACCTGCTCGGCGTCGTGTCCGGCCGCCCTGGCGTTCCACAACGCCAGCGGGGTGACCCGGTAGGTGTGGACGTGCTCGGGCGCGCGTTCGAGCTCGGCGAACGGGGCGATGGCCTGCCTGGCCTGGCCGGCCAACTCGTGGTCGACCTCGAGGAGCAGGGTCTTGTCGGACTGGACGATCAGGGGTCCGTCGGTCACGCGTCCTCCTTGGTGCGGTCGTAACCACCCCATTGTCCACGTTCGGTCGAGGGCGCACTTTCGCGAACCGGATCCGTCCGCGGAGGTCGGCTCCCGACGCACGGTCAACGCCCTGCGGGATCGGTGCCACGGTGGCGTCGTCCGTCCGGTGCCGCCGACCGCGAATTTCGCCACAGAAAAGGGAGGATTTGCCGCCGATGCGGTAAATCCTCCCTTTTCTGCGAATCTACCGCTGCGCGGTGAGGGATTTCCTCGTGTCCATCACCTGGACCAGTGCCTCGGAAATTCCGGCACGATATCCGGATTGCCGTTCATCGTGCCCGGTGATCGTGTCGAGTTCGTTCTCCAGTCGTCCCTGAATCTGGTCCAGGGCGAGCAGTGTCCGTTTCACGGTGTCGGTCCTTCGGGGGTGGAGTGCGGGGAAGCCCGACTGCTTGGCCTGCTCGTCCAGGACGTAGATCTTGGCGGTGAGGTTTCCGGCGTCGGCGAACCGGTCGTACAGCGCCTCGAGGGCGCCGGTGTGCGAGGTCATCGTCAGCGGCTTTTCCGTTTCCGGATGAATTCCGTGGACTCGATCGACTTCTCGCGTTTTTCCGCCCGCTTTTCCTTGAGGGTCTGCGCGGGTTTCTTCTTCGCCGTTCTTCCGCCGGGGTTGCGTTCGGCCATTGTCTCTCCTGAAATACGAAGTGGCAATCACTTGCCCGAGACCATACTTCATTTCGCAGGAAAGGCCAGTCGCCCGAAAATGGTCAGCCGGACAGGCTCACCGAGGTGATCCGGTGCAGCGTGAACCGTCGGACCGCGCCCTCCGCCGAGTCGAAGGCGTCGAGTTGGCCGCCGCCGACGCTGACCGGCTCCACGATCCGTTCGGACGCGGTGCCCTGCGCGTCCACGTACCCGATGGACACGCTCCGCGAGGTCCGGACGGCCAGCTGCAGCAGCGCCATCGTGGCCGCGCTGCTCGCCCTGCTGCCGTCCGCGAGGACGGCGTCGCCGCGGGGCGCCGTCGCGGCCCGTTCGCCGGCCCGGAGCTGGCGCACCAGGGTGTCCAGCTGCTCGGGGGTGGGCACGGCGGGCATCCGCGGTGCCGGACGGGGCCGTCGCCGCAGCACCCGGGCCCCCCGTGACCGCAGGTCCACCACCGCGCCCGCGGCGTCCTCCCCGGCGGGGGCGAAGCCGGCGGCGCGCAGCTGGTCGAGCACCTCGGCCAGCGGCGCCTGGGAGACGGCGACGGTCGGCGCCAACGCGCGCAGCGCCAGCGACTCGGCGACGGGGGAGGCCAGTACCTCCGCGAGCAGCGCCGGGTCCTCGCACCGCAGGAAGGACGAGGCCATCCCGGCGCGGAGCTGCCCGTGCCGCCGGGCGACGTCGTCGATCAGGTAGGTCAGCGACTGCGGGACCGCGGTCCGGGAGCGGGTCGCGAAGAGGGTGTGCAGTTGCGAGGCGCCCAGCCCGGCGTCGAGGGCACGCCGGACGCTGGCCTCGCTGATCCGGTACGTGGTGGCGGTGCCCGCCGACTCGAGGTCCGCCACGAGGGAGACCTGCTCGCGCAGCTCCGGGGTCAGCGGTCCAGGCGCTACCACCGTGAGGTCCGCCTGGACCAGCACGTAGTCGATGGGCGCGGGCAGGCTCGCGGTGATCTCCGCGATCGCGGACTCGGCCGGGGCGTCGTGCAACAGGCTGCGCCCGGCGGAGCTCAGCGCGTCGCGGCCGACCAGCCCCACGGCCGCGGCCTCGGCGAGGACGTGGCGCACCGCGTCGGCGCGCAGCCGTGCCGACCACCGTGGCCGACGCCACGCCACCGTCGCCACCACCTCGGTCGCGCTCGCACCGTGCCCGGAGCCCAGCTCGGCGAGCAGCCCGAGCACGAACCGGCGGTCGCGCGGGGCGCTGGTGGCGCGGACCTCCTCCGAGAGCGCCGCGATGGGCTTGTCGTGCTCGTCGCGCATGCCGATCAGCCAGGGCCGTCGCGGCAGGTCCAGCCAGGTCTGTGCGAGCAGGTGCCAGCGCTGGGCGGTGGCGGTGCCGGTCCAGGAGTCCGCCGCGCCGGTCGGGGCCCAGTAGTCGTCCCCGGTGTCGGCGGCGGGGAGCGGTTCCGGTGTCCCGCTGCCGATCAGCCCCGCCCCGGCCAGGATCTCGAGGAGCAGGGTCACCCGCGGCTCGTCGACGCCGACGGCCTTCGCCAGCCGCTTCGTCTCCCGGACGCCGAGCCCGCCGGCCTTGAGCGTCGTGGCGGGCTGTTCGCCGAGGGCGGCGATCAGGTCCTCGCAGTGCCGCACCAGTTCGAGCACCTCGCCGCCTGCGGCGGCGTTGACGTCGGCGACCTTCAACGCGGTGGTGTGGATCGGCGGCGGGATCAGTGCGGTCGGGTCGATGACCGTCTCCCCGCGCAGCGCCTGGCCCACCTGGTGCGGCAGTTCCACGGTCTGCTCGTCCAGCCAGTTCAGCAGCCGCCGCGCGAGCAACCGCTGGACCGGCCGTTCGGGGTCGGTGCCCGGCGCGGCGTCGCGGGTGCGGCCGATCGGCGAACTGGTGGCGAGCGTGGTCAACAGCCGGCGTTCGACGTCGGTGACCTCGGCCAGTGCGGTCTCGATCTGCGCGGCGGTGAGCCCGTCCCGCGGCGCGTCGATCCGCCAGGTGACGGCGTCCTGGGCGGCGGGGGTGACCCGCAGCGTCTTCGTGCCCCACACCAGGGCGCGCTCGCGCAGCACCTTCAGGGCCTTGTCGACGGCGCGCACCGGGGCACGGCCCGCGACGGCCTCGGTGAGCGCCGCGCGGGTCACCCCGCGCTCGCGCCCGCCCAGGTCCGAGAGGAACCCGATGACGGTCAGTTCGAGCACGGTCAGGTCGTCGGCCGCGCGCAGCACCGACGCCCGCTGCTCGGTGCGGGCGGCGAGCACCGTCAGGTTGGCCGGCGGCGGGACCGCGAGGTCGGGCCGCAGGCGCAGCAGATCGGCCAGCTCGGAGTCGGTGCGGGCGGTCAGCCAGGAGGCCAGGGTGTCGGTCATCGCCTACCAGATTAGATACCTGGGCTGTACGGGGACGCGGCCTCCTGTCAAAATGACCTCGTGGCTAACAATTCGAGCAAGCGATACGTTGATCCAGGCTGGCCGGCGGCGGAGATCCAGGACGGCGACCATGCCGTCACGGAGCTCTCGTCGACCCGTTCCGGGGGGCTCTCCCCGTTCGGAGAGGACACCGAGTTCCCGCTCCCGGTCTCGGAACTGCCCTACACCCACCCGCACACCGTCGTGAACCGCTGACGGCGACACCGAAGACCGAGAAGGGCCCCGCACCGTGAGGTGCGGGGCCCTTCTTCGCGTGAGGGGGTGTGGCTACTTCGGCAGCAGGTCCGCGCCGGCGGCGACGAGCTGGGCGATCTGCGGGTCGACGGTCAGGCCCTTGGTCTTGGCATCCTTGAAGATGGCCTCGACCTGCGGGTCGAGCACGATGCCGTGCGCCTTGGCCGTGGCCAGGATGCTGTCGAGGCTCTCGAACACGGCGGTGGTGGCCGGGTCGGTCTGCGCCGGGGTGACGACGGCGGCCGGGGCGGCGACGGGCGCCGGGGCAGCCTTGACGGTGACGGTCTTGGCGGCCGGAGCGGTGCGGACGGTGGCGCCGCTGTTCAGGCCGAGGCTCGAGGAGCAGGACGGCCATGCGCCCCAGCCCTGGTTGGCGAGCACCTTCTCGGCGACCGCGATCTGCTGTTCGCGGCTGGCCTGGTTGGCGGTCGCGGCGTACTGGCCGCCACCGTGGGCGTTCCAGGTGCTCGGGGAGAACTGGAGTCCGCCGTGGTAGCCGTTGCCGGTGTTGATGCCCCAGTTGCCGCCGGCCTCACACTGCGCGAGCCGGTCCCAGTCGGAGTCGGGTGCCGCGGTGGCCGGGGCTGCGAAAGCCACACCGGCCGCTCCGAGGACCGCGCCGGTGACGACAACCTTGGCGGCGGTACGACGGGTGTTGGTCTGTTTGCGGTGACGTCCAGCGGTCATGAAAGCATCCTCTCCTCACGCGCCTGCGAGGTCAGCTGTCGGGTTCGGGCTGAGAGGTCGCCCGGCCTCGCCGCTCCTGGATTGGTGCGGGTCTGGCTTCACCCCAAGAAGGACGCTTGCGCATCCTCCGGTGTCCGCTGGGGACATTGGGTCCCCCGTCCTCGTCCCTGGGTAATTCCGTTGGAATCTGGTCCGCTGGACGAGGTTTGGCGCGGCGGACCTGATCTGGCCGAACTTCCGGCCGCTGCTGACCGTACGTGGATCACGCCAGTGCGTCATCTGTTACGAAACGCGGCGGGACTTCGGTGTTTTGGCCATTAATTCGCCCGTTCGTGCAGGTCATCGGCTCGCTGCGGTTCCGAGACCCTCCCGTGATTTGGTCGTTATGTGAGATAGATCACAGAATTTCCCGGGTCTGACCTGCGGGTTCTGTGGCGGGGACGCGCCGGAACGTGACAACCACGGCGATGGCGACCGCGACGAACGTGAGCGGGTAGACCGCCGCGAAGAGCGGTGCCAGCGCCGGGGAGGTCGGAATCATGAACAGTCCCACCGCGTACACGCCGTCGTCGAACCGGTGATTCCAGCTCAGCAGCGGCAGCGCGAGCAGCACCGGCAGCAGCCAGTCGACCGCCCGGCCACGGCGCACCGCCCGGTCCACGGCGAGGACCAGCAGGGGCACGAACCACACCCAGTGGTGGCCCCACGAGAACGGGGACACCGCGCTGCTCGTCAAGCCGCACAGGGTGATCGAGAGCAGGGCTTGCCCGTGCCGGTGGGCGAGGTAGGACGCCCCGAGGCCGAGCACCGTCAGTGCCGCCGCCAGGGCCAGCCACAGCAGGCGCGGTGGCTCGTCGACGTGCAGCCAGCGTGCCAGCACCCCGGCGGCGGACTGGTTGGCAGGCCAGGCCGTCTCGCCGATCCGGGTGGAGTGCACGATCACGCCGGTCCAGTAGTCCCAGGAGTCGGAGAAGATCACCACGAACCCGACGGCGATCGTCGCCAGCAGGGTCCCGACCGCGACGGTCGCCGCGCGCCACTGTCGGGTGATCGCAAGCTGTACCAGGAACAGTCCCGGCGTCAGCTTGATCCCGGTGGCGATGCCGACGCCGAAGCCCCGCAGCCGGCTGCCCTCCGGGCGGCCCAGGTCCCAGACGACCAGCAGCATCAGCAGCAGATTGATCTGGCCGAGCCAGATGGTGGTGCGGACCGGCTCGAGCCAGCTGAAGATCACCGTGAGCAGGGCGCTCACCACGTACAGGTGCCGACCCGTCCGGTAGCCGAGTTGCCGCCAGCACAGCAGCACCACCAGGTAGAGGGCGACGAAGTTGGCGAGGTAGCCGAGCAGGCTCGCCAGGTTGGCACTGGCGGCGCTGAGCGGCGCGAACAGCACCGCGGAGAACGGCGGGTAGGTGAACCACATGCCGCCGTGCAGCGCATGGTCGTAGAGGCCCTGCGGCCCGAGCACGGTGGCGCCGCCGCTGCGGTACACCAGCAGGTCCAGCCCGTTGCTGAACAGGCCCCAGAGGGGGTAGCCGAGCGGGACCAGGCGGTCGTGCGCAACGACGACCGCCAAGGCGAGCGCGGCCAGGACACCGGTGAACAGCGGCGAGCGGGGGAGCGTCCGCCCCGCCTCCGGTGTGAAACTGGGTGCGGGTGCGGGAGCGGTCATGCCGGGGCGCCGCCCTGCTGGACGCCGACCGCGCCCACGTCGACGATCTCCTTGCCCAGTGGCATCAGCGAGATCGGCACCATCTTCAGGTTGGCGACGGCCAGCGGGATGCCGATGATCGTGATGGCCATCGCGATCGCGCTGACGATGTGCCCGATGGCAAGCCAGATGCCGGCCACCAGCAGCCAGATCACGTTGCCGATCAGCGAGCCCAGCCCGGAGGTCGGCTTGGCGACCACCGTCTTGCCGAACGGCCAGAGCGCGTACACCCCGATCCGGAACGACGCGATGCCGAACGGGATGGTGATGATGAGGATGCAGCAGATCACCCCGGCCACGAAGTACCCCAGGGCCAGCCACAGTCCGCCGAAGAGCAGCCAGATGATGTTCAGAAGGATCCGCATGGTCATTCTCCCTCTCGGACGCGACGCCCGGACCGCAGTGCGAAGACGATGGCGAGCACCAGCCCGACCGGGCAGGCGATCGCGGTGAGGTACAGCGACAGCGGCGGCTCGTGACCGAGCGCGAAGACGACGTACGCCGCGATCACCGCGATCACTCCGACGAAGAAGAGGACGAGCGCGACACGCAGGAGTGCGGTGTCGCGGGAGGACGATTGACTGGCCACAGTCCAACGGTATCGCCTGTCAACCGCAAAGTTGCCCGCGGGCGCGCGGGGTAGACTGCGCGCGTCGCGTCCCGCATCCGTGGGGCGCGTTCCTTTATATGTGGATGAGCAGGTGAACGCAGTGCCTACCGGCAAGGTGAAGTGGTACGACGCGGAGAAGGGCTTCGGGTTCCTCGCCCAGGACTCGGGCGAGGACGTCTACGTCCGGTCCGACGCGCTGCCCGAGGGCGTGGAGGCCCTGAAGCCGGGTCAGCGGGTGGAGTTCGGGATGGCCTCCGGCCGCCGGGGGCCGCAGGCGCTGAGCGTGACCGTGCTCGCCCCGGCGCCCACCGTGCGACAGGGCGGCGGTACCCGCCGGGACGATTCCGCCCGCAAGCACAGCCCCGACGAGCTGCACGGGATGGTCGAGGACATGATCACCCTGCTCGAGGCCAAGGTGCAGCCGGACCTGCGCCGGGGCAAGTACCCCGACCGCAAGACCGCGCAGCGGATCTCCGAGGTCGTGCGCGCCGTCGCGCGAGAGCTCGACGCCTAGTAGGTCTGGATCGCCCACACCGGGGCGAGGCCGCCGTTGGTCGGGAGCTGGATGATCACGCCGAGGATCTGCTCGTTCTCGCCGGACGGCACCGTCACGGCCGACGCCTCGCCCGGTGTGTAGTCGCGGAACCCGCTGAACACCTCGCCGGTCTCGGGGTTGCCGATCTGCACGTTCAGTCGCCAGTCGGAGCCCGAGACGTCCTTGGGCAGCGACAGCTGCAGCGGCTGGCCCTCAGGCACGCTCAGCGTCGCGACCTCGAGCCCCGCGCACGCGAGGTCGGCGTCGCACACGCCTGCCTGGGCTTCGACGGTCTCGTAGTGCGCGTACGCGGTGACCGTCGGCAGGGTCTCCGGGGCGTTCTTGACCAGCACGGTGACCACGGCGGCGAGGCCGCCGGCGACCACCAGTGCGGCCACCGAGAGTGCCGCAATGGTCTTCTTCGTCCGGGCTTGCAGAGTCATTGGGTTCCGTTTCTGGTTGGTCGTCAGTCGGTGGTCGAGATCGGCTTGGCGATCTCCTGGTTGGCCACGTCGGGGCGTTTACCGCCGAGCCCGGGGAACAGCGACGAACCACGGTAGCTGAGGACGGTCTGGGCCAGGCCGAGGGCCAGCACGACCGAGACCACGCTGAACCCGATCCAGAACTGCGTGGGCAGCAGGATCCCGAGCGCGCCGCCGACCACCCAGCTCAGCTGCAGCACCGTCTCCGAGCGGCCGAAGCCCGATGCGATCGACTCCTCCGGCAGGTCGTCCTGCAGGGACGCGTCCAGCGAGACCTTCGCCAGCGCACTGGCGCCCGACGCGACCAGCGCGGCCAGTGCGGCGGTGAGCAGGCTGTCGGTGAGCGCGACGAGGATCGCGACGGCGGTGACCGCGGCGGTGCACCGCAGCACCACCACGGTGGGTCGGCCGAGCTTGATCCGGGCACCGGCCGCGTTGCCGGCGAAGTTGCCGATGCCGGCGGCGGCGCCGACCAGTCCGAGCATCGCGGCCTGCTCGAGCGGTTCGTGCCCGGTCCGGGACTTGGCGACGAACGCGATGTAGAGGGTGAGGAAGCCGGTCATCACGCGGATGGTGCTGTTGCCCCAGAGCCCGGTGATGACGGTGCGGCCCAGCGGTTGTCGGCGCTTGCTGGCCTTGACCGTCGTCTTGCGGTCCGGCCCGATCACCTCGGTGTCCGCGTTGTCCCCGTGGTAGGTCAGGGTGGCCGGCACCTCGCCCTCGGTGACCTCCACCCAGGCCGGGATGCGCATGCTCAGGTAGGCGCCGAGCGCGGTGATGATCGCGGTGAACCACAGCACCCCGGTCGAGCCGGTGGCGATGGCGATCAGTCCGGCCAGCGCGCCGGCCCCGATGGTGCCGCCGATCAGGCCGAACACTGTCAGCCGGGAGTTCACCCGCACCAGGTCGATCTCCGGCGGCAGGACCCGCGGTGTCACCGCGCTCTTGAGCACCGAGAACGACTTGCTGAGCACCAGCATCCCCAGCGCGGCCGGGTACAGCGCCCAACTGTCGAAGTTGAAGACCAGCAGCACCGCGAGCACCGTGCGCAGCGCGAAGGAGGCCGCCAACGCCACCCGCCGGCCGTGCTGGAGGCGGTCGAGCATCGGACCGATCAGTGGGGCGACCACCGCGAACGGCGCGATCGTGATCAGCAGGTACAACGCGACCTTGGTCTTGTCCTCGCCGGTCGCCGCCGAGAAGAACAGCGTGTTCGCCAGGGCGACCGCGACCGTGGCATCGGTGGCGAAGTTCGCCATCACCGCGTACGTCAGGGCGGTGAGCCCGGACTTGTCGGCGCCGTCGGCCTTGGCGGCGCGATGGAAGGTGGCGATGCCACGGTTCGTCAGCTCCCGGCTGCGCATCGCGGCCACCCGGGTGATGGTGAGCTTTCGCGGGATCGGCGGCGGCTTCGGTGCGCCTGCCGCCGGCTTCCGGACCGCCTCGGTGGGCTTGTCGTCGGCTCGGCCCCGCTCGACACGGTCCCGGTCGACCGGGTGCAGCGGCGGCAGCGGCCTACGGCGCCCGGACACCCGTGCCGTCGGTGGGTAGTTGGCGAACCCGGGGTGCTCCTCCGGCCGGCCGTGCTCGCCGGTCGGCAGGTCCCCGTCGGGGTTGTGGGGCGGGCGAGGTCCGGTCACGTTTCAATTCTGTCCTAGAACACCGCCGGTGGGCCACGCGCCCCGCGGGTGTGCGCGTCACGGCACGAACCGCACCTCGAACATGTGCGGGAAGAACTTGCCGGTGACCAGGAACCGGTCGGTGCCGGGCAGCTGCGCGATGCCGTTGAGCACGTCCGCGGACCGGCGTTCGTCCTCGGTGAGCAGGCCGGCGGCGTCGATCACGGCGGTGACACGCCCGGTCTCCGGGTCGATCCGCACGATCTCGTCGGTCTGCCACACGTTGGCGTACACGCTTCCGTCGCTGGCACATTCGAGCTCGTTGAGCATCGACTGCGGCGCGCCGTCCCGGGTGACCGGCACCGACCCGCGGGCGTCGAAGCTGACCGGGTCGCGGAAGGTCAGGGTGTCGGTGCCGTCGCTCATCACCAGTCGGTCGGGCTGCGCGCACAGTCCCCAGCCCTCGCCGTCGTAGCGCACGCGCAGGCGTTCGGCGAGGGTGTCCTTCTCGTGCGCGACGGCGATGCCGTCCCGCCAGGTGAGCTGCCAGACGGTGTCGCCCGCGACCGTGACGCCCTCGCCGAACAGCGGCGCGGGCAGCGGCACCCGGACACGTTCGACGCCGGTGTCGAGGTCGCGTGCGCTGAGGTACGACCGGCCGCTCAGCCCGGTGCCCTCGAGCAGTTCGTCGCCTGCGATCTCGAGCCCCTGGGTGAACGCGGTGGGGTCGTGCGGCAGGGTCCGCAGCACCTCCACCCGGAGCCGTTCGACGCCGTCGGTCGCCGTCGGCGAGGGGTCCGCGGCGCAGCCGGACAGGGCCAGGACGGCCGCCGCAAGGGCGGCGGAGAGGGGACGGTGCCGGGTCATGGGGACAGCATGTCAGCCCGACCTGCTCCTGATTTGCTGCGATACGGCAAAATGGACGCCGTGAGTCCCCAGCCTGCCCCCGAGCTTGCCCCCGTGCGCCCCGTTCTGGCCGAAGCCGTCGAGCTGGCCCGTGCGGCCCTGGTCGAACTCGGCGAGGGTGAGGTCGGGGCACATCTCGGCGTCACGTTCGAGGACGAGAGCGCCGCGACCCACCGATTCGACGCCCGGCTGCCGGGGTACCGCGGCTGGCAGTGGGCGGTGGTGCTGGCCGCCGTGCCGGACTCCGACCACGTCACCGTGAGCGAGTTGGCCCTGCTCCCAGGGCCGGACGCGTTGATCGCGCCGGACTGGCTGCCGTGGGACGAGCGGATCCGCGCCGGTGACCTCACGCCCGGCGGCCTGCTGCCGCCGCGCGTCGACGACGTCCGGCTGGTGCCGGGCTACGTGGCGACCGGTGATCCGGTGGTCGACGACCTGGCCCTCGAGGTGGGGCTCGGCCGCAAGCAGGTGCTGAGCCTGGAGGGCCGTCTGGAGGCCGCCGAACGGTGGCGCACCGGTGAGTACGGCCCGGACTCCGAGATGGCCAAGGCCGCGCCGTCCACCTGTGAGATGTGCGGGTTCTACCTGCCGCTGGCCGGTTCGCTGCGGGTGGCGTTCGGGGTGTGCGGCAACGAGCTGGCCGCGGACGGACACGTGGTGTACGCCGAGTACGGCTGCGGCGCCCACTCGGACACCGAACTTCCGACCGGTGCCGGTAGCGCGCAGTTCGAGGCCTACGACGACGGCGCGGTGGAGGTCGTGGCCCTGCCGGCGCCCGTGGTCGTCGTCGAGGAAGACCCGGCATCGACGGACTGACGGCGGGCGACCCCCTCGGCGCGGACGCGCTGCGGGCGGCCGCACTGCTGGCGTGGACCTCCTCGCCGACCAGGCTCAGGGAGGACGCGGCCACCGAGTCCGACCTGGTCAGCGCCGGCTATCGCGACCGCCTGCTCACCGAACTCGCGCAGAATGCCGCGGACGCCGCGGCGCGGGCCGGGGTTCCCGGTCGGCTGCGGGTCTGGCTCGACGGTGCGCGGCTGCGGGTGGCGAACGTCGGTTCGGCGCTCGACGCGACCGGGCTGCAGGCACTTTCGGCATTGCGAGTCTCGGGCAAGACCGATCCGGCCGTCGGTGTCGGCCGCTTCGGTGTCGGCTTCACCGCGGTACTGGCGGTGGCCGAGGAGATCGAGCTGCGTTCGACCGCGGGATCGGTGCTGTTCTCCGCGTCCCGCACCCGGGCGGAGCTCGACGCCGCCGGCCTCGCGGCGCCCGCCGTCGGGGTTCCGGTACTCCGGTTGCCGTGGCCCACGGATGAGCAGCCCGTCGCCGGGTACGACACCGAGGTGGTGCTGACGCTGCGGCCGGAGGTCGACGGTCCGGGCCTGGTTGCCCGGCTGGCCGACGAGGCCGCCGACCTGTTGTTGGAACTTCCTGCGCTGGAGACGATCTGGGTTGACGTCCGGGAGTTCTCCCGGTCCGAACGGGACCTGGGCGACGGGCTCGTCGAGGTGACGGTGGGCGAACGCACCTGGTGGCAGTTCGCCACCGCGGCCGCGCGCTGGCTGGTCCCGGTCGAGGGCGGCCGGGTCCGGCCCGTCGGCGCCGACGTGTTGCGCGCACCCACCCGCTCCGACGAGGAGCTGTCGCTGCCCGCGATCCTGATCGCGCAGACCACACTGCAGCCGGACCGGCGCCGCCTGCTGCCCGGTGTGACCGTCGCCCACCTCGTCGAGGGATATGCAGACTTCGTTGCCGCGCTGCCGGTTTCGCAGCGGTTGGCGATGGTGCCGGTGCCCGGGTTCGCCCGTGGCGAGGTGGACGCGGTGTTGCGCGAGTCGCTGCTGCGCGAGCTCACCACCCATCGGTGGCTGGCCGGCGTCACGGGCGAGCTGCTGGCACCGACGTCCGCGTCCGTGCTGCCGGGGCTGTCCGAGGAGCTGGCCGAGCTGCTGGGCGAGGTGGTGCCCGGATTGCTGGTCGCCGAGCTGTCCGGCCCGCGCGGTGCGCAGGCGCTGTCCGCGGCGGGCGTGCACCGGATCGGCCTGGCCCGCCTGGCCGAGCAGCTGTCCGGGATCCACCGGGAGCCGGACTGGTGGGGCCGGCTGTACGCCGCGCTGGACCCGCTCGTGGTGGACTCGGTCGCGGTGGAGGAACTGGCCGCGATCCCGGTGCCGCTGGCCGACGGCCGGACGGTGACCGGTCCGCGCACGGTGGTGCTCGGCCACGACCTCGGCCTGGACGTGCGCGGCGTCGACTGGGTCCGGCTGGTGCACCCCGCCGCCGCCGATCCGCTGCTGGCCCGGCTCGGGGCGAGCGCCGCGGGCGCGCTGGAGGTCCTCACCGACCCGGCGCTGCGCGCGGCCATCGAGGACACCGACTACGAGGACGCCTTCGCCGCAACGGAACTCGCGGATGCGGTGCTCTCACTCGCGGCGACCGCCGCCGGTCAGGGGACGCTGCCGGGCTGGCTTGGCGAACTGCTGCTGCCCGACTCGGACGGCGCGCTGCACGGCGCGGACGAACTGCTGCTGCCCGGCGCTCCGCTGGCCGCGGTGCTGGCCGACGACGCTCCGTTCGCCACGGTCGCGGCGGATCTGGTCGAGCGGCACGGCGCGCCCGCGTTGACGGCGATCGGCGTGGGTTGGGGATTCACGGTGCTGCGCGCGGAGCTGCCGACCGGTCCCGACCAGGACCTCGACGACGAGGCCGCCTGGTGGGCGACGCTCACCGACGACCCGGAGGAGCTGCTCGCGGTCCGCGACCTGGACCTGGTCGCCGAGGCGGCGTGGCCGGCGGCGCTGAGCCTGCTGGCCGCCGAGCCCGCCACCCGGGCACTGCTCGCGGACCGGGACGGCTACACGGCCTGGTGGCTGCGGCGGCACGCGCGGGTCGATGGCGTCCCGCTCGGCGCGCTGCGCTCGCCCGACGACCGCACCTACGAGGGACTGCTGGACGTGCTCGACCACCCGGATGCCGCCGCGCTGAGCGGGGCGTTGGCGGCGGACCGGGTGGACTCGGTGGCGACGGCGGCCCTGCTGCTCGACCGGCTGGCCGATCCGGAGCGGGCCCCCGGCCCGGCCGTGGTGATCCGCGTGCACCGGTTGCTGGCGTCGGCGACGGCGTCGGGAGCCCTCGACCTGGACGCCCTCTCGCCGCCGACCGGGGTGCGCGCGATGTCGGGGGCGGTGGCCGATCCTGCGGACGCGGTGGTGCTGGACCGGGAGTGGTTCGCGGCCGCGATCCCGCTCGACCGCCTGGTGGTCGGCGACCTGGCCGATGCCGAGGCGCTGGCCGAGTTGCTGGACCTGCCGCTCGCGTCGGAGGCCGTGCAGGCGGAGGTGCTCGGCGCGGGGCGCGTCAGCACCTGGGACCGGGAGCCCGACGCGGTGCTCGCCCACGTCGCGACCGGCCTGCCGCTGCCGGAGGGCTCGGTGGTGGTGCACGAGCGACTCACCGTCCGGTTGAGCGGCGCGGTCCAGGCCGACGTCGAGGTGCCCCGTTGGGTCGACCGGGATGCGGTGGCGCACTGGAACACCCGCGGCGTGACGCCGGGCGGTCGCTAGCCGTTCGTCGGAGCTGCCACCTCTCCCTGCCGAACCGTGCGGCGAATCGGCGCGGTTCGGGAGTCGGGTGGTGTCCGGCCGCGATGCCATGATCATCGGATGGACCTCGACGAGAGAGTGCTCGGCTGGATGCTGGACGTGCGGACGCCCTGGCTGACCGACGTCTTCCTGGTCGTCACGAATCTCGGCGGGACCGTGGCGTCGTGGGCGATCGCGGCGGCTGTCACCGTCGCGCTGCTGGTACGCAGGCGTCCGGCGCTGGCGGTCATGGTGTCCGGCGCGATGCTCACCGGCCTGCTGGCGATGTCCGGACTCAAACTGGTCGTCGGCCGGGCGCGGCCGCCGTTCCCCGAGCGATTGGTGGACGAGACGACGCACTCCTTCCCCTCCGGGCACGCCATGATGTCGGCGATCCTGGTCTGCGTGGTCGCGGTGGTGATCGTGCGGGTCGCCGACCGCAGGTGGCGTACCCCCTGGGTGTTCGTGCTGCTGGCAGCGTGGACACTGACGATCGGACTCTCCCGCGTGTACCTGGCCGCGCACTGGCTCACCGACGTCCTCGCCGGGTGGGCGCTCGGTGCGCTCTGGGCGGCGCTGTGGGCGTGGGGGCTCGTCCGATTCGACCGAAAGCCGTCCGGGGCCACCCCGAGTTCTCTACCATGACCGTCTTGGACGTGTGTCCAGCACTTTTCTCAGGAAGGGCCCCCACATGGAGCCAGGAGCCGCCGCCGTCGAGACGGGCGCCGCGCCGCGACGGATGCATCTGACCCGACTGGCTCTCGCCGCGTTGGTGATCGCGCCGCTGGCGTTGCTGGGGTTCTACATGTGGGCGCTCTGGGATCCGGGCGACACGGTCAACCGTCTGCCGGTCGCCATCGTCAACTCCGACGCAGGCGCGGACCTGGACGGTACCCGCCTCGACGCGGGCGCCGAGGTCGAGTCGGCGCTGCTCGACGGCGGCGACGTCAACTGGCAGGCCGTCAGCCTCGAGGAGGCCAAGGCGGGCGTCGAGGACGGCCGCTACTACTTCTCGGTGGTGATCCCCGAGGACTTCAGCGCGGACATCGCCAGCGCGGCCAGCGGCAACGGCAGCAAGGCGACGCTCGACGTGGTCTACAACGACCACAACAGCCTGGTGGCGGGCCCGGTCGGCGAGTCGGTCATGGCGCAGGTGCGCTCGGCCATCTCGGAGTCCATCGGTGAGCAGTCCGTCGACCAGGTGCTGGTCGGGCTCGGCGACGTCGGCAAGGGCCTCGACGAGGCCGCCGCCGGCGCCCGTCAGCTCTCGGACGGCACGGGCGAGGCCCTGGACGGCGTCACCCAGCTCTCCGACGGCAGCGTCGAGCTGTCGAACGGCCTGCACGAGGCGTACGCGGGCAGCGGTGAGCTGGCCGACGGCACCGGTCAGCTGGCAGCAGGCGCCGGGGAGGCGTCGGCGGGGTCCGCCGAGCTCGCCGACGGAATGTCGCAGCTGGTCGCAGGCACGGACCAGCTCGGCGCCGGTGCGACCCAGATCAGCGAGGTGATCGACACCGTCGTCACGCCGTTGCTCGACGCCGCGCTCGCGGCGGGCCTGCCGACCGGCGAGGAGGACATCGCCGGTCAGCTGCAGCAGCTGCGCGACGGGGCCAAGCAGCTCGCCCACGAGCTCTCCGATCCCAACGCCGAGTACCGCGGGGGCCTCGAGTCCGCCGCGGCGGGCTCGAAGGAACTGAACACCGGGCTCGGCGAACTCGCCGCCGGCGCCAACGAACTCAACGCCGGTGCCCAGGAACTGAACTCCGGTCTCGGCCAGCTCGACGCGGGCGGCACCGAGCTCAGCGCCGGTCTCGGCCAGCTCAAGGACGGCGTCGGCCAGCTGGACGCGGGCAGCGCCCAACTGGCGGCCGGTCTCGCCGACGGCGCCAAGCAGGTTCCGCACTTCACGCCGGACGAGCGGGCGAAAACGGCCGGACTGATGTCGGCGCCGGTCGCGGTCGCCGAGGACAACCTGTTCGTGGCGGCGGGCTTCGGGCCCGGTGCGGTGCCGGTCGTGATGTCGGTGCTGATGTTCCTCGTCGGCATCCTGACCTGGTTCGTGGCCCGGCCGCGCGGCGGTCGACGGCCTGCGGAGGACGAGGACGAGAGCGTCGTGCGCGGGGGACTGCGCCGCTACCGGATGCCCGCCGCGGTCACCCTCGTCGCCGCGCTGGTGCTGTCGGTGGTCTCGCTGACGGTCGCCAAGGCCGATCCGCCGAGCGTGCTCGCGCTGGTCGCGGTGATGATCGTGATCGGTGCCGCCGCGGTGGCGCTGGGCCGGGTGTTCACGGTGGTCCTGGGGGCGGTCAACGGCACGTTCGTCGCGCTGGGTGCCCTGATGATCCAGATCTTCGCGTTCGGCGGTGTGTACCCGATCGAGCAGATGCCGGCACCGATTCGGTTGCTGCACGACCTGATGCCGCTGACCTACGCCCGCAACGCGCTGCGGATGGTGCTGGCCGGGTACTACGGACCGCGGTTCTGGCTGGCGGTCGCGGTGCTCCTGGGTGTCGTCGTGGCGTCCGTCGCGTTCACCATCTGGTGGCGGCGGCGGCTGCGCTCGGAGGATGTCGCACCCGGCGACGGCGCCCCGAGCGATTTCACCCCCGGCGGGGCGAGCGACGAGTACGCGAACCAGGACGAGGTGTACCCCGGCGAGTCGGGCGGTCGGGACGGCGAGACCGAGGTCATCTACCCGGTCCCGGTGCGCTGACCGCCGGCCGTCCCGGCCGGGAGGCCTACGACTAGCCCAGGCCGCGCTGCGCGACCTTGCTGCCGCGCCGCGCGGCCTGGCGCTGGGCCAGGAAGAGCGTGAAACCGAGCACACCGACGGCGAGGCCCGCGTAACAGATCGGCAGGGCCTCGCTCCACCGGTCGCCGGCGAGTAGCACTGTGGCCGTAGCGACGAGCCACGCCAGCGCCCCGATCGCCACCACCGGACGGGGGTCGGTGAGCCGTTTCGGGACGAGCGGATCGTTGCGAGTCTCGGTCACCGAAATCACGCTACCTGCCGACGTTGCAATAACCTCCCTGGTGCGACGCGCACGCGCACCTTCGGCGACTGGAACAGGAACGGCCATGGCAGGCAACTCGAGGCTCCTCGACAACTACTTCAAGATCACGGAACGCGGCTCCACGATCGGCACCGAGGTTCGCGGTGGTCTCGTCACCTTCGTGGCCATGGCGTACATCGTGGTCCTGAACCCGCTGATCCTCGGCAGCTTCTCCGCCGACGACGCGGCCGCCAAGACCGACGTGCTCGGCAACATCCTCCCGATCACCCAGGTGGCCGCGGTGACGGCGCTGGTGGCGGGCGTGATGAGCATCGCGTTCGGCATCATCGCCAACTACCCGTTCGGCATCGCCGCGGGCCTGGGCATCAACGCCCTGCTCGCCGTTACGATCGCGCCGCAGGTCACCTGGCCGGAGGCCATGGGCCTGGTGGTGATTGACGGCATCATCATCGTGGTCCTCACCCTCTCGGGCTTCCGGACCGCGGTGTTCAACGCCGTGCCCGACGAACTCAAGTCCGCCATCGTCGCGGGCATCGGCATGTTCATCGCCTTCATCGGATTCGTCGACGCCGGCTTCGTGCGCCGGATCCCGGACGAGGCGGGCACCTCCGTCCCGGTCGGGCTGGGCATCGGCGGCTCGATCTCGTCCTGGCCGACGGTGATCTTCGCGTTCGGGGTGCTGCTGATGGGTGTCCTGGTGGCGCGCAAGGTCCGCGGCGGCCTGCTCATCGGCATCGTGGTCACCACCGTGCTGGCCGCGATCGTCGAGGCGGTCGCGAACGTCGGACCGTCCAAGGGCGTGAACCCCAGCGGCTGGAACCTCAGCGTGCCTGCCATGCCCGACGTCCTCGCGCAGCTGCCGGACCTGAGCCTGGTCGGCGACGTCAACCTGGTCGGCGCGTTCACTCGGATCGGATTCCTGGCCGCCAGCCTGTTGGTGTTCACCCTGGTGCTGGCCAACTTCTTCGACGCCATGGGCACCATGACGGGCCTGGGCAAGGAGGCCAGCCTCGCCGACGAGCACGGCAACCTGCCGGGTATCAGCAAGGCCTTCGTCGTGGAAGGTGCCGGCGCGATCGTCGGCGGTGGTGCGTCGGCGTCGTCGAACACGGTGTTCGTCGAGTCGGCGTCGGGCATCGCCGAGGGCGCCCGGACCGGACTGGCGAACGTGGTGACCGGACTGCTGTTCCTTGGCGCGATGTTCCTGACGCCGCTGTACGCCGTTGTGCCCATCGAGGCGGCCGCACCGGCGCTCGTGGTGGTCGGCGCGATGATGATCGGTCAGATCCGCGACATCGACTTCGGCAAGTTCGCGGTGGCGTTGCCGGCCTTCCTCACCATCGTCGTCATGCCCTTCACCTACTCGATCGCCAACGGCATCGGCGTCGGCTTCGTCGCGTGGGTTGTCATCCACGCCGCGAGCGGCAAGGCCAAGCAGGTGCACCCGTTGATGTGGGTGGTCGCGGCCCTGTTCCTGGCCTATTTTGCGGTCGGCCCGATCACCGACGCAATTACCTGAAACAGCTGTCACGAGTGCCGTATTCTCCGGAGGTGACCATGGATACACGGGACCTTGCCGGCGATTTGTCCCTGGCAGTTGTGCGACTTGCCCGCCATCTGCGGGGCCGACGGGCCGACTCCCAGGTCTCGTTGACTCAGCTCTCTGCGCTGTCCAGCCTCTCCGAGCACGGGCCGATGACGCCGGGCGGGCTGGCGTCCCGGGAACGGGTCCAGCCGCCGTCGATGACCCGGGTGATCGCCTCCCTCGCGGACGCCGGCCTGGTGAGTCGGGCGCCGCACCCGACCGACGGTCGGCAGATCATCGTCTCGCTCACCGACTCCGGATGCGCGTTGCTCTCCGACGAGAGCAGCGCCAGGGAGAAGTGGATGACGGCGCGGCTGACGGAGCTGGACCCGCAGCAGCGGGACCTGCTGCGGCAGTCGGTGGCGATCATCGGCACCATCGTCAACACCATCGAGTAGCGGAGGCCGCTCGGCCGGCGTTCGGTGGTGCGGCAAGATGGTGCGAGTGGTACACGTTATCGACATCGACGACCCGGCCGATCCCAGGCTGGACGACTTCCGCGACCTCAACTCCTCGGACCGGCGTCCGGACCTGCCGGAGGGCAAGGGGCTGGTGATCGCCGAGGGGGTGCTGGTCGCGCAGCGGCTGCTCTCCTCGCGTTTCCCCCCGATCAGCCTGCTCGGCGTGGACCGGCGGCTCACCGAGCTGTCCGCGGACCTCGACGGCGTGGACGTGCCGTTCTACCGGACCACGGCCGAGGTGATGGCCGAGGTGGTCGGGTTCCACCTCAACCGCGGGGTGCTCGCCGCCGCGCACCGGGCGCCGGAACTGGACCTGCACGAGGTGCTCGAGGGGGCCCGCACCGTCGCGGTGCTCGAGGGCGTCAACGACCACGAGAACATCGGGTCGATGTTCCGCAATGCGGCCGGCCTCGGGGTGGATGCCGTGCTGTTCGGGGACCGGTGTGCTGACCCGCTGTACCGGCGCGCGGTGCGGGTGTCGATGGGGCACGTGCTGCGGGTGCCGTTCGCCAGGGTCCCGGAATGGCCCCGTGGGCTGCACGTGCTGCGGGACAAGGGTTTTCAGATCATCTCGTTGACGCCGAACCCGTCCGCGGTGACCCTGGCGGAGGCGATGACCGGGGACCGGGTGGCGCTGCTGCTCGGCGCCGAGGGGCCGGGGCTGTCCGAGTACACGATGCGGAACACCGACGTCCGGGCCCGGATCCCGATGGCGCCGGGGACCGATTCTCTGAACGTGGCGACGGCGGCCGCGATGGCGTTCTACGAACGGGTGAGGACCGGCGGGTGAGCGGTCCCGCCGCGGACACCACGCCCTGGGCCACCGGGCTGGTGGTGGCGGGGTTTGCGGCCGCCGTCGTCGCGGTCGCGGTGATCGCCTGCGGCGGCGCGATGATCGCGGTGCACCCGCTGCTGGCGGTCGTGGTGAACCTGGTGGTAGCGGCCGGGGTGGCGCCGACCCTGTGGGAGTGGCGCGCTGCGCCGGTCTGGCGCTGGCTGGTGGTCGGTGCGGTGGCAGGCGTCGCGGTCGGCTGGCTGGGGTTAGTGGCCGGCGCTCGCTGAGTGCCGCCGGAGCCAGCCGCGCAGCCCGCGCTCGCCGGGGCGGGCCGCGCCGAGCGGGGGACGGGCCGGCCCGGACGGCGGTTCCTCGCCCTCGGGGTAGACGGCGAACCCGCACAGCCCGATCGCACTCGGGTCGAGCTCGCGGTCACGGACCGGCGGGGTGTAGCGGTAGCCCAGCCACTCGGCGTTCGCCGCCTCCGCGAACTCGCAGGGGTCGAACGGCAGGGACTGCGGATCGGGCAGCGCACCGGCGGGGAAGGCCAGCGGGTGCTCGCCCGCCCAGTACGACCGTTCCCACAGCAGCGGCAGGCCGAGGTTCTCGTAGATGTTGACGGGCGTGGCGCTGAACGAGCGCCGCAGCTCGCCGCGCTCCCAGTACGCGAACGAGGCCCAGGACTGCTCGGGGTCCGCGCACACGAGGTAGGTCTTCTCGGAAGCCAGTGGCCGCGTCCAGGACTCGGCCAGGGTCGACGGCTTGTGGACCGCGAGGTTCGACCCGCACACCACGGTCAGGTCGGGAAAGCTGCCGACGAACACCTCGCCCGGCTCCACGCCGGTGGAGGCGGCCAGCGTGCCGGACCGCAGCGGGGCGACGTTCGTCCGGGGGTAGAGGGCGCCGACCAGTGCCTGGGCGGCGTCGGCGTCGGATTCGGGTCGAGCGCGCAGCACCGCCGCCGGGTCTGGGGCGTCGACGTACCAGATCGTTGATATTTTTCCCCGCACGCCCCGTACCTGCCTTTCGGTCCCGTTGCTAGCAGCGTACGACGGACGGTGCCGAAAAACGGGGTGCCGCACCCGGGGCGTCGGGCGGGGTCGGCCCACGGGCGCTCGGGCCTCCCCGGGCTCGCGGTGGGGCCGTCAGCCGCGGCCGCTGCTCCTGATGCCGAGCAGCACGTCGTCCCAGGACGGCAGCGAGGGCCTGCCCTTCTTGTCCCGTCCGCTCTGGTGTTGCGGGGCGACCTTGGGCAGGGCCTCGTCGGCGGTCGACGGCGACGTCGGTGCCTCGTCCGGCTCCGGCTCCGGCTCCTCGTCGTACTCGTCGGCGGTGAACTCGACCGCGTCCGAACCCGACTCGGTCACGACCTCGGGCTCCGGGACCGTCTCCGGCTCCTCGTCGGGGACGGTGTCCTCGAACGAGACCTCGTACACCGGTGCCAGGCTGCGCAGCGGGCGCCCGAAGTCGGGGTCGAGCAGGTCGGTCGCCGCCACGTCCAGGGCAACGATGGTGCCGCCGTGCGCGTCGAGCTGGAACTGCCAGTGCGCCGCGTTGCGGGTGCGCCCGGCCTGCCACTGCAGCTGTGCCACCCAGTGGCCGTCCTCGCCGCGCCAGGCGTCCCAGTCCGCGTCGTCGAGGTTGTGCCCGCGGGCCCGGAAGGCCAGGGCGACGATCTCGGCGAGCGTCTGCACGGTCGGCCCGTTCTCGCGGATCGGGTGGCCGCGCTGCGCGCGCTGTGCGGCCAGGGCGCGCTCGAGCAGCACGGGATGGGCGAAGCGTTCGACCTTCTTGAGGGAGACCCCGGCGTCGGCGGCGACCTGTTCGATGGTCGCGCCCGCGCGGATCCGGGCCTGGATGTCCCGGGGGCGCAGCTGACTTTCGGTCTCGATCTCGATCTGGCCGAACCGCGCGATGTCGCCGCGCGCGGCCGCCCTCAGCTTGTCGTCGGCCGGGAGTCGGAAGCGTTCACCGCTCTCGGTGTCGGCACACACGACATGTGTACCTCCGGGCTCGAGTCCGATCACTCGAAGCTCTCGCACCATGACCTCCTCATCGCGCCGCTCGCGATACTCCGCGGATGGGACTGTAATCGACTCGTGATTCGCGACGCGCAGGACACGCCCATAAGCCGGTGTCGGGACCTGGTTACCGGCGCGCTATTCTCACCGGTTCCCTCTCGGTCCGCCGCCGTCGGGAATATGCTCGGAGAAGGGCTTTCGGGCGCACCGTGCGATCTCGGCACGACGACAACACCCTCGTGCTCAGCCGGACCGTCCCGACGGCCGAAGCGTCCTCCAGGGAGGTCTGGCATGCCGAGAACAGAAGGTGTCGAGCCCGAAGTCGTTGACGAGATAGACGACGTCGACCGGGCGCATCTGCGTCGCGCGATCGCGCTGGCGGCCGAGACCGGTGAAGCAGGCAACCGGCCGTTCGGTGCGGTGGCGGTCGGGGCGGACGGCACCGTGATCAGCGAGGGCGCCAACTCGGTCGCCACCTCCGGCGACGTCACCGAGCACGCCGAACTCGACGCCATCACCACCGCGTGCGCCGAGGGCAACGGCAGTCGACTGGACGGGGCGACCG
Organism: Rhodococcus kronopolitis; assembly: GCF_042654025.1. Taxonomy (NCBI): domain Bacteria; kingdom Bacillati; phylum Actinomycetota; class Actinomycetes; order Mycobacteriales; family Nocardiaceae; genus Rhodococcus; species Rhodococcus kronopolitis. Next base: position 124,918 of record NZ_JBHSFO010000003.1, on the reverse strand, counting down.
TCTACGCGAGCGGCGAGCCCTGCCCGATGTGCAGCGCGGCGATGGTGTGGGCCGGGGTCAGTCGGGTGGTCTTCGGCGCGGCGGCGGCGCAGTACGCCGGGCTGCTCGGCGGCGGACCGCATTTCGCGTTGAGCTGTGCGGACGTGGTCGGATCGGCGCACGACGGCACCGGTGTCAGCGGACCGCACCTGAGCGACGAGGCGCTGGTTCCCTTCCTGCGCTTCGCTGCGTCCGGACTGCCCTGACACAATCACGGGATGTCGAATCGAAACAACATCTCGTCCGGCTCCGACTGGGAGTCGAAGATCGGTTACTCACGCGCCGTGCGGATCGGCCAGCAGGTGTCCGTGTCCGGTACCACCGCCTCCGGCCCTGACGGCGCAGTCGGCGGCGACAGCCTCGCGGAGCAGACCCGGGAGGCCCTGCGCCGCATCGTGGCCGCGCTCGAGGAGGCCGGCGCAGGCGCGTCGGACGTCATCCGTACCCGCATGTACCTGACCGACATGAGCCGCTGGGAGGAGGCCGGCCTCGCGCACGGTGAGGTCTTCGGGGAGATCCGCCCCGCGACCACGATCCTCGAGGTCAGTGCACTCATCGCCCCCGACCTGCTCATCGAGATCGAGGCCGACGCGATCATCGCCGGGTAGCCCGACGTAGCCGTTGACTCCGGCGGTACGCATGCATATGTTTAGCCTGTCCTAATTTAGGGCGGGCTAAACATGTGTGTGGGCACTCTTTGGATGCCGCACCGATCGAAAGGGACAACTGCCTCGTGGCTACCTCAATGAAGCGGCACCTGGCCGCCGTCGGCGCCGTCGGCGGACTCTCCGTTCTCGGCATGATCGCCACCCCGGCGGTCGGTTCCGCCGCCGTCACCAGCGCCGCGACCGTCACCGCGAACGCGGGCGAGGGCACCATCTCCATCGCGATGACCGGCCTGAACACCACCAAGGCATTCGTCAAGTGCGAGGGCACCGTCTACGCGGGCGACGCCACCGTCCTCGACAAGACCACGAAGGTCGGCGAGAGCTTCCTCGTCGAGGGCGCGAAGATGGTTGCCGGCCAGATCCTGGTCGACGCGTCGGGAACCGGCACCTCGAAGACCTTCGCGGACGGCGAGTACCAGGTCCGCACCAAGTGCAAGGAAGAGGGCGACACCGACTACCAGGACCCGATCGCGGCGGTCAAGGTCACCGTGACCGGCGGCAAGGACGCGTCCGCCGGCGGTTCCGCAGACAACCCGCTGGGCTTCGTCCAGGGCCTGCTCGCAGGCGTGCTGGGAAGCTTCGGCAGCTAGTACCCACGGATACGACTGCAGCCCCCGACCTTTCGAGGTCGGGGGCTGCAGTCGTCAGTGCTCGGGCGGGTGAGCTCAGCCCAGCTGCGAGACGACCCAGTCGATGCTCTTGGTCAGCTGGGTGATGTCCTCGGGGTCGATGGCCGGGAACATGCCCACGCGCAGCTGGTTGCGGCCCAGCTTGCGGTACGGCTCGGTGTCGACGATCCCGTTGGCGCGCAGGATCTTCGCGACCTCGGCGGCGTCCACCTTGTCGTCGAAGTCGATGGTGCCGACGACCTGCGAGCGGTGCGCCGGATCGGCGACGAACGGGGTCGCGTACTCGCTGGCCTCGGCCCAGTTGTACAGGCGCGAGGAGGAGTCGGCGGTGCGCTTGGTGGTCCAGTCCAGGCCGCCGTTGCCGTTCATCCACTCGATCTGGTCGGCGAACATCAGCAGGGTGGCCAGGGCCGGGGTGTTGTAGGTCTGGTCCTTGGAGCTGTTGTCCACCGCGATGGGCAGCGAGAGGAACTCGGGGGTCCAGCGGTTCGACGCCTTGATCTCGGCGACGCGCTCGAGCGCGGCCGGGCTCATCAGCGCCACCCACAGGCCGCCGTCGGCCGCGAAGCACTTCTGCGGGGCGAAGTAGTAGACGTCCGCGTCGGCCATGTCGACGGGCAGGCCGCCGGCGCCGGAGGTGGCGTCGATGGCGATGAGGGCGTTCTCCGAGCCCGCCGGGCGGGAGACGGGGATCGCGACACCGGTGGAGGTCTCGTTGTGCGCCCACCCGATGAGGTCGACGGACGGGTCGGAGACCGGCACGGGGGCGCTGCCCGGCTCGGACGAGACGACGATCGGGTCACCGATGAACGGGTTGCCCTTGGCGACCGAGGCGAACTTGGAGCTGAACTCGCCGTTGGTCAGGTGCAGCGACTTCTCGCGGATCAGGCCGAACGCGGCGGCGTCCCAGAACGCGGTGGTGCCGCCGTTGCCGAGGACCACCTCGTAGCCCTCGGGCAGCGAGAACAGGTCGGCCAGGCCGGACCGGACGCGGCCGACGACGTTCTTGACCGGCTTCTGGCGGTGGCTCGTGCCGAACACCGAGGCCCCGACGTCGACCAGGGACTGCAGCTGCTCGGGGCGCACCTTCGAGGGCCCGCAGCCGAAACGGCCGTCGGCGGGCTTGAGGTCCGCGGGGATGATCGGTGCAGTTGCGTCAGCCATTGGTCAATGTGTCCTAAGCGTTGAGGGGCCCTGATGTAGGGGTAGTTTAGACGGCCGTGCGAGACGGCCGGGCCGCTCGGTGTGAGCGGCCCGGCCGTCGGGCTGGATCGAGTGCTGCGAAACGCTGTGGTCAGGCCTTGCCGACCAGGTCCCAGCCCTCGACGGAGGCGGCGGTGCGGGGCTCGGGGCCGGTGTAGATCGCGGCCGGGCGGACCAGCTTGCCCAGGCGCTTCTGCTCCATGATGTGCGCACACCAGCCGGCCGTGCGGCCGCAGGTGAACATCGCGGGCATCATGTGCGCGGGCACCTCGGCGAAGTCCAGGATCACCGCGGCCCAGAACTCGACGTTGGTCTCGATGGCACGGTCCGGGCGACGCTCGCGCAGCTCGGCGAGCGCGGCCTGCTCCAGCGCGGCCGCGGCCTCGTAGCGCTCGGCGCCCAGACGCTTGGCGGTGGCGCGGAGCACGCGGGCGCGGGGATCCTCGGCGCGGTAGACGCGGTGCCCGAAGCCCATCAGCTTTTCCTTGCGGTCGAGGATGCCCTTGACCAGCGCGCGGGCGTCGCCCGACTTCTCGGTCGCCTCGATCATCGGCAGCACGCGGGCGGGGGCGCCGCCGTGCAGCGGGCCGGACATCGCGCCGATGGCTCCGGACAGGGAGGCCGCGACGTCGGCGCCGGTGGAGGCGATGACGCGGGCGGTGAACGTCGAGGCGTTCATGCCGTGCTCGGCGGCGGAGACCCAGTAGGCGTCGATGGCCTCGGTGTGCTTCGGGTCCGGGTCGCCCTTCCACCGGGTCATGAAGCGGCCGGTGACGGTGGAGCACTCGTCGATGACCTTCTGCGGGACCGCGGGCTGGTAGATGCCGCGGGCCGACTGCGCCACGTAGGACAGGGCCATCACCGAGGCGCGAGCGAGCTGGTCGCGGGCGGTGTCGTCGTCGATGTCGAGCAGCGGCTCGTAGCCCCAGATCGGGGCGAGCATGGCCAGGCCTGCCTGCACGTCGACGCGCACGTCGCCGGTGTGGATCGGCAGCGGGAACGGCTCGGCGGGCGGCAGGCCCTGGCCGAACTTGCCGTCCACCAGCAGGGCCCACACGTCACCGAAGGTGACGCCGTTGCCGACCAGGTCCTCGATGTCGACGCCGCGGTAGCGCAGCGCGCCGCCGTCCTTGTCCGGCTCGGCGATGTCGGTGGTGAAGGCGACGACGCCCTCGAGTCCACTCACAAAATCCTCGGGTACTACCGCGCTCGCTGCCATTGTTAGTGGACTCTCCTCATCTTCAGTGCCGCCGGTCGGGGCCGCACCACTGACTAAGTTTCACCGCCGTGCGAGCGCGTGCTTGGTTTGCAGGCACAGAACGCTGCGCAACTGGTAACCCCGGAGGTGCGAATCGCGGGAGCAATCCACGTATTGCGGGGTCCGGTCTGCGACGAACTCTATCCCCTTGCATGGCACATCTGGGTAGGGCATACCCGGGAGTAACGTGTCGGCCTGTGTCGCCCGATTCAGAGAACCAGCCCAGCGTTGAAGCGGACCTCGCCGCGATGCGGGTGGGGTACGCGGTGCAGGGGTCGAATCCCCCTGTACCGGAATCGAATCTGAGCGCGGAGGCGCTGGTCGGGGGCTGGCTGCCGTTGCTGCGCCGGTGGCTCGACCAGGCCCGGAACGCGGGTGTCGCGGAGCCGAACGCGATGGTGCTGGCGACGGTCGACGAGGCCGGACGGCCGGCGTCGCGCACGGTGCTGTGCAAGGGGCTGTCCGAGGACGGCCTGGTGTTCTACACCAACTACGGATCGAACAAGGCCCGGCAGCTCGCGGCCGCGCCCTACGCCTCGGCGACCTTCGCCTGGACCGCGTTCGCGCACCAGGTCACGGTGCGCGGCCCGGTCGAGCGCGTCGCGCCGGAGGTCACCGACGCGTACTGGCGTACCCGCCCGCGGGGCTCACAGCTCGGGGCCTGGGCGTCGGCGCAGTCCCGGCCGATCGACAGCCGGGCCGCGCTCGACGACCGCCTCGCGGAGACGGCCGCGCGGTTCGCCGGCGTCGACGAGGTGCCGACGCCACCCGAGTGGGGCGGGTTCCTGATCCGCCCGGAGACCGTCGAGTTCTGGCAGGGCCGGGCCAACCGGATGCACAACCGGGTGCTCGTCACCCGGGTCGCCGACGGCTGGTCCGCCGAGCGGCTGCAGCCGTGATCCGACGGCACCCGTGACCGGGGGCCGGAAGCGACGGCTGCTCGCCGACACCACCCCGCTCCGCGAACCGCACTTCCGCCGGCTGTGGGTGGCCGGGATCGTCACCGTCGTCGGTGCCCAGCTCAGCGTCGTCGCGGTGCCGCAACAGGTGTACGAGATCACGCGCAGCTCCGGCTATGTCGGACTGACCGGGGTGTTCGGCCTGGTCCCGCTGGTGGTGTTCGGGCTGTGGGGTGGGGCGCTGGCGGACGTGATGGACCGGCGTCGGCTGATGGCGATCACCACGATCGGCCTCTCGGTCACCTCGCTGCTGTTCTGGGCCCAGGCCGCCGCCGGGATGGACAACGTGTGGCTGGTGCTCGGGCTGTTCGCGGTGCAGCAGGCGTTCTTCGCGGTCAACCAGCCGACCCGCGCCGCGATCATCCCGCGGCTGATCCCGGGCGAGCAGCTGCCCGCGGCCAACTCGTTGAACATGACGGTGGTGCAGTTCGGTGCGATCGCCGGTCCGCTGCTGGCCGGGGTGCTGATCCCGACGATCGGGCTGGCCAGCCTGTACCTGATCGACACGGTGCTGCTGATGGCGACGCTGTGGGCGGTGCTGGCGCTGCCCGCGCTGCCGCCGACCGGACACACGAAGAAGGCCGGGCTGGGTGCGGTGCTCGACGGGTTCCGCTACCTGTCGACGCAGAAGGTGCTGCTGGCCTCGTTCGTGGTGGACATCGTCGCGATGGTGTTCGGGATGCCGCGGGCGCTGTTCCCGCAGATCGCCAACGAGACCTTCGGCGACCCGGTCACCGGCGGCATCGCGCTCGGTCTGTTGTTCGCGGCGATGTCGGCGGGGGCGGTGCTCGGCGGCGTCTTCTCCGGCTGGCTGCCGGGGGTGCGGTACCAGGGCCGCGCCGTGGTGGTGTGCATCGTGCTGTGGGGCCTGGCGATGGTGGGCTTCGGCGTCGCGGTCGGGTTCGCGAGCCCGGACAGCGGGCCGGTGCTGCTGTGGGTGGCGCTGGCGTTCCTGGCGTTCGGCGGCGCGGTCGACATGATCTCCGCGGCGTTCCGGAGCACGATGCTCCAGCAGGTGGCGACGGACGAGATGCGCGGCCGCCTGCAGGGCGTGTTCATCGTGGTGGTCGCGGGCGGCCCGCGGATGGGCGACGTGCTGCACGGCGCGACGGCCGCCGCCGTCGGCACCGCGGCCGCGGCGGCGGGCGGGGGCATCCTGGTGGTGGTCGGGGTGGTCGCGGTGTGCCTGGCGTTCCCGGCGCTGCTCCGCTACCGCGTCGGGCCTGCCCGTACCGGTGATTCAGTGTCCGCCTGACACGAATCGTGGACACTGGGCGCATGCCTGAGTTCTCGTCCACCACCGTCACGTCCACCGACGTGCGCACCTACCCGATCCGGTTCGGCGGCTACCGGGCCGAGGTGGTCTCCCGCGGTGCCGCGCTGCGGATGCTCGAACGTGACGGTGTGGCGCTGACCGAGACCTGGCCCGCGCAGGACCAGCCGCCGCTCTCGGCCGGACTGGTGCTGGCGCCGTGGCCGAACCGGATCCGGGACGGGCACTTCGTCTTCGACGGCGTCGAGCACCACCTGGCCATCACCGAACCGGAGCGGCACAACGCCCTGCACGGACTGGTCCGGCGGGACGAGTGGCAGCTCGTCGAGCACACCGCCAGCGCGGTCGAGCAGACGATCCGGGTGGGCCTGCACAAGGGCTGGCCGTACCCGCTGCAGGTGAGCGTGCGCCACGAGCTGGGGCCGGACGGGCTGGTGGTCACCCACACCGCGACCAACATCGGTGCCATGCCCGCGCCCTTCGGCCTGGGCATGCACGCGTACCTGCGGGTCGGGGACGTTCCGCTCGACGACTGCACGCTGACGCTGACCGCGGGCACCCGGCTGCCGCTCGACCCGGCCCGGTTGCTGCCCGCAGGCAACTCGCAGTCGGTGTACGGGACGGAGTTCGACTTCACCACGCCGCGCAGCCTCGCCGGGGTGCAGCTGGACGACCCGTTCAGCTCGATCGTGCCGGACCCCGACGGCCGCGCCCGGCACGTGCTGCGGGCACCGGACGGCACCGGCACGGTGCTGTGGACGGACCGTCGGTTCGGCTGGATCCAGGTGTACACCGCGGACCCCGCGGTCGAGGGCTACCCGGGCCGCGGTCGGGCGCTGGCGATCGAGCCGATGACCTGCCCGCCGGACGCCTTCAACTCGGGCATCGACCAGCTGGTTCTCGAGCCGAACCAGACCTGGAGCGGAAGCTGGGGCCTCGGCGCGCTCTGACCGACCCGGGTGCCGCCGAGCCGCGACGGCTGTGGCGCACGTCGCGTCGCGGCGACCCTCGCTGGGCAATCGAACGGGACAGAGACTAGGTTCTACTCGACTGATATCTGCTATTCGCAAGGTTCGAGTTTGAGAGGGATCCTCCGTGCCCGCTGCCGATGAAACCAAGCCCACGCTCAGCTACCCCGGTGGCGCACACGCGATGACCATCGCCGAGGCGACCGAGGGCAATGACGGAATCGAGCTTGGCAAGCTCCTGTCCGCGACGGGGTACACCACCCTCGATCCCGGATTCGTCAACACCGCGTCCACCAAGTCCGCGATCACCTACATCGACGGCGACGAGGGCATCCTGCGTTACCGCGGATACCCGATCGAGGAGTTGGCGGAGCGCTCCACCTTCCTCGAGGTCAGCTACCTGCTGATCTACGGCGAGCTGCCGTCCGTCGACGAGCTGGCCGCCTTCACCACCCGCATCCAGCGGCACACGCTGCTGCACGAGGATCTCAAGCGGTTCTTCGACGGCTTCCCGCGCAACGCGCACCCGATGCCGGTGCTCTCGTCGGCGGTCAACGCGCTGTCCGCGTACTACCAGGACTCGCTGGACCCCGACGACCCGGAGCAGGTCGAGCTGTCGACCACCCGCCTGCTCGCGAAGATGCCGACCATCGCGGCCTACGCGTACAAGAAGTCCGTCGGGCAGCCGTTCCTGTACCCGGACAACTCGCTGTCGCTGGTGGAGAACTTCCTCCGGATGACCTTCGGGTTCCCGGCCGAGCCGTACGCGGTCGATCCCGAGGTCGCCAAGGCGCTCGACATGCTGCTGATCCTGCACGCCGACCACGAGCAGAACTGCTCCACGTCGACGGTGCGGATGGTCGGGTCCTCGGACGCCAACCTGTTCACCTCGGTCTCGGCAGGCATCAACGCGCTGTGGGGTCCGCTGCACGGCGGCGCCAACCAGGCCGTCCTCGAGATGCTCGACGAGATCAAGGCCAACGGCGGCGACGTCACGGAGTTCGTCCGCAAGGTCAAGAACAAGGAAGACGGCGTGAAGCTCATGGGCTTCGGGCACCGCGTCTACCGCAACTACGACCCGCGCGCGGCGATCGCCAAGAAGGCCGCGGACACCATCCTGGCCAAGCTCGGCGGCGACGACGAACTGCTCCAGATCGCCAAGGCGCTCGAGGAAGCGGCCCTGACCGACGAGTACTTCATCTCGCGCAAGCTGTACCCGAACGTGGACTTCTACACCGGCCTGATCTATCGCGCGATGGGCTTCCCGACGCGGATGTTCACCGTGCTGTTCGCCATGGGCCGGCTGCCCGGCTGGATCGCGCACTGGCGTGAGATGCACGAGGACCCGGCCACCAAGATCGGCCGTCCGCGTCAGATCTACACCGGCTACACCGAACGCAACTACACCGACCTGGAAAGCAGGTAACCCTGATGACCAACGGACCGGTTATCGAGTTTCAGGAGGGCCCCCCGCCCACCGAGCTCGTGATCAAGGACATCACCGTCGGCGACGGCGCCGAGGCGACCCCCGGCGCGAAGGTCGAGGTGCACTACCTCGGCGTCGAGTTCGAGTCCGGCGAGGAGTTCGACTCCTCCTGGAGCCGCGGCGAGTCCATCAAGTTCCCGCTCGCCGGCCTGATCGCCGGTTGGCAGGAGGGCATCCCCGGCATGAAGGTCGGCGGACGTCGTCAGCTGACCATCCCGCCGGAGCTGGCCTACGGCCCGGCCGGGGGCGGCCACCAGCTCTCCGGCAAGACGCTCGTCTTCGTGATCGACCTGCTCGACGTCGTGGTTCCGCCTGCGGCGCCGGTGATCGAACCGGCCACCGGTCCGGCCCCGGCCGAGCTCGTGATCGAGGACATCGAGGTCGGTGACGGCGCGGAGGCCCAGCCCGGCGCGGTCGTGGACGTGCACTACCACGGTGTCGAGTACGACTCGAACCAGGTGTTCGACTCGTCGTTCCTGCGTGGCGACTCCGTCAAGTTCCCGCTCGCCCAGCTGATTCCGGGCTGGCAGAAGGGCATCCCCGGCATGAAGGTCGGCGGACGCCGCAAGCTCACCGTGCCGCCGGAGCTGGCCTACGGCCCGGCCGGTGGCGGGCACCAGCTCTCCGGCAAGACGCTGGTCTTCGTGATCGACCTGCTCGGCACGAACTAGCAGTCTCCGCACGGACGAGGGCCCCGCATCGACACCGATGCGGGGCCCTCGCCGCGTCGGCGGGTGGGTGTCAGTCCTGCGGCGCCGCGAACTCGAGCACCAACCGCGCACCGCCGAGGCCGCTGTCCTCGAAACGGGCCCGGCCGCCGTGCAATTGGGCCTGCTGCGCAACCAGGGCCAGGCCCAGACCCGACCCGCCGCGCGCGGCCCCGGAGCCCCGGGCGAAGCGCTCGAACACCGCCTCGCGCTCGGGCACCGGGACGCCGGTGCCGTCGTCGTCGACGGTGACGGTCACGGTGCCCGGCCCGGTGCGCCGGGCCGCCAGCACCACCGTCGACGCCCCGCCGTGCCGGACCGCGTTGACGATCGCGTTGTCCAGGGCGAGCCGCAGGCCGGCAGGCAGGCCCTTGATGACCAGCGACGGGTCGGACTCCACCAGCACCGCGACGCCGGGCAGTTGGCGCACGGCGTCCTGGGCGGCGAGGTCACACAGCTCGACCAGGTCGGTGGGCACGTGGTCGCGTTCGCTGGACAGCTCGCCCGACGCGAGCCGTTCGAGCGCGGACAGGGTGGCCTCGACGCGGCCCTGGGTGCGCTCCAGGTCGGCGAGGATCTCCGCGCGCTGGGCGCCGTCAGGCCGCAGGGTGGTCAGTACCTCGATGTCGGTGCGCATCGCGGTCAGCGGCGTGCGCAGTTCGTGTGCGGAGGCGGCCGCGAAGTCCCGTGCGGTCTCGAGGGACGCGGCGGACTGGGCCTGGGCCTCGGCGATCCGCGCAAGCATCAGCTCGAGCGCCTCCGCCAGCTCCTCGGCCTCGCGGACCCCGGAGACCTTCGGCAGCGGCCCGGGTTCCGGGGTGCTGTTGCCGATGTACTGGGTGAGTGCGGCAATCGGCCGGATCGCGAGGCCGCCGAAGATCCAGCCGAGGCCGGCCGCGGCGGCCACGGCCAGGACGCCGGAGACCGCCACCCACTGCTGCTGGTCGACGGTGATGTCCCGGGCCTCGGACGCGGGGACGGCCAGCGAGACCAGGCTGTCGGTGCCGGGGACCGGGCTGGTGTTGGCGCGGTACGCGGTGCCGTCGACGACAACGGTCGCGGCGCCGGGTTCGAGCGGGGGGAGTCGGGTGGGGGTGCTGATGATGACGTCGGACCCCGCGCGGATGGTCACGGCGAAGGCGCCGGCGTCGCCGAGATTCGGGAGGAACGACGCGGCGGCGGTGACGTTGGCGATCAGCACGCTCGATGCGGTCTCCAGGCGACGATCGAGCTGGCTCATATTGTTTCTCGAGATTGCAAGGGCGACAAAAATTCCCAGTGCGGCGACGATGACGGTGGCGCCGAGTGCGGTGGCGGCGGCGACGCGGGCGCGCAGCGAGTAGGACCGGCGGGAGCTCACGGGGCGTCCCGCAGCACGAACCCGACCCCGCGCACCGTCTGCAGGATGCGCGGGTGGCCGTCGGCCTCGAGCTTGCGGCGCAGGTAGCCGACGAAGACGTCGACGACGTTGGTGTCCGCCACGAAGTCGTATCCCCAGACCAGGTCGAGCAGTCGCTCGCGGCTGAGCACCACGCCCTTGTTGCGGGTGAGCGCGGCCAGCAGTTCGAACTCCCGCTTGGTCAGCTCGATCTCGCGGCCGTCGACGATGGCGCGGCGGCCGAGCAGGTCGACGGTCAGCGCGCCCAGCGTCAGGGCGCCCTGCGGTGCCGGTGCCGGCGGCGGCGTCGCGCGGCGGCGGAGCATCGCCCGGATGCGGGCCACGAGTTCGGCCAGCACGAAGGGCTTGACGAGGTAGTCGTCGGCGCCGGCCTCGAGCCCGGCGATCCGGTCGTCCACCGAGGATCGGGCGCTGAGCACGCAGATCGGGATGTCGTTGCCCATCGCGCGCAACGCGGTCACCACGCTGGCGCCGTCGAGCACCGGCATGTTCATGTCGAGGACGATGGCGTCGGGGGAGCGGTCGGCGACCGCGCTCAGCGCCTCGGCGCCGTTGGCCGCGGTGAGGATCTCGAATCCGGACAGGCTCAGGCCGCGCCGCAGCGAGAGCAGGACGTCCCGGTCGTCGTCGACGACCAGGACCGTGGCGATGGCGGGTTCGGTCACCCCTGCATTCTGCCCGCACCCGCCGGGCAGGTGTAGAAAGACATCCATGCCTGCCTCCGTCATGTGGTTTCGACGTGACCTGCGCACCGGGGACCTACCGGCGCTGTCCGCGGCGGCCGAGACCGGAGTCGACGGGGTGCTCGGGCTCTTCGTCCTGGACGAGTCGATTCTCGGGCCGTCCGGTGAAGTCCGGCGTGACCACCTGTTCCGCAGCCTGTCGGCTCTCGACGAGCAGTTGGACGGCCGCCTGTGCGTCGTGCGCGGCGATCCCGTGTCGATGGTGCCCTCGGTCGCGGCGGCGGTCGGCGCGAGCGAGGTCCATGTCAGCGCGGACTACGGGCCGTATGGGCGCAGGCGTGATGCCGCGGTGGCCGAGCGGGTGCAGCTGGTGCGGACGGGCTCGCCCTATGCCGTCGCGCCGGGCCGGGTGACGAAGGCCGACGGCGGCCCCTACCGTGTGTTCACGCCGTACTTCGGTCGCTGGCTCGACCACGGTTGGCGCGGACCCGCGGCGGGCTCGGCCGACGCCGCGGCCTGGCTCGATCCGGAACTGCCTGCGCGGGTGTCGGTTCCGCGGCCCGCAGCGTCGGGCGGGCCGCCGGCGGGCGAGCGGGCCGCGCTCGAACGGTGGGCGCGGTTCCGTGACGGCGACCTCGCCGACTACCACCGGATTCGGGACCGGCCCGACCTCGATGCGACCAGCCGACTGTCGGTGGACCTCAAGTACGGGTCTGTCCACCCGCGCACCGTCCTCGCGGATCTCGCCCGCATGCGCGGCGCGGGCCCGGAGGCCTTCCGGCGCCAGCTGGCGTGGCGCGACTTCTACGCCGACGTGCTCTACCACCGCCCGGACAGTGCCCGGCGCAACTACGACAGCCGCTTCGACGCAATCCGGTACGACACGGGTCCGGATGCCGAATTATCCTGGGCCGCATGGTGTGAAGGACGAACCGGTTACCCGATCGTCGACGCCGGGATGCGTCAGCTGCTCGCCGAGGGCTGGATGCACAACCGGGTCCGGATGATCGTCGCGTCCTTCCTGGTGAAGGACCTGCACCTGCCCTGGTGGCGTGGGGCCGGATACTTCATGGCCCACCTGCTCGACGGTGACCTGGCCTCGAACCAGCACGGCTGGCAGTGGACCGCGGGTTGCGGAACCGATGCGGCGCCGTACTTCCGGGTGTTCAACCCGACGACTCAGGGCGAGAAGTTCGACCCGGACGGCGAGTACGTGCGCCGCTGGGTGCCGGAGTTGCGCGGGGTCCCGGGCGGCGCGGTGCACGCGCTGAAGTCCGGCCGGCCGTCCGGATACCCGGACCCCATCGTCGACCATGCCGTCGAGCGTCGCGAGTCGTTGGCGCGACTCGGCGAACTCGGGCGCTGAGGCAGGGCTATCGTCGAGTGATGGGTGACCTGCGCGTGCTGGTCACGGGTGCGACCGGCTACATCGGCGGCCGGGTGACACCCCGACTGCTCGCGGCCGGGCACTCGGTTCGGGTGCTGGTGCGGTCCCCGGACAAGCTCCGGGACGTGCCGTGGGCGCCTGACGTCGAGATCTGCCGCGGCGACCTGGACGACACGGACTCGCTGACCGCGGCGTTCACGGACATCGACGTCGTCTACTACCTCGTCCACTCCATGGGCGGGGGCGAGGCGTTCGTCGACGCCGAGCGACGCGGCGCACAGCACGTGGTCGCCGCGGCGCGGTCCGCGGGCGTGTCCCGCATCGTCTACCTCGGCGGGCTGCACCCGGCGGGGGTGGAACTGTCGGCGCACCTGCGTTCCCGCACCCAGGTCGGGCGGATCCTGATCGACTCGGGAATCCCGACGATGGCGTTGCAGGCCGGTGTGGTCATCGGATCCGGTTCGGCCTCGTTCGAGATGATCCGGCACCTGACCAACCGGCTGCCGGTGATGACGACGCCGCGTTGGGTGGACAACCGGATCCAACCGATCGCGGTGCGGGACGTCCTGCACTACCTGGTCGCCGCGGCGGACGCCCCGCTGCCGTGCAGTCGTACCTACGACATCGGTGGACCGGACGTGATGCGCTACGGCGACATGATGAAGACCTACGCGCAGGTCGCGGGTCTGGCCAACCGTCGCATCCTGGTCCTTCCGGTGTTGACGCCCCGGCTGGCCGGCCTGTGGATCGGGCTGGTGACCCCGATCCCGCCTCGTCTGGGGCGGGCGCTGATCGAGTCGTTGCACAACGACGCGGTGATGACCGAGCACGACATCGACGACATCGTTGCGCCGCCCGCGGGCGGACTCACCCCGTACCGGGAGGCGGTGCGGCTGGCGCTCGGCCGCATCGAGCGGGGTGAGGTGGAGACGACATGGGCGAACGCCGCGCCGGTGGGAGCGCCGTCGGACCCCCTCCCGTCCGACCCGGCCTGGGCCGGCGAGGTGGTGTTCACAGACGAACGCAGCAAGACCTGCGCGGCGGACGCGCAGACGCTGTGGCAGGTGGTCGAGAGCATCGGCGGTGAGAACGGCTGGTACTCCTTCCCGCTGGCATGGGCGGTCCGCGGCTGGCTGGACAGGCTGGTCGGCGGGGTGGGTCTCACGCGCGGCCGGCGTGACGCGCGCCGCCTCCAGACCGGCGACGCGCTCGACTTCTGGCGGGTGGAGAAGATCGACCGCGGCGCCCTGCTGAGACTGAGGGCGGAGATGCGGGCACCGGGCGGCGCCTGGCTGGAGTGGCGGGTGCATCCTGTGGCGCCGAACGGCTCCCGGCTCGACCAGCGGGCGATCTTCTTCCCCCGCGGAATCGCCGGCCGCGCCTACTGGTACGCGATCCTGCCGTTCCACTGGGTCATCTTCAAGGGCATGGTCAACAACATCACCGGCGCCGCCGCCCGCCGGAACTCGAGCGGACCCTGACCCCGTCAGAGAGTGCAGAGCGGACGGATGCCGTCGCGGCCGCCGGAGGTGGGTGTGGTGAGCAGCAGGCACGAGTTGTACCCGCGGGACTCGACGACGGTACGGATCTGACTCCACCTCTCGGCGGTGACGGCCGGGACCCGTGACAGCACGAAGCCGGAGAAGCGGGCCGGGTCCCCGACCAACGCCCACGAGTAGTCGTCGGCGAGGTAGGTCACGACGTAGTTCGTCGGTCCGTCCGGTGAGTCCTGGGACGACACGCCGGGGAAGCTGACGTGCAACTGGGCGTTCGTGACCGGGTCGTTGACCCGTGCGTTGCCGACGATCTCGTTGCGGCCCCCGGACCAGGTCTCGCAGGTGTTCTGGACCCGGACGTTCCGGGCGTCGAGCAGCGAGTACGTCGCCCGGGTGTCGCGGGCGCACGCGAGGCTGAACGGTTGCGGTACCGCGGCGAGTTGCAGCCAGGTCCCGGTGTACCGGGCGACGTCGAGGGCGGGCACCGGTGCCAGCGGGGCGGTCTGGGCTTGGGCGGGGACTGCGAGGAGCAGTGTCGATCCCGCGGCGAGCAGGGCGCTGACGAGGTTCATCGCGGTCACACCTTCCGGTAGCGGACAACCGTGTCAGTGGTGGTTCGACGCCGTAGGCCGGTCGGATGGGTCAGACGGCTCCTTTCGACCGTAACCCCGAGACGACCCGTCATACCGGGCCAGTACCCGGATGGGCACGGGACCTGCCGATGCCGCCGGACGTGGCGCCGGCCTACCGACCGGCCGCGGAACGGTGGCGACGGTCCGCGCCCGACGGGCACTGCCGGTGCCCGGGCTGCGCCCGCCCCGCGGATCGTCGGCAGGCGCTTCCCGTCAGGCGTCCGGACCGAGCAGCTTGGCCAACGCGTCGAGCACCGCCGGGTCCTCGATCGTGGACGGCACCGTGTACTCGTCGTGGTCGGCGATCTGACGCATCGTCTTGCGCAGGATCTTGCCGGACCGGGTCTTCGGCAGGGCCTGCACCACGGTCACGTCGCGGAACGTCGCGACGGCGCCGATCTGGTCGCGGACCATCGCGACGAGTTCCTTCCGCAACTGCTCGGGATCGATCTCGGAACCGGACTTGAGCACCACGTAGCCGCTGGGCCGCTGGCCCTTGAGCTCGTCCCGGATCCCGATCACCGCGCACTCGGCGACCTCGACGTGCTCGGCGACCACGGCCTCCATGCTGCCGGTGGAGAGCCGGTGCCCGGCGACGTTGATCACGTCGTCGCTGCGGCCGAGGACGAACACGTAGCCGTCGGAGTCGATGTACCCGGAGTCGCCGGTGAGGTAGTAGCCGTCGAAGGTGGACAGGTACGACCTGACGTACCGGTCCTCGTCGCGCCAGAGCCCGGCGAGCGTGCCCGGCGGCATCGGCAGGGCGATGACGATGTTGCCCTCGGTGCCCGCCTCGACCGGCGCGCCCTCGCCGTCCAGGATCTCGACGCGGTAGCCCGGCACCGGGACGGTGGGGGAGCCCGCCTTGATCGGCATCGGCTCGAGTCCGCGCAGGTTCGCGCAGATCGCCCAACCGGTCTCGGTCTGCCACCAGTGGTCGACGACCGGGACCCCGAGCACCTTGCCCGCCCACTCGTAGGTGTCGGGATCGAGGCGCTCGCCCGCGGCGAAGAGCGTCACCAGCGACGAGATGTCGTACTTGGCGAGCTCCTTTGCCTCCGGGTCCTCCTTGCGGATTGCGCGGATCGCGGTCGGTGCGGTGAACAGCGCCCGCACCCGGTGGTCCTGGACCACCCGCCAGAAGGCTCCGGCGTCGGGGGTGCCCACCGGCTTGCCCTCGTACATCACGGTGGTGGCGCCGGCGAGCAGCGGGCCGTAGACGATGTACGAGTGCCCGACGACCCAGCCGACGTCGGAAGCCGTCCACATCACCTGGCCGACGCCGATGTCGTAGAGGTTGCGCATCGACCAGGTCAGCGCGACGGCGTGCCCGCCGTTGTCCCGGACCACGCCCTTCGGCTTCCCGGTGGTGCCCGAGGTGTACAGGATGTAGAGCGGGTCGGTCGCGGCGACGGACACGCAGGCCACTGGGGCGGCGGCGGTCACCTCGGCGTCCCAGTCCAGCCAGCCCGCGTAGTCGGCGGCGGCGCCGGGGATGCCCGGACGGTCCTTGACGACCACCACGGCGGGCGCCTTGTCGGTCAGCCCGAGCGCCCGCTCGACCATCGGCAGGTACTCGATGGTGCGCCCCGGTTCCAGCCCGCCCGACGCGGTGACCAGGGCCTTGGGCTCCGCGTCGTCGATGCGGGCGGCGAGCTCGGCGGCGGCGAACCCGCCGAACACCACCGAGTGCACCGCGCCGATGCGCGCGCAGGCGAGCATTGCGACGGCCGCCTCCGGGATCATCGGCATGTACACGATGACGCGGTCGCCGGCCGAGATGCCCTGCGCGGTCAGCACTCCGGCGAACCGGGACACCTCGTCGAGCAGCTGCGCGTAGCTGTAGGTGCGGGTGGTGCCGAGCATGGCGGAGTCGTAGATCAGCGCGGCCTGGTCACCCCGGCCGGCCGCCACGTGCCGGTCGAGCGCGTTGTGGCAGGTGTTCATCGTCGCGTCCGGGTACCAGCGGTACATCGGGGCCGACGACGAGTCCAGGGCGCGGGTGGGGGCGACGTCCCAGTCGACGGCCGCCGCGGCCTCGAGCCAGAACTGCTCCGGCTGCTCGACGCTCCGACGGAAGGCCTCGGCGTACGATCCGCCGGCCCGCTCGACTGCACTCATCGCTGTCCTCTCCCCGTGCTTGGTTGCCTGTGACGCGCACTGAACACTAGGGGACCGCGGCGTGCGGACCGCGAGAAAGCGCGGTCCGCGGCCGGGTCCGTCGGTGATCGGCGCGGCAGCGTCGACGAACGGTCGTCCGGGCGGCCGCCGACGCGGTCGTCCGCGGGGCCGCCCAGTTCGAACGGCACCGTCCGAACTTGACTCGCGATTCGTGGCGTCCTGTACTTGCGGCATGGCACGAGCGAGCGGAACCCGCGCTGACGAGAGGCCCGGTCTCCCGGGCGCCGGTGGGGTGGCCGCGTGATCGGACTCGGTGACCTCGAGACCGCGGTGATGGACGTGTTGTGGAGCGTGGACGAATCGGTCCGCGTGCGAGACGTGATGGATCGACTGCAGCCGCCGCGGCCGCTCGCGTACACGACCGTGATGACCGTCCTCGACAACCTGCACACCAAGGGCATGGTGTCCCGGCAGCGCGTCGGACGGGCCTACCGGTACCGGGCGGCGCGCAGCCGGGAGGAGACCGCGGCGGACCTGCTTCGCCAGGTGCTCCGCGCGAGCGGTGACGCCGAACAGGTCATGCTGCACTTCGCGAACTCCGCCTCGGAGGACGAGTCGAGGATCCTGCGGCGGGCCGCTCGCCGTACCCGGACGCGTCGACCCGGCGGTGCCGGGTGATCGCCGCGATCGGGCTGCTGGTCGCCGCGGCGGTTCTCGGGTTCGCGGCGCCGCACTGGCTCGGCCGGCTCGCCGCGCCGCACCGGCACCCGCGGGTGGCGCTCGCGGCCTGGCTGACGTCGCAGGCGCTGTTCGTCGGCGTGGTGGCGGCCGTGCCGCTCGTCCTGTGGGTGCGACCGGGGGATCGCTGGCACCTGCTGCCCGCCTCGACGCTCTCGTGCGTCGCCGCCCTGCGCGAGAACGGCACCGTCCCCTGGTTGCTCGCGGTCGAGGCGGCGCTCTGGGCCGTCGGCCTGCTGTTGGCCGGACGGATCGTGCTGGTCGTCTCGCGGGGTCTGCGCCGGCATCGCCGGGTGACGGAGGAGCACGCGTCGGTGCTGCGCCTGGTGGGACGGCGCGACCCGGCCGACGGTGACGACGTCGTCCACCTCGTCGGGCCGGGGGTCGCGGCGTACAGCATCGGCGGCCGTTCGCCGGCGATCGTGCTGGGAACGGGTGTGGTCGATCTCGAACCACCGACCAGGGCGGCGGTCCTGGCGCACGAACGCGCCCACCTGCGGGGGCGTCACCACCTGTTGGTCGCGTGGGCCGACTCGTTGCGCGCCGCGGTCCCGGCGGTCCCGCTGGCGAGGGTGGGCGCGACGTGGGTTCGGGTGCTGGTGGAGTTGTCCGCGGACCGCCAGGCCGCCGCGTCGTGTGGTCCGTCCGCGGTGTGCGCGGCGCTGGAGCGGTGGCACGACGAGCCTGGCGGCTCCCGGCCGGTGCCGACGCCTGCCGCGGGCTTCGTCGAGGATCGTGTGGTGTGGCTGTCGGGGTTGCGCGACCCGCGTCGTGGGGCGCGGGCACTGGACTATCCGCTCGCGCTCACCCTGTCGGCGCTGCCGGTGCTGGGGACCGTCCCGGTGGTGGTCGCGGCGCTCGCGGCCTACTGCGCGATGCTCGGCGCCTGACCGGCGACGTCGCGATCCGCGGCGGGGACGGCGCAGGCCGGACCGCACAGACTCTGCCGACGGCGCAGCACTACGGCCACCGTCAACAGGGCGAGCGAGATCACCGCGAGCACCGGTTGCAGGGGTGCCCAGAACCCGAGGGCGCCGCTCGTGCCGATCGCGAGCAGGACGATCTTGTTGCAGACCGGGCAGCCCACCGCGAACACCGCGAGCACCACCCCGGCCGCCGCCCCGGTCGGACGGCGTTCCTGGGCGACGGGGCGGAGGCCGAACCACAGGGCGGTCAGGATGGCGGTGGCCGCGAGGACCGGGTACTCCCACCAGCGCACGGGCACCTCGCGTCCGAAGAACGGGGTGTCGATGATGTCCGTCGGGACGCCGACCGCGATCACGGTCACGAGACCCGCCGTGAGCGCGCGAGCCAAATACATTCCACTGCAGGAGATTTCGGCCACGGTGCTCGAACCCTTTCGTCGGTGCCGGCCTGCTTGACTACTAAGGAGAATAGTAGGTCCATGTACTATCGCCGATAGTAGGTGCGGGTCGGTGTGCTGGAACGAATGGAGTTCGGATGAAGTCGCAGGGCAGGCCGTTCGCGAGCAGGTGGGACGTGTGGCTGCTCGGAGCGCTCGGCGTTGTCGCCCTGGTGCTGGCGGGTCTTCTCGTACTGGACCGGACGGGCGCCCCGGACAAACCGACGGCATCGGCGACGGCGGATCTGGATCCGGGTATCGGGCCCGTCGGGGACCTGGCCCGACGGACGGAGGGCGACCCGCTGGCGCGGGGACCGGTCGACGCGCCGGTGGTGATGGTCGTGTACTCGGACTACCGCTGCCCGTTCTGCGCGAAGTTCAGTCGCGACACCGAGCCACAGCTCGTCGACAAGTACGTCGAGGCCGGGAAGCTCCGGATCGAGTGGCGTGACCTGCCGATCTTCGGGGAGGAGTCGATGGCCGCCGCGCGCGCCGGTCGGGCGGCGGCCGCGCAGGGCAGGTTCTGGGAGTTCAACTCCGCGCTCTACGCGGCGGCGCCGGATCGCGGGCACCCGAATTTCGATCACGCCGCACTGCGGGGATTCGCGCAGCAGGCAGGCGTGCCGGACCTGGATCGCTTCGACCGTGACGCCGCGGACACCTCGGTGGACGCCGCCATCGCCGCGGACGCAATGGAGGCCAACATGATCGGGGTGGCGAGCACTCCGTCGTTCGTGATCGACGGCTATCCCGTGCTCGGTGCCCAGCCCCTGCCTGCCTTCGAGCAGCTGATCGAGAAGACCGGTGGGCAACTGCCGTGACCGACGTCGGACTGCTCGGTGCGCTGTTGGGTGGCCTGCTCTCACTGGTCAGCCCCTGCTCGGCCTTGCTACTGCCGTCCTTCTTCGCGTACGCCTTCGACGGTGCCGGGCGCCTCGCGGCCCGGACCGCGGTGTTCTACCTCGGCCTCGCGGCGGTGCTCGTGCCGCTCGGTGCCGGGCTCGGGGCGATGGGATCGCTGCTGACCGCGCACCGGGAGACGGTGACGACGGTCAGCGGTCTGGTATTGATCGCGCTCGGTGTCATGACGGTGTTCGGCCTGGGATTCGCGTTCGCCCCCGCGCAACGCGCCGCCGGGTCGGTCCGTGTCTCCGGAACCGTGTCGGTGTTCGCGCTCGGAGCGGTGTACGGGTTCGCCGGGTTCTGCTCGGGGCCACTGCTCGGCAGCGTCCTGACGATCGCGGTGGCCGGCGGCGGCGTCGGCTACGGCGGCCTGCTGATGGCCGTCTACGCGTTGGGGATGACCGTCCCGCTCTTCGTGCTGGCGCTGCTGTGGGACCGGTTCGACCTGGGCCGGAGAACGTGGTTGCGGGGCAGGCCGATCGCGCTCGGGCCGGTGCGCACCCACACGACGTCGCTGGTGTCCGGCCTGCTGTTCGTGGGGCTCGGGGTGCTCTTCCTCGTCACGGACGGGACCGCGAACCTCGGCGGCGTGATGGGTGTGGACGACCAGTTCTCGCTCCAGGTGACGTTGAGCGACTGGGCGCGGCGGGTTTCCGATGCGGGGATCCTGCTGGCGGTCGTGCTGGTGCTGTTCGCGCTGGTGGCGGTGCGGGTCGTGCGCCGCCGGCGAGCCGAGTTCGCGGCGTCGGAGCCGGCATCGGGCGGGGAGCGCTGACCGCCGCCTGACCGCTCCACCGCTCGGTCCGTCGTACGGTGGAGCCATGACGCTGCTCGCCGAAGACCTGTTGCTGCTGCTCCTGGACGACGAGACCGGAAAGCCCGTCGTGGACAGCGCCGCGCTGCCGCGCGTGCTCGCCGGCGCGGTGCTGCTCGAGCTCGCGCTCGACGGCGTGGTCGAGCCGGCCGGGGAGGGCGAGGAGGTGCGCCGGGGGCGGTTGGTGCTGCGCAGCGAGTCCGCCCCGGACGACGCGATCCTCGCGCGGGCGGTCGCCCGGTTGCGGGAGTCCAAGCCGATGAAGCCGGAGCGGGCCATCGAGAAGCTCGACAAGGGCCTGCGCGAGGCGGTGCTCGAACGGATCGTGGCGAAGGGCTGGGTGCGCGAGGGCAAGGCGAAACTGCTCGGCATCTTCCCGACCACGGTGTGGCCCGCCGTCGACGACACCCACGAAAGTCAGCTCCGAACCGAGTTGCGTGACGCGGTGATCGGCGGCGCCGCCCCGTCGCCCCGGACCTCCGCACTGGTCTCGCTGCTCGCCGCGGTCGACGCGACGGCGAAGGTGTTTCCCGACGGCGACCGGCGCGCTGTCAACAAGCGCGCCAAGGAGATCGCCGAAGGAGAGTGGGCGGGCGCCGCGGTGCGCAGGGCGGTCGAGGCCGTCAACGCGGCGGTGCTGGTCGCGGTCATCGTGCCGTCGATCGCGGCGGGCGGCACGTCCTAGGCCGGAGTGACCGCGCCGGTCTCCGAGGCCTCCGGCGCCTCGGTGAGCGCGACGCCCTCCTCGGTGCGGATGGCGATGCGCAGGACGGCGAGCAGGAAGAGCGAGAAGGCGAACCCGGTGAGCGCGCCGAGCTGGTTCTCGGCGAACAGGAACACCTGTGTCACCAGCAGGTTGACCACGATGGACGCCCGCAGCAGCCGCAGGGACCGCAGGTACGGTCCGCGGAACAGCAGCCACACCCCGGCCACGATCAGCACGACGGAAACCGCGCTCGACAGCTGCACCATCAGGTCGGCGACGTCGTCGGTCTCGTAGCTGCCGTCGACGACCAGCGAGACGACCACCCCGACGACGGACACCGCGGCCTGCAACACGAACAGCACCAGGACGGTTCGGCGCACCAGCCAGTGCGAGAGCACCGCCGTCGAGCGCCGGGCGATCGCGTCGCGGGCGTGGGTGATCCTCGACTCGAGCCCCCGCGCCGGCGGGGTCTGCGAGGTCAGCCCGGCGTGGACGAGGCCCGCGAGGTCCGCGAACCTCGGGTCCCGCACCCCGTCGACGACGCGCAGCGCGGACCGGTACCGGACCTCGTCGAGCTGGCCGAGCGCGAGATCGGCGAGGGCGCCGAGGCCGACCGCCAGGCGTTTGCGGTCGGTCAACGGCCGCCGCAGCAGCAGCTCCCGCACCACCAGGTAGAACAGCACGAAGACGACGTACATGATTGCGATGGCGGGCTGGAAGAAGTAGTCGACGTCGGCGGTGACGAACTTGCCGATCTCGTCGATGAACAGGCCGAACCCGATGCCGCCGACCAGCGCGGCCCGGACCCGGACCCGGCTGCCCTGGCTGATCTGCACCGCGACGAGCGCCCCGGCCATCAACAGCCCGCCCCACAGCACGTGCGCGATGTGCAGGGCGCCGCCGCCGATCTGCGGGTAGCCGGTGGCCGCGAGGTACGCGCGGGTGATCAGCACGGTGGCCACCGCCGCGAACAGGAACAGCTCGAACCGGGCCAGCGCGGCGTGGTCGTAGTCGTGGTCGTTCGCGGCGGGGCTCACCGGGGCAGCCCGAGGTTGCGGTAGCGGGCGACGCGGGCGGTGTGACGGTCCGCGGCGGGTTCGCCTGCGAGGGCGACCAGCTCCCGGGCGATCGCCGCGCCGACCCGTTTGGAGAACTCGACCGGTTCGTCGGCGGCGTCCGGCAGTTCCGGGATGATCGCGTCGACGATGCCGTCGCGCAGCAGGTCCAGCGACCGGATGCCCTGGGCGGCCGCCATCCGGGGGGCGTGCGTGGTGTCGCGGTGCACGATGGCGCTGGCGCCCTCCGGGGGCAGTGGGGCCAGCCACCCGTTCTGCGCGGTGAGCACCCGGTCCGCAGGCAGCAGGGCCAGCGCGCCGCCGCCGGTGCCCTGGCCGAGCAGCACCGAGACCGTCGAGGTGTCGAGGGTGACCAGGTCGGCGAGGCAGCGCGCGATCTCCGGGGCGAGCCCGCGTTCCTCCGCCTCCTTCGACAGCGACGCACCGAGGGTGTCGATGACGAGCACCAGCGGGATCCGCAGTTCCTCGGCCAGTTTCATCGCCCGGCGCGCCTCGCGGAGCGCGCCCGGGCCCATCGTGTGCTGCGCGGACTGGCCGCTGCGGTCCTGCCCGAACAGCACGCAGGGGGCGCCGCGGAACCGGGCCAGCGAGAGGAGCACCGTCTTGTCGGTCTCGCCCTGCCCGGTGCCGCTGAGCGGCACCTGCTCGGTGGCGGCGTGCCGCAGCAGCGCCCGGATGCCGGGCCGGTCGGCCCGCCGGGAGAGCATCACCGACTGCCAGGCAGGCACGTCCGGGATGTGCGCGGGTTCCGGCAGCGGGTCCACGACCGCGTCGGACTCGCCGGTCAGCACCCGCAGCGCGCGGATCACGAGGTGCCGCAGCGACTTCGGCGCCACCACCCCGTCGATCACGCCGTTGCGGTAGAGGTTCTCGGCGGTCTGCACGCCCGAGGGGAACTCCTCGCCGTACAGCGCCTGGTACACCCGCGGGCCGAGGAATCCGACCAGCGCGCCCGGCTCCGCGACGGTCACGTGCCCCAGCGAACCCCAGGACGCGAACACCCCGCCGGTGGTGGGGTTGCGCAGGTACACCAGGTACGGCAGGTGCGCGGCCTTGTGCACGGCGATGGCCGCGGCGATCTTCACCATCTGCACGAACGCGAGGGTGCCCTCCTGCATGCGGGTGCCGCCGGAGGTCGGCGAGGCCAGCAGCGGCAGCGACCGCGCGGTCGCGCGTTCGACGGCGGCGACGATCCGCTCGGCCGCCGCGACGCCGATCGACCCGGCGAGGAAGCCGAACTCGCAGGCGATCACTGCCACCGGCCGGCCGTTGACGATGCCCTCGCCGGTGATCACCGACTCGTCCAGGCCGGTCTTCGCGGCGGCCGCGTCGAGGTCGGCGCGGTAGGATGCGTCGGCGTCGACCGCGATCGGGGCAGCGTCCCAGGATACGAAGCTGCCGGCGTCGAGCACCAGGTCGAGGATCTCGTGGGCGGACAGGCGCTGGCTCATCGCCCGACCATAACCCCGCTCAGCGGCCGAACGCCTCCCGCCAGGACACGGTCTTGCCCACCCGCAGCACCGAACGCTGGTAGATCTTCGCCGCGACGACCGACAGCGCCGCGGTGACCGCGAGCATGATCGCGACGGTGCCGACCACCTGCGTCGTGCTGGCCACCCCGGCCGCGATCCGCAGCGGCATCAGGATCGCCGAGAACGGCGGGATCCAGCTGAGCACGTTGCTCAGCGTGCCGTCCGGGTCGCTCACCACCGAGAATGCGGTGAAGAACATCGCCATGATCAGCACCGTCAGCGGCATCGCGGTGGAGTTGACGTCCTCCTGCCGCGAGACCATCGACCCAGCCGCGGCGTAGAGCACCGCGAAGAAGGTGAAGCCGAGCACGAACCAGCCGAGGGTGCCCGCGAACACGCCGATGGCGGTGCCGGTGACGGTGAGGACGCCGGTCGCCAGTCCCGCGCCCAGGCCCGCCGCGCCGTACGCGACCAGCTGCACCAACCCCACCGCGCCGATGCCGATGACCTTGCCCCACAACAACTGCAACGGACGCAGCGTCGAGAGCAGCAGCTCGACCACCCGGCTCGACTTCTCCTCGACGACGCCCATCGCGACGTACATGCCGAACATCAGGATCTGCATGTACAGCAGGGCCACCGCGGCGATCGAGAGGGCGAGGCGTTGGCCCCGTTCGGGATCCGGCGCCTCGAGGGTGTCGACGGTGACGACGGCGCGACCGGTTGCCGCGCTCAGCGCGGCGGTGTCGACGCCCTGCGCGCTGAGCTCGGTTGCGCGGGCCTGCTCCGCGACCGCCACGTCCAGGACCATGCGCAGGCCCGGGTCGAGCTCCGATTCCGTGACGGCCGTGACGGATCCGTCCGCGGCGGGGATGACGGCCACCTCGACGTCGCCGGCCTCGACGCCGTCGCGGGCACCGGCCTCGTCGTCGAACTCGCGGACCTCGATCGGCGTCCCCGCGGCGTCGCCGACGGACACCAGCGTCGCGGTCAACGACTGGTCGCCGACCAGCCCGACGGTGGTGCGGCTGGGCTCATCGCTCCCGGAGAACAGCGCGTACGCGGCGATGCCGCCGATGATCGCGATCAGGATGATCAGGTTGCTGATCAGGAAGCTCTTCTTGCGGACCTGGGTGAGGAACTCGCGGCGGGCGACCAGGCCGACGGCGCGGGCCGGGCTCAACGCGGGTGACGTCGGGGCGCTCATGCGGCGACCACCTCTCGGAACAGTTCGGTCAGGGAGGGCCGTTGCAGCGAGAACTCGTGTACCGGGCCGGTTCTCAGGGCGGCGGCGAGGACGGCCTGGTCGTCGGCGCCCGGGTCCAGGGCGAGCACGGTGTGACCGTCCTGGTGGCTCAGCGTCCGCACCCCGTCGAGCGGTTCGGCCCAGCCGTCCGGGGCTGACGGGGCGTGCACCACCAGCTGGGTCTGGCCGCCGCCGCGCAACTCCTCGACGGTGCCGACGGCACGCATCCGGCCCGCGGCGATGATGCCGACGCGGTGGCACAGCCGCTGCACCAGGTCGAGCTGGTGACTCGAGAAGATCACCGGCACACCGGCGTCCGCCTTCTCGACCAGCACCTCGCTCATCACGTCCACCGCGACCGGGTCGAGTCCGGAGAACGGCTCGTCGAGCACCAGCACCGCGGGGTCGTGTACCAGTGCGGCCGCCAGCTGCACCCGCTGCTGGTTGCCGAGGCTGAGCGAGTCGACGGTGTCCTCGACGCGGGTGTCGATCCCCAGGCGTTCGGTCCAGCGGGCCACCGCGCTGTGGGCGTCGCGACGCGAGAGTCCGTGCAGCTCTGCGAGGTACGCGAGTTGCGCGCCGACCTTCATCTTCGGGTACAGCCCCCGTTCTTCCGGCATGTAGCCGATGGTGCGGCGCACGTCCAGGTCGACGGGCCGCCCGCCGAGGCGGACCTCGCCCGAGTCGGCGGACAGCACACCGAGGGTGATCCGCATGGTGGTGGTCTTGCCCGCGCCGTTGCTGCCGACGAAGCCGAAGATCTCGCCGGGGCGCACCTCGAAGCTGAGGTCGTCGAGTGCCACGACGTCGCCGTAGCGTTTGCAGATCCGGTCGATGGTCAGGGTGTTGCCGGCAGTCATGCCGCCTCCTCTGGGTGGTCCACTACGGGGTCGGGCTCGGGATCGGGCTGGCTCCAGGCGACGATGACGGTGGGCAGACAGCCGCCGATCATCAGCATGGTGAGGGTGAGCAGCCCGCCGGTGTAGGCCATGGTGCCGTGGTCGCCTCCGGTGACGACACTGCCGACGATCAGGTACGTCACCGGGATCATCATCAGCCACTGGGTGACGCTCAGGGCGATCGAGCGGGCGCTGTTCTGCTGCTGGACCTCCCACTCGTCGAGTGCCTCGGTCGGCGCGTCGCCCTGGCGGCCCGAGACGATGGCCAGCGAGGTCCAGACGGGCAGGAACGCCGCGCACGCAGGCAGCCACAGCAGCGGTGCCCACTCGTAGAAGTGACAGGTGACCGCCACCGCCAGCATCAGTGCGAATGTGATCAGCAGGGCCACCGCCAGTGCCCGGCGGCGTCGCCGGGTGCGCCAACCGGGCAGCATGTCGCGCCACCTCTCGGAGTTCGCGAGGAACCGGCGTACCCGGTACGCCTGGTAGCGCTCGACGAGATTCGGCTCAGACATCGCGGGCGTCGCCCTCCTGGTTGTCGGTGCGGTCGGGCCGCCGGTAGACCACGTCGGAGAGCGGCGTGAACTCGGTCCGGGAGAACACGGCCTCGACGGGCAGGCCGAACACCTCGCAGATCCGCATCGCGAGGTCGAGGCTCGGGTAGTGGTCGCCGCGTTCGAGGGCGCCCACCGTCTGCGGGTTGACCTCGATCAGCTCGGCCAGCCGGACCCGGCTGAGCGACCGCTCGGCGCGCAGCACGCCGATGCGGTTGTGGATGGGGCGGGACTCCCCGCGCCGTACCGGACTCATGCATCAGAGTGTTGGGAAAACCCAACACTCTGTCAAGTTTGTCCGTATTCGACTCCGGGCTCCCGGCGGCTGCGGCCGAGGGGTACGACGCGGTGTAGTACGGTTCGGGCATGCGTGTCGGCCCAGGTGAGAAGCTCTCTCGCCGAGTGCGTGGCACCGCCGTCGGCGGGGTCACCGTCGCCGTGGCGGTCGCCGCGCACGGGATCGCAGGCGGGGGCCTCCCGTCCGGCTCCACGCTGGTGCTGCTCGCCGGATTCGCCGCGGTGCTGGTCGGCGTCAGCGCCGCCATCCCTGTGCTCCGTTCCGGCAGGCCCGCCCTGGTCGCGGTCCTCGCGGCCGGACAGGTCGGGGCGCACCTGACGCTCGGCGTCGGGGGCCACCATTCGGGGGTGTCCGACTCGGCGGTGCCCAGCCTCGGCATGGTCGTCGCGCACGTGCTCGCGATCGGGGTCTGTGCGGCCGCGATCGCCGCGGCCGAGCGGATCGGTCCGCGCACCGAGGCCGCGTTGCGCGCCGTCGTGGCCGCGATATTCGCCGCGATCCCCGTTGCCGAACGGGCCCGTACCTGGCGTCCCGTCGTGGACGTCCACCCGATCGTCTCCGCGCTGTGCCGCGCCGCCACGCCCCGGCGTGGGCCACCCGTTCTCGTCTGAACACACCTCACCCCGCGCACCCTCGGCCGAGCAGGCCGGTGCGCGGCTTTCGCGGATCCCGACACCGGTCGGGACCGCGCCCACGAGGGTGCCGCCGTGCCTGAGCAGTGCCGTGCCTGAGCACGGCGCTGACTGAGCAGTGCCGCGCGCGAGCAGTGCGCCGACTGAGCAGCGAAGCGACTCAGTGCCGTGCGGGCCCTCGCCCCTGTCTGATCGACGAGAGCGACCTCCATGACTGTCATCGAAACCACCGGCGTGCGCGAACACTCGCCGCCACCGAAGAACACCCGACCGCTGCGCGCGCTGATGCTGCGGCTGCACTTCTACGCCGGCATCTTTGTCGGCCCCTTCCTGCTGATCGCCGCGCTGACGGGCTTCGTCTACGCGTTCGCCCCGACCCTCGAGAGCTGGGTGTACGGGAGCTACCTGCGGGCGCCCGTCGTCGAGCAACCGGTCGCCGAGTCAGCCCAGGTGCAGGCCGCCCTGGACGGTCGCGATGCGTCGGCCCTGCAGTCGGTGCAGACCGCCGACCCGGGCGGCACCACCCGCGTGCTCTTCGACGACCCCGACGTCGGGTCCGGGCAGAGCAGCGTCTTCGTCGACCCGGGCACCGGGACGGTGCTCGGCGCGCTGGAGACCGATTCCGGTGACCTGCCGCTGCGGGCCTGGCTGTCGGCGCTGCACAAGAACCTGCACCTCGGTGACGTGGGCAACCTCTACTCCGAACTGGCCGCGTCGTGGCTGTTCGTCATCGTCCTCGGTGGCCTGTACCTGTGGTGGAACAAGGCGCGCGCGGACCGGCCCCGCGGGAAGAAGGCTCGCCTGCTGACCGTCGACCGCTCGCTCACCGGGCGCCGCCTGACACTGAACTGGCACGGCGCGGTCGGTGCCTGGGCGGCGCTCGGCCTGCTGTTCCTCTCGGCCACCGGCCTGTCCTGGTCCGACTACGCCGGCGCCAACATCAAGACGGTCCGCGCCGAGATGAGCTGGAACGCACCGGCACTGAACACCTCGCTCGGCGGTGCCCCGGCGGCCGGCGGGGGAGAGCACGACGGGCACGGCGCCGCCCCGACCGCGGACGGCGGCCCCGCCGGTGACGCGGCGTCCGGCGCCGACCCGGTGGACGTCACCGCCATCGACGGGGTGCTGCACGTGGCCCGCGCCCAGGGGCTGACCGGCCAGCTGTCGGTCGGGATCCCCGCCGACGTGTCGACCGCATGGACGGTCAAGGAGACGGCAAAGGCGGGCGGCGACTCGATCGCGGTCGACGGGTACACGTTGCGGGTCGTCGACCGGGTGGACTTCGCCGACGGCCCGCTCGCGGCCAAGCTCACCTCCTGGGGCATCGCACTACACATGGGCACCCTGTTCGGTCTCGCCAACCAGGTGGCGCTCGCGGCGCTCGCGGTCGCCCTGATCACCGTGATCGCACGCGGCTACCTGATGTGGTGGCGGCGCCGGCCCACCCGCGCGTCCGGCGCCGCGTTCGGTGCCGCGCCGCGCCGGGGTGCGCTGCGCAGGCAGCGGCTGCCGGTGGTCGCGGTGGTGGCCGTCGTCGCGCTGGCGGTCGGCCTGTTCGTGCCCCTGCTCGGCCTGTCCCTCGCGGCGTTCCTGGTCGTCGACGTGTTCCTCGGACTCGTCGCGTCCGCCCGGTCGAAGAAGTCCACGCAGTCGAAGACGCTCGCAACCAAGGAGATCCAGTCATGATCACGTTCACCCGTTCCCGCCTCGCGATCGCCGGCCTCGTCACCGTCGGACTCGCCGTCGCCGGCTGCTCGGGCGACCCGGGTTCGGCGCCGCCGCAGCCGGACTCGGCCGCGACCTCGGTCACGTTCGACGAGCAGTGGGTCAAGGCCGCGGACTCGGGGATGACCGCGCTGTTCGGCACCCTGGTGAACAACTCGGATTCCGAACTGCTGCTCACCGAGGTGAGCAGCCCGGCCGCGCCGCGCGTCGAGATCCACGAGATGGCCGAGAGCGGCGGTGCGATGGTGATGCGCCGCAAGCAGGGCGGCATCGCGGTGCCCCCGCGAGGTTCGTACGCGCTCGAGCCCGGCGCCGACCACGTAATGCTCTTCGACCTGCCCGCGCCGATCCAGGCGGGTACCGAGGTGCCGTTCACCTTCCGGTTCGCCGACGCAGGCGACGTCGAGTTCACCGCTCAGGTACGGGATTTCGCGGGTGCCCGGGAGTCCTACGACGAGGGGGCGCACGGTGGCTGAGCTGACCCGGCGGCGACTGTTCGGCGCGGGTGCGGTTGCTGTCGGCGGCGCCGCACTCGGCTGGGGCGCCGGGGCGGTGACCGGGAACCGGGAGGCGGAGGCGGCCCCGGCGGTGGTGCCCTTCCGTGGCGAGCACCAGGCCGGCGTCGCGACCCCGCCGCAGGCGCACACCACGTTCGTCGGGCTGGACCTGCGGCCCGGGGCCGACCGGGCCTCGCTGGTGCGGCTGCTGAAGGTGTGGACGTCGGACGCGGAACGGCTCACCGCAGGCCGGGGCGCGCTCGCCGACACCGAACCGGACCTGGCCACGGCGCCGGCGAGGCTCACCGTCACGGTGGGCTTCGGTCCCGGCGTGTTCCGCGCCGCCGGGGCGGAGGACCGGCGGCCGTCCTGGCTGAAGCCGTTGCCGCCCTTCGCGATCGACCGGCTCGAGGAGCGGTGGAACGACGGTGACCTGTTACTGCAGGTCGGCTCCGACGACCAGGTCACCGTGGCGCACGCGTTGCGGGTGCTGCTCAAGGGCGCCCGCGCCGCCGCGACCGTCCGGTGGACCCAACGCGGGTTCCGGCGGTCCCGGGGCACCGAGCCGGAGGGCACCACCATGCGCAACCTGATGGGGCAGGTGGACGGCACGGTCAACCCGCGCGCTGGCAGCGGGGACTTCGACGCGCTGGTCTGGCAGGACGGCGCGCAGCAGCCGTGGCTGGCGGGCGGGACCTCGGTGGTGATCCGGCGGATCCGCCTCGACCTCGACGGCTGGGACGAACTGGACCGTCCCGGCCGCGAGGTGGTGATGGGCCGGCGGATGTCCGACGGGGCGCCGCTGACCGGCGACGCCGAGCACGACGAGCCGGACTTCGGGGCGGTGGACGCGTCCGGGATCAGCGTGATCGCGCCGAACTCGCACATCGCCCTGGCCCGCTCCGCCGATTCCGGGCAGCGGTTCCACCGGCGGGCCTACAACTACGACGAGGCGCCGGCAGGGGAGGCGGTGTCCGACTCGGGCCTGATCTTCGTCACCTACCAGGCGGATCCGCAGGCCCAGTTCGTGCCGGTGCAGCAACGACTCTCGGACGCGGACCTGTTCAACACCTGGTCCACGCCGATCGGCTCGGCGGTGTTCGCGATACCGCCCGGCTGTCCTCCGGGCGGGTACCTGGGGGAGCAGCTGCTGGGCGGGTGATCAGGATTCGGTGAGCCGGCCGCCGTCCATCTGCCACCGCCGGGTGCTGCGCATCGTGTCCAGCATCCGGCGGTCGTGGGTGACCAGCAGCAGGGTGCCCTCGTACTCGTCCATCGCCCGTTCCAGCTGCTCGATGGCGGGCAGGTCCAGGTGGTTGGTGGGCTCGTCGAGCACCAGCAGGTTCACCCCACGCGCCTGCAGCAGCGCCAGCGCGGCCCGGGTGCGTTCGCCGGGGGACAGCGAGCTCGCCGGCCGCAGCACGTGCGCGCCGCGCAGGCCGAACTTGGCGAGCAGCGTGCGCACGTCCGCGTCCGGCCAGTCGGGGACGGCCGCGCCGAACGCCTCGGTGAGCAGTTCGTCGCCGACGAAGAGCCCGCGTGCCTGGTCCACCTCGCCGATCGCGACGCCGCTGCCGATGGTGGCGCTGCCCTCGTCCGGGGTGAGCGTGCCGAGCAGCAGCCGCAGCAGGGTGGTCTTGCCGGAACCGTTCGGCCCGGTGACGAGAACCCGGTCGCCCCACTCGATCTGGGCGGTGACCGGACCGAGGACGAATGTTTCACGTCGAACCACTGCGCCGCTGAGGGTGGCCACGACGGTGCCGCTGCGCGGCGCGCTGGCGATCTCCATCCGCAGCTCCCACTCCTTGCGGGGCTCCTCGACCACCTCGAGCCGCTCGATCCGGCGCTGCGTCTGCCGGGCCTTCGCGGCCTGCTTCTCGGTGGACTCCGCGCGGGCCTTGCGGCCCATCTTGTCGCTGTCCCCGCCCTTGGCCTTGCGGCGGGCGTTGCGGACGCCGTGCTCGAGCCAGTTGCGTTGCATCTGAGCGCGATCCTCGAGGCCGCTCTTGGTGTCCGCGTAGTCCTCGTAGCGTTCGCGGGCGTGCTGGCGGGCGATCTCCCGCTCGGCGAGGTATGCCTCGTAGCCGCCGTCGTACACCGCGATCTGCTGCTGCGCGAGATCCAGCTCGACGATCCCGGTGACGGTGCGCGCCAGGAACTCCCGGTCGTGGCTGACCACCACGATGCCGGTGCGGGCCTCGTCGACGAAGCGCTCGAGCCGGTCCAGGCCGTCGAGGTCGAGGTCGTTGGTGGGCTCGTCGAGCAGCAGCAGGTCGTAGCGTGAGAGCAGCAGCGAGGCCAGCCCGGCCCGGGCGGCCTGCCCGCCGGAGAGCGAGGTCATCTCGGCGTGCAACCCGACGTCGAGCCCGAGGTCGTCGAGCACCTTCTCGGCCCGCTCCGGGAGGTCGGCGCCGCCGAGGCCGAGCCAGCGCTCGAGGGCGTGCGAGTAGCGGTCGTCGCCGCCCGGCTCGCCGAGCGACTCCGCGGCCGCGTTCATCTCCGCCTCGGACTCCGTGACGCCGGTGCGGCGGCCGAGGAATCCCTCGACGGTCTCGCCGGGCAGGCGCTCGGGTTCCTGGGCGAGGTAGCCGACCGTCGCGTGCGGCGGGCTCAGGGTGACGGTGCCCTCGACCTCGGCGCTGGTGTGGCCGGACAGGATGGAGAGCAGCGTGGACTTGCCCGCACCGTTCGCGCCCACCAGGCCGATCACGTCGCCGGGGGCGACGACGAGGTCGAGGCCGGAGAACAGGGTGCGGTCGCCGCGGGAGGCGGAGAGGTCGTCGGCGTGCAGGGTGGCGCTCATGAGTCAATTGTCTCAGCTGCGGGGGAACATCCTCCCGGCGCGAGCGGTTGTTCCGGTTCATGACCTCTCCGAACCCAGTGCCGAACGTGCCCCTCAATGACGGCAACACCGTCCCGCAGCTCGGATTCGGGGTGTGGCAGGTGCCCGACGACGAGAGCTACACCGCGGTGACCAGCGCGTTGACCGTCGGATACCGGAGCATCGACACCGCCGCCATCTACGGCAACGAGGTCGGCACGGGTCGCGCGATCAGGCACTCCGGCATCGCGCGGGAGGAGTTGTTCGTCACCACCAAGCTCTGGAACGGCGCCGCGGAGACCTGGACGCGCGAGAGCGTGCTGCGCGAGTTCGACGCCTCGCTGGACCGGCTCGGCCTCGACTACCTGGACCTGTACCTGATCCACTGGCCGCGCGCGATGCGCGAGGACTACGTCGCCATCTGGCGGGCCTTTGCGGAGCTCGAGGAGAGCGGCCGGGCCAAGTCGGTGGGCGTGTCCAACTTCCAGCTCGCCCAGTTGCAGCGGCTGATCGACGAGACCGGGGTGGTACCCGCGATCAACCAGGTGGAGGTGCACCCGGACTTCGCGCAGCCGGAGCTGCGGGCCTTCCACGCCGAGCACGGCATCGTCACCGAGGCGTGGTCGCCGCTGGGGCAGGGTCGCGGGCTGCTCGACGACCCGGTCCTCTCGCGCATCGCCCTCAAGCACGGCCGGTCGGCCGCCCAGGTGACGCTGCGCTGGCACCTGCAGGTGGGCAACGTGGTGATCCCGAAGTCCGTGACGCCGTACCGGATCCGGCAGAACTTCGAGGTGTTCGACTTCGAGCTCGACGCGGACGACCTGGTGGCGATCGCCGGGCTCGACGCCGGGAACCGGCTGGGCCCGGACCCCGACGAGTTCGACATGGGGTAGCCGGCCGCGAGCGGGCGGCGCGGGCCGGGGCTCAGCGCGGGGCCAGGCTTACCAGGGCCAGGGCGAGAACCCGCTCCGCGTCCTCGGCGCTGTAGCCCGTCCCGGGCTCGCACCCCCGGTCGACGACCAGGTGGTTGGACATGGCCATCCCGTGCAGCAGGACCCAGAGCAGCGGGCCGACCTCCCGGACGTCGCCGGCGACGAGGGTGTGGCTCCGCTGCGCCTCGACGACGAGTTCGTTGAAGTAGCCGTTGAAGTCGACGGCGGCGTCGACGAGCGCCCGGCTCGGGTTGATCGTGTAGTCGTCGCCGAACTCGAGCCGGTAGTGGTTCGGGTACTCCCAGGCGACGCGGACGTACGCGAGGCACGCCCGAAAGAGCGGGGTGGTGGCCGTCGTGGTGTCCGCGGCGGCGCGCTGCATCTCCGATTTCAGGTCGGTCAGGGCCTCGGCTGCCACGGTGCTGAGGAGGTCGTTCTTGTCCTGGAAGTGGCGGTACGGCGCCGTCCGCGACACGTCGGCGGCCGCGCCGACCGCCCGCAGGGTGACGTGCGCGGGCCCACCCTGCGCCAGGAGCTCGCTCGCCGCCGCGATCAGGGCGCGCCGGGTGTCCCGGGTCTGTTCCTGCATCCCCGAAGGATATGTGGTGGTTGACGCTGTCAACAAGCCGCGCTAGGTTGACGCCGTCAACATGCTCGTCCTATCCGGGGGTTCGATGACGTCCATTACGCAGACACCACCTCTCGACCTGCTCCGCCGCGACGTAGCGGCCTGGAACAGCCTTCGGACGCAAGGCGACTCGGAGTGCATCGATCTCGTCGACGCCGACCTGGCGGGGGCGAGCCTCACCGGCGCCGACCTGTCGGGAGCGGACCTCACCGGCGCCGACCTGTCGGGAGCGGACCTCGCCGACGCCACCCTGGCGGGTGCCAACCTGACCTCGGCCGAGTTGGTCGGCGCCGACCTGACGAGGGCCGATCTCACCGGAGTGATCGCGCACGACGCCAACTTCACCGGCGCCTACCTCACCCGGGCCCGCATGCGGGGCGCCGACCTGACGGCGGCGTACCTGACGTCGACCTTCATGGGGCACGCGGACCTCGCCGGGGCGGACCTCTCCGACGCGTACATGACCGGTGCCTATCTCGGCGACGCCGACCTGTCCGGCGCGATCCTGATCCGCGCCTTCCTCGGCAAGGCCCACCTGACCGGTGCGAACATCGTCACCGCGGCCCTGGATGGCGCCGATCTCACGGGGGCGATCATGCCGGACGGCACCTCGGATGACTGACGGCGATCGATGCTGAAGACCGTCCTGGCGTTCCGCAACCGGGCGAGCGTCGCCGGGTACCGGATGTCCGCGGGCCGTCTCGGCGGGCGAGCCGCGGGACTGCCCGTCCTGCTGTTGACGGTGCCCGGACGCAGGACCCGTGTTCCGCGGACGACCCCAGTCTGCTACCTCGAGCGCGGCGATGCGTACGTGGTGGTGGGCTCCGCCTACGGATCGAAGACCGATCCCGACTGGATCCGGAACCTCGCGGCGACAGAGTTCGCCCGGATTCGGATCCGCGGTCAGGAGTGGGAGGTGTCGGCGAGGATCGCGACCGGCGCGGAGCGGGACCGTCTCTGGCGACGGACGATCGTGCCCGCGGCCCCGGCGATCGCGAAGCACGAGGCGAGGTCCGGGCGGATGTTCCCCGTCGCCGTCCTGACGAGGCCGTCGCGGGCGGACGGACGGGACTGACACGCCGGAAATTCCGGCGGGTCCCCGGGTGATCGGGCCCGGCTAGGGTTGGTGACCGATGACTGCGCCAGTCCCGACCGCCGAGTCCACCTCACCGCAGACGGCCCCGTCCGTCGGCGGCGACGCTCCCTGGTGGCGCCCGACCGGTACCCGGGTCCTGCAGGTGGCCGCCGCGCTGGTGGCGCTGCAACTGCTGGTCCGTGGGGTGGTGGCGGCCCGCGGCTACTACTACTGGGACGACCTGATCCTCACCGGGCGGGCCGGCACCATGTCGCTGCTCTCGCCCGAGTTCCTGCTCTACGACCACGACGGTCACTTCATGCCTGCGGCGTTCCTGGTCGCCGGGATCGCGAACACCCTCGCCCCGTACCAGTGGGCGCTGCCCGCGCTGATCCTGGTGATCCTGCAGGCGCTCGCGTCCCTGGCGGTCCTGCGCCTGCTCGTCGTGCTGCTCGGTCGCAGGCCGAGCCTGCTGATTCCCCTTGCGCTCTACCTGTTCTCGCCGTTGACGCTGCCCGCGTTCGCCTGGTGGGCGGCGGGACTGAACGCGCTGCCCATGCAGATCGGCCTGGCCGCGGTCGCGGCGGACGCGGTGCTGCTGTGCCGCACCGGCCGGGCCCGCTACGCCTGGTCCGCGCTCGCGGTGTTCGTCGCGTCGCTGCTGTTCTTCGAGAAGGCCGTGCTGGTGCCGGTGGTGGCCTTCGCCGTCGTCGCGCTGGCGTACCGGGTGGACGGGCACCGGAAGCCGTTGCGTGCCGCGCTGGTCCGGGGCCGGCGGCTGTGGGCCTGGTCCGCCGTCGTGGTCGCCGGGTGGGCGGCGGTGTACGCCCTCGTCGTGACCCCGAGCCCCGGCGAGCGCACCCCCGAGATGACCGTCGAGCTGATCCGTCACTCGAACTACCGGGGACTGTTCCCGACGCTGCTCGGCGGGCCGTGGCGGTGGGACCGCTGGCCACCGAGCCCGCCGTGGGCGGTGCCGCCGGAGGCCCTCGTCGTGGTGGCGGCCCTGGCCGTCCTCGCTTGTGTAGCGGGGACGCTCGCGTGGAAGCGCCGCGTCGGCTGGGTGTGGATCGCGACCGCCGCGTACGTCCTCGCCTCCGAGACGGCGATGGTGATCGCGCGGTCCTCGCCGGACACCACCTATGAGCTGGGTCAGACGCTGCGCTACCTGACGGACAGCGCGGTGGTCGTTGCGATCGCGCTGGCCCTGGTGCTGCGCGCCCCCACCCGGGACCGCTGGTCGGGCCGACGGTCCGGTCCCCGCACGGCGGGGGTGGTGTCGGTGCTGGTGGCGGCGTTCGTCGCGAGCAGCCTGTGGTCCACGGCGACCTTCGTCGCGCGGTGGGAGGACAACCCGACCGTGGACTACCTGGCCAGAGCCAAGGCCTCGCTCGCCGCGAACGCCGACGCTCCGATGCTCGACCAGCCGGTGTCGATCTGGGTGCTGCTGCCCGTGGCCTACCCGCACAACATGGCCGGATCCGTCTTCGCCGCGCTGCCCGATCGCCCGGAGTTCGCCCCGTCGACGCCGGTGCTGCGCAAGATGGACGACTCCGGCGACATCGTCGACGCCCAGGTGAGCTGGGTGCGCGCGATCGGCGAGGGCCCGGTCCCGGGCTGCGGCTACCGGGTCACCGACGCCACGACCGTGCTGCCGCTCGACGGTCCGCTGGCCGGCTGGGAGTGGGCCGTGCAGCTGAACTACCTGGCGAGCCGCGACGGCGAGATCGAGGTGGGCCTCGCGGAGGGCGAGCCGGTCACCGTGCCGGTGCGGGCCGGACTGAACACCGCCTACGTCAGCCTCGACGGCGGCGGACCGGGCGTGCGGGTGCGCACGTTGGACCCGGAACTGTCGCTGTGCGTCGGGGTCGGGCCGGTCGGTGCGGTGGTCCCCAAGCCCTGATTGGCCGGGTCCTGAGTGGCCGGGTCCCGGACACTTCGCCTGTCCGGCGGTGCGCAGACACCACTCGAGGTCTTGCACCGTGATGTCGACGACCTGGCAGTCGAGGCGGCCGGCTCCGCCGCCGTACCCGTCCCGCGAGCTGTCGACCAGCGTCTCGATTGTCTCGATGCCGGGCGCGCTAGCGCACCGGCGAGGACCCGACCTGGCGGTTGGTGTCTGCGCTACCCATACCCAGGTGCTCGATCAGCTCCGACGCCGCCGCCCGCCCGCCGCGGTTCGCGCCGATTGTGCTGGCCGACGGTCCGTACCCGAGCAGGTGGATCCGCGGGTCCGCGGCCACCCGCGTCGCGAGCCGACCGTCCATGGTGATGCCGCCGCCCGGTCCGCGTAGGCGCAGCGGCGCCAAATGGTCCAGGGCGCTGCGGAACCCGGTACACCACAGGATCACGTCCGCCCGAACCGCGGCGCCGTCGGCCCAGCGGACGCCGTCGGCGGTGATCTCGTCGAACATCGGAAGACGCTGCAGCACACCGCGTTCGCGGGCCGCCCGCAGCGCGGGGGTGAGCGGGAGGCCGGTCACCGACACCACCGAACCCGGCGGCAGCCCGCGTCGCACCCGGTCCTCCACGATCGCGACCGCGGCCCGCCCCTCGTCCCCGGTGAACGGCTCGTCCCGGAACTGCGGTTCGTGGCGGGTGACCCAGGTGGTGGTGGTGACGCGGGAGATCTCGTCGAGCAGTTGCACCGCGGAGATGCCGCCGCCGACCACCACCACGTGCCTGCCGGCGAACTCGTCCGCCGTCCGGTAGTCGCGGGTGTGCAGCTGGCGGCCGGCGAACAGTTCGGCGCCCCGGTACCGCGGCACGAAGGGCCGCTCCCAGGTGCCGGTGGCGTTGACGATCCCGCGGGCGGTCAGCGTGCCCGCGCTGGTCTCGAGGGTCAGCAGGCCGCCGGCGTCGTGGTCGCACACCACCCGGGTGTGCACCGGCCGGCGCACCGGCAGCGCGAACCGGCGTTCGTACTCGGCGAAGTAGCGCGGCACCGCGTCGGCGGCCGGCACCGTCTCGGGCGCCTCGGCGCCGAGGACGTCGGTGAACGCCATGCCCGGCAGGTCGTGGACCCGGTTGACGGTGCTCAGGGTCAGCGACGGCCACCGGAACTGCCAGGCGCCGCCCGGTCCCGGCGCGTGATCGAGCACCACGAACCGCAACCCCGCGTCCGCCCCGAGCCGTCGCAGGTAGTACCCGGCGGACAGCCCGGCCTGGCCGGCGCCGATCACCGCCACGTCGACGCGTGAATCCATGTTGGCGACCTCCCCGGGACAAACGGTACGGTCACAACCATGATCGGGACCAGCCGGGACGGCGACGTGGTGACAATCGAGCTGCAGCGTGAGGACCGCCGCAACGCGCTCAACACCGAACTCTGTGTGCTGTTGCGCGACGCTGTCGACGAGGCCGTGAACCAGGGCGCCCGGGTGATCGTGCTGACCGGTTCGGGTTCGGCCTTCTGCGCGGGCGCGGACCTGTCCGGCGACGTGTACGCCGACGGCTTCCTCGACACCCTGCTCGAGATGCTGCGCACCATCGACTCGGCGCCGGTGCCGGTGATCGCGGCGGTCAACGGTCCGGCGATCGGCGCGGGCACCCAGCTGACCCTCGCCTCGGACCTGCGCGTGGTGGCGCCCGACGCCTACTTCGCCGTCCCCGCAGCCAAACTCGGCATCTCGGTGGACAACTGGACCGTCAAACGACTGGTGGCCCTGGCAGGCGGCGGGCCCGCCCGCACGGTCCTGCTCGGCGCCGAGCGGCTGACCGCCGACGCCGCCCTCACCGCCGGGCTGGCCAACAAGATCGGCGACCTGGCCGCCGCGCAGGAGTGGGCCCAGCAGATCGCCGCGCTCGCACCGCTGTCCCTGCGCCACCTCAAGCTCGTGCTCAACGACGACGGCACCCGCGCGGACGCCACCGAGGACCAGCACGAGGCGCTGGTCGCGGCCTGGAGCAGCGAGGACATGGACGAGGCACGACTGGCCCGGTTGGAGAAGCGCCGGCCGATGTTCCAGGGCAAGTAGCGGGACGGGGCGGGGACGATGGGAACGAAGAGCGCGTTCGCGGCCGGGATCACGCTGGCCGGGGTGGCCGCACTGGCCCGGGTGGGCTGGGGCGTGCGGTCGCAGATCGGTGCGTCGGTGGCGGCGATCGCCCCGCACGCGCTGGGCTCGGCGCGGTACCGCGACCGGCGTTTCCACAACACCGAACCCAGCCGCCAGATGGTCGGCGGCTCCGACTCGAGCATCGTCTCGGCGCTGCTCACCCGGGGCCGGCTGGGTCGGCCCCGCCAGGCCATCCCGCTGGCCACGCCGCTGGCCCCCGCGGCCGCGGCCGACCTGGCCGTCACCTGGTACGGGCACGCCAGCGCGCTCATCGAGGTCGACGGGTACCGGGTGCTCACCGACCCGGTGTGGAGCGACCGGGTCTCGCCGTCCCCGCTGGTCGGGCCGCTGCGCCTGCACCCGACGCCGGTCGGCATCGAGGACCTGCCGCGGGTGGACGCCGTCGTCATCTCCCACGACCACTACGACCACCTGGACAAGGCCACCGTCGAGGCGCTGCTGCGCACCCAGACCGCGCCGTTCCTGGTGCCGACCGGGATCGGTGCGCACCTGCGGCACTGGCGGGTGCCCGAGGACCGGATCGTCGAACTGGACTGGGACGAGGAGGTGGTGCTCGGCGAGCTCACCCTCACCTGCACCGAGGCCCGGCACTTCTCCGGTCGCGGACTGGCCCGCAACACGACACTGTGGTCGTCGTGGGTGATCCGCGGGCCGCGGCACCGCGCGTTCTTCGGCGGCGACACCGGCTACACCCCGCGGTTCGCCGAGATCGGTCAGCGGCACGGCCCCTTCGACCTGACGCTGCTGCCGGTCGGGGCGTACGACGAGCACTGGCCCGACATCCACATGAACCCGGAGGAGGCGGTCCGGATGCACGCCGACCTCAACGTCGGCGACGCCGCGGCGGGCCTGCTGGTCCCGGTGCACTGGGCGACGTTCAACCTGGCGTTCCACCCGTGGGCGGAGCCGGTCACCCGGCTGCTCGCGGCCGCGCGCGAAGCCGGCACCCGGGTCAGTGTGCCGATGCCCGGCCAGCGGGTCGACGTGCTGCGTCCGGGTGTACAGCGGCACTGGTGGCTCCGGCTGGCATAGCCTGGCGGGCATGGCAATCGAGGACAGCCCGGGCGGCCCCGTCGCGACCGCGACCCTGCACGCCGACATCGACCCCTCGGTCGGGCTGACCGCGGATCAGGTGGCGCAGCGGCGAGCTGACGGCCGGACCAACGACGTCCCCAGCCGGGCAAGCCGCTCGGTGCGGGAGATCGTCCGCGCCAACGTGTTCACCCGGATCAACGCGATCCTCGGCGTGCTGCTGATCATCGTGCTGGCCACCGGCTCCGTCATCGACGGCATGTTCGGCCTGCTGATCGTCGCCAACAGCGCGATCGGCATCATCCAGGAGGTCCGGGCCAAGCAGACGCTGGACAAGCTGGCGATCGTCGGTCAGGCCAGGCCACAGGTACGACGCGACGGCCAGTCGGTCGCGGTGGCGCCGGACGAGGTGGTGCTCGACGAGGTCATCGAGCTCGGCGCAGGCGACCAGATCGTCGTCGACGGGGCACTGGTCGAGGGAGACGCCCTCGAGGTCGACGAGTCGCTGCTCACCGGCGAGGCCGACGCCGTGCACAAGCAACCCGGGGAGCAGATCCTCTCCGGCAGTTTCGTGGTGTCCGGCAGCGGCGCGTACCAGGCCACCAAGGTCGGCAAGGACGCCTACGCGGCGCGCTTGGCGGAGGAGGCCAGCAAGTTCACCCTGGTGCACTCCGAACTGCGCACCGGCGTCGACAAGATCCTCCGGTTCATCACCTTCCTGATGATCCCGGCGGGCCTGCTGATCATCTACAACCAGCTCTTCCTCAGCGAGCAGGCGCTGCGGCCCGCGCTCAACGGCATGGTCGCGGCGTTGGTCCCGATGGTTCCGGAGGGTCTGGTGCTGATGACGTCGCTTGCCTTCGCGGTCGGCGTCGTCCGGCTGGGACGGCGGCAGTGCCTGGTGCAGGAACTGCCTGCCATCGAGGGCCTGGCCCGGGTAGACGTGGTTTGCGCGGACAAGACCGGCACCCTCACCGAGAACGGGATGCGCCTGTCGGAGTTGCGGATCGTCGGCGACGGGGGAGAGGCGGAGGTCCGGGACGCGCTGGCGGCGCTCGCCGGCGACGACCCGCGCCCCAACGCCAGCATGCTGGCGATCGCCGAGGCGTGCGACCGCGACCCGGGCTGGACCTCGACTTCGATCGCGCCGTTCACCTCCGCCAAGAAGTGGAGCGGAATCTCCTACGGCGACAACGGGAACTGGGTGCTCGGCGCGCCGGACGTGCTGCTCGACCCGGACAGCGAGCCCGCCCGGCAGGCCGAGGAGGCCGGTGCCCGGGGCCTGCGGGTGCTGCTGGTGGCCAGCAGCGACCTGCCGGTGGACGACGCCGGCGCGCCCGGCCGGGTGACCCCGCGGGCGCTGGTGATCCTCGAGCAGCGGGTGCGGCCCGACGCCGCCGAGACCCTGGACTACTTCGCCGAGCAGAAGGTGTCCGTCAAGGTCATCTCCGGCGACAATGCGGTCTCGGTCGGCGCCGTCGCCAGCTCGCTGGGCCTGCCCGGCGGTGACCGTCCCGTCGACGCCCGTGAGTTGCCTTCCGGGCGAGAGGAACTCGCGGATGCGCTCGACACGGCAACCACCTTCGGTCGGGTCCGGCCAGACCAGAAGCGGGAGATGGTCGGGGCGCTGCAGTCGCGGGGCCACACCGTCGCGATGACCGGCGACGGCGTCAACGACGTGCTCGCCCTCAAGGACGCGGACATCGGGGTCGCGATGGGATCGGGCAGCGCGGCCACCCGCGCGGTGGCGCAGATCGTGCTGCTGGACAACAAGTTCGCCACCCTGCCGTACGTGGTTGGCGAGGGCCGACGCGTGATCGGCAACATCGAGCGCGTCTCCAACCTGTTCCTCACCAAGACCGTCTACTCGGTGCTGCTGGCCCTGCTGATCGGGCTGTCCGGGCTCCTGTCCCAGGTGCTGCACTTCGACCCGCTGCCGTACCCGTTCCTGCCCCGGCACGTCACCATCGCGGCCTGGTTCACCATCGGCATCCCGGCGTTCATCCTCTCGCTTGCACCGAACAACGAGCGGGCCCGCACAGGTTTCGTCTCGCGGGTGATGCGGTTCGCGGTGCCGTCGGGCGTGGTGATCGGGGTGGCGTCGTTCGTGTCCTACGTGCTGGTCTACGCCGGCCCGGAGTCCACGCCGACCCAGCAGGTCCAGGCCAGCACCACGGCGTTGATCACCCTGATCATGATCGCGCTGTGGGTGCTCGCCATCGTCGCGCGGCCGTACGTGTGGTGGAAGATCGTGCTGATCGCGGGGTCGGTGGCCGGCTACCTGGTGCTCTTCGCATTCC
Source organism: Rhodococcus kronopolitis (assembly GCF_042654025.1). Lineage (NCBI taxonomy): Bacteria > Bacillati > Actinomycetota > Actinomycetes > Mycobacteriales > Nocardiaceae > Rhodococcus > Rhodococcus kronopolitis. The sequence goes on along the minus strand of NZ_JBHSFO010000003.1, from coordinate 82,220 downwards.
CGTTCACGCGCGAGTTCTTCAAGCTGGATCCCTCCAACATCGCCGCGACCACCACCGCGATCGTCTGCGGCGGCGTGGGGATCGTGTTGGTGGAGCTGGGCTGGTGGGTGTCGGGACTGCTGTCCGGTGACAAGCGCCGGGTGTTCTCGCTTCCGGAGTCTCCGGCGGGCTGACCGGCACGCCCTAGCTGTGGCGTGCATCCGGCAAAACTGTGAGACTGGGTCTGAGCGGGGGGACCGCCCCTCGACGACAGGCGCCCGGTCCGGGCGTCGGAGGAGGAACCGCAATGGGCTTCATGGATACGCTTAAGGGCCTCTTCGGCAAGGGTCAGCAGCTCGCCTCTGAGCACTCGGACAAGATCGAGGGCGCGATCGACAAGGCCGGTGACATCGTCGACCAGAAGACCGGCGGCAAGTACGCCCAGCACGTCGACAAGGCGCAGGACGCAGCCAAGAAGGTCATCCCGCCGAAGCAGTAGTCCGCGACAGAGCCGCCGACACTCAGGAGCCGCAATGCCCGACAGACCGCGCTCCACCGGATACACCGTGGAGTTGCTCTTCGATCGGGACTGCGGCTTCTGCGTGTTCTGCGTCGGCTGGCTCCGCCGCCTGGACCGTCGCGGCCGGGTCACCGCCGTGCCGTTGCAGCAACCCGGCGCGGTCGAGCGGTTCGGAGTGAGCGCCGACGAGGCCCTCGAGCGGGCCTGGGCGGTGGACTCGCGCGGCGACCGGCACGCAGGCGCAGGCGCGATCAACGCGGCGCTGTCGGGGATCCTCGGCGGCCGGATCCCGTTGTGGTTCTACCGGGTCTGGGGTGTGCGCCAGGTGCAGGACGCGCTCTACCGACTGGTCGCCCGCAACCGCCACCGCCTGCCCGGTCGGGGCGGCAGCTGCGCGATCGACTGACCCGTGAACGTCGCCGGCCTGCTCGTCGTGATCGTCGCGGGCATCGCGGTCGCCGGTTTCGCCAAGCGGCTGGACCTCCAGGTCCCGCTGGTCCTCGTCACGATCGGCGCGGCCGCCTCGTTCCTGCCCGGCGTCCCGTCGGTGGAGATCGCGCCGGAGCTGATGCTGGGGGTGGTGCTGCCCCCGCTGCTGTACTCCGCGGCCCTCAACTTCTCCTTCACCACCTTCCGTCGCAACATCAGCGCGATCCTGCGGCTGGGCGTCGCCCTCGTGCTGGTGACCGCGCTCGCGGTCGGGTTCTTCGCGGACTGGCTGGTTCCGGAGTTCACCCTCGGTGCCGCGCTGGTGCTCGGCGCGGTGGTGGCACCGCCCGACGCGGTCGCCGCGGTCGCGGTCGGGCGGCGGCTGGGGCTGCCGGCCCGGGTGATGGCCATCCTCAAGGGCGAGAGCCTCGTCAACGACGCGGCCGCCCTGACCCTGTTCGCGCTGACCACGGCCGCGGTGACGGGACGCAAGATCGCCATCGACTCGCCCGTGGTGTTCTTCCTCTACGAGATCGTCGGCGGCGTGCTCGTCGGCCTCGCCTTCGCCGGGCTGGTCCGGTTGGTGCGGTCCAGGATCGAGGACTCGCCGATGGAGACGGTGCTCGGGTTGGTGCTGCCGTTCGCCGCGTACCTCGCGGCGGAGGAGATCCACGCCTCCGGGGTGCTGGCGGTGGTCGCGGCCGGGTTCGTGATGGGCCACAGCGCCGGCGACGAGTCGGTGGCGACCCGGATCCAGGAACGCTCGGTGTGGCCGACTGTCGACCTGGTGCTCGAGACGTTCGTCTTCGCGTACATGGGCCTGCAGTTGAAGTCGGTGATCGAGGACGTGCGCGCGGACGGCCTGCCGGTGGTGCACGTGTTCGGGTACGGGCTGGCGGTGCTCGGGCTGGTCATCGTGGTGCGTCCGGCGTGGATCTTCGTGAACATGGGGCGACGCCACGTGACCCGGTCGATCGCCCGGCGTCCGAGCGACACCTGGGCCGGCGACCGGCTGAACTGGCGGCAGAACCTCGTGGTCTCGTGGGCCGGGATGCGCGGGGTGGTCACCCTCGCCGCGGCGGCAGGCGTGCCGCTGGTGACGCTGGCAGGCGACCCGTTCCCCGGCCGCGGCGTCATCCAGGCGGTCGCGTTCACCGTCGCGGTCGGCACGTTGCTGATCCAGGGGTCGACGCTGCCGCTGCTGATCCGGCGCCTCGACCTGGCCGATCCGGACGAGGAACTGCGGCGCGCCCAGCAGGCGGCGTACGCGCGGGAGATCTCCCGGGTGGCGGCCGAGCGGTCGTTGCGCGAGTCGCTGCGGGACCCGCCGGATTCCGTCGCGACCCGGGACCTGGCGGAGGTCGCGGAACAGGTCCGGAGGTCCATGCAGGCCCGGCTGGCGGCCGAACGGGCCGAGGACGCCGGCGAACACGAGGCCAGGGTGCACAAGACCGGTGCACTGTTCAACCGGCTGCGGAACCAGATGCTCAAGGAGCAGCGCCGGGCGCTGATCGCTGCCCGGGACTCCGGCGACCTCGACGACGAGGTGCTTCGCTCGGTCCTCGAGGCGCTCGACCTGGAGGAGGCGGTGGCGGAGTCCCGGGTGCAGCGGGAGCGGTGGTGACCCGAGAGCCGGTGACCGGGGGTCGGCTAGCCGAAGAGACCGGCCAGCGAGCCGCCGACGTCCACCGAACCGAGGTCAACGGAACCGAAGTCCATCGAGCCGCCGGCGGGCGGCGGGTTGCAGCCGGTGACGGTGGTGGTGTGCCACGCCCGGTCGCCGATCCACTCCGGGCCGCCGTCGCCGAGGTTCCCGGGCGGGCCCAGCACCATCCGGTAGTCGAGCTTGTGGGTGTCCGCGTCCGGGTTCGGCAGCGGCGGGTCCGTCGGCTTGAGGCCGGTCTTCAGGTTTCGGACGTGGCTGGTCGACACCGTCTCGCGGTCCTTGACCATCGGGGTCTCGGGGGTGTTCTCGAACTCGGGGTAGGACGGCGAGTGGGCCGCGGCCTCGAGTCCGGAGGTGCGTCCGGTGGGGCCGGTCGGGGTCTGTCCCCAGTCCGGTCCGGTCAGCGGTTCGTCGTCGATCCGGAAGTCGATCGTGTAGCTGGTGATGTTGGTGTTGTTCTCGATGGTGAACTTGGCGTTGCAGCCGCCTTCGTCGGTCGCCACGAACCGCACCGGGCCCGTGGTCTGCCCCGGATCCGGTTCGGCGGCAGCGGCCACGCCGCCGGTCATCGCCAGGCACGCGCCGGCCGTGGCTACCACGATCGGCAGCCGCCATGCTCGCTTCGTCATCGGTGATGTCCTTCCGTTCGGGGATGGGAAGGACTCACGGTAGGGACGGTGCGCCCCGGGTGGGGCGGTTCCGGAAAAACACTGACAATCATCTTCTTTTGGACGATGTACGAAACCGACACGGGCATGGTGCGCAGTCTGCGCCCCCGCCGGCTGTCGTAGCGTCAGTGCCATGACCGCGACCACGCCGCTCGACCGCCTCCGCGGACTGTGTCTGGCGCTGCCGGAGGCCACGGAACGCGTCAGCCACGGCGAGCCCGCGTGGTTCGTCCGCCGGGCGCCTCAGTTCGCGATGTTCGCCGACCGTCACCACGACGACCGCGTTGCCTTCTGGGCGGCGGCACCGGCCGGGGCGCAAGAGGATTGGATACGACGGGACTCGCTGCGGTACTTTCGGCCGCCCTATGTGGGGACCCGCGGCTGGATCGGGGTGTTCCTCGACGTGCGGGTGGACTGGGACGAGGTGGCGGACATCGTCGAGGACGCCTATCGGACTGTGGCACCGCGAAACCTGGTGTCCCGGTTGGATTCGGGCGCCCAGTGAGCGCCGCCCTTCTCGGCGTCCTGGGGGTGGTCGTGCTGGCCCTGGCGGTCGCGATCGTCGCGTTGTGGCGCAGTACCCGACCGGCGTTCACCACCCCGGCCGAACGTGCGGTCCACGACACCCTGCACACCGCGTCGCTCGCCGCCCAGTCCCTGCGCCGGGGCCTCGACGAGACCTCCGCGGCCGAGGCCGCCCCGCATCTGAGCCGGCTCACCGGGGCGGACGCACTGGCGATCGCGGACGCCGACGGGCTGCTCCTCGCCTGGCACGGCCCGCACCTGGAACTCGCCGAGCGGTTCCGGGAGGCCGCCGTGCGGGCCGTACTGGGCGACCGGCAGGTACTGGTCGAACTGTCCGATCCCGGAGCGAGCGCCCGAGCCCTGATCGCGCAGCCGCTGCTGGTCGAGGACACCGGCGTGGTGGGGGTGCTGGGTGTGGTCACCTCCGTCGGCCCCGGACCCGGGACGCTCGGCGCCGTGACCGAGGTGGCGCGGTACGCCAGCAGTCAGATCGAACTCGCCGAACTGGACGCCTCGCGTGCCCGGCTGGACCGGGCCGAGGTCCGTGCGTTGCGCGCACAGATCAGCCCGCACTTCATCTACAACGCGCTCAACACGGTGGCGTCGTTCGTGCGGACCGACCCGGCCCGGGCCCGCGAGCTGATCCTCGAGTTCGCGGACTTCACCCGCTACTCGTTCCGGTCCGCGGGGGAGTACACCCTGCTGGCCGACGAACTGCGCAACATCGACCGGTACCTCACCCTCGAACGTGCCCGGTTCGGCGACGCCCTCGAGGTCCGACTGCAGGTGGCACCGGAGGTGCTCAACGTGGTGCTGCCGTTCCTGGCGCTGCAGCCGCTGGTGGAAAACGCTGTCCGGCACGGACTCTCCGGCCAGGCGCACGGCGGAACGGTGACCATAGTCGCGGCCGACGAGGGTACCGACTGCGTGATCACGGTGGAGGACGACGGATCCGGAATGGACCCGGAACTACTGCGGTCCGGCTCGCTCGACGCGATCGTGTCCGGTACCGGCCGCACCAGTGCCAAGGAGACCGCGCACGTCGGGCTCGCCAACGTCGACGACCGACTGCGGGCCGCGTTCGGCAACGACTACGGGCTGGTGGTGGAGACCGCGCCGGGGGCAGGGACCAAGGTGAGCATGCGGGTGCCGAAGTTTCGCGCGGGAATCCGGGCATGAACCGGCGGGCGTGGCACGATGATGTCGTTGTGACGCAGAAAGCCGAGGGGACCTGCGAGGCCCCACTGACGGTGCTGGCCGTGGACGACGAGCGCCCCGCGCTCGACGAGCTGGCATACCTGCTGCGCGCGCAGGACGAGGTGGGCGAGATCCTCACCGCGGGCGACGCGACGACGGCGCTTCGGGTGATCAAGGACCGACGCGGTCCGGTCGCCCCCATCGACGCGGTCTTCCTCGACATCAACATGCCCGGTCTGGACGGGCTCGAGCTGGCCGGGGTCCTGGCAGCCTTCGCGGACCCGCCGGTGGTGGTCTTCGTGACCGCCCGCGACGACCGCGCGGTCGACGCCTTCGAACTCGGCGCCGTCGACTACCTGCTCAAGCCGCTGCGCGAGGAGCGGCTCGCGGAGTCGGTGCGTCGGATCCTCGCGCTGCGCCAGCAACGCGGCCAGCCGGCCGAGCCGGCCGGACCCGAGCCGGATGCCGACGAGGTGATCCCCGTCGAACTCGGTGGGGTCACCACCCTGGTGCGCCGTTCGGCGGTGGCCTGGGTGGAGGCCGACGGCGACTACGCGCGGCTGCACACCGCGACCGCCTCCCACCTGGTCCGGATCCCGATCTCCACGTTGGCGGCCCGCTGGGAGTCCGTCGGCTTCCTGCGCGTGCACCGCTCCTACCTGGTGGCGCTGCAGTTGGTCACCGGCATTCGTAGTGCCGGCACCGGAACGGTGGTGTGCCTGCGCACCACCGACGACGGCCCGACGGTGGAACTGCCGGTCAGCCGTCGGCACACCCGTCAGCTCAGGGACACGCTGGTGCGGGCGCCGCGGCAGGGCTGGGCTCCCCGGTGACCGATCCCGGCGGCCCGCCGCGGGCCCGGGAACGGGTGGTCCTGGCGACCCGGCGTGGCGCCCGCGTGGTGCGGACCCGGGTGGAGGTCCAGGAGCAGACCGAGGTGGGCGAGGTGATGGTCCGGGCTCTGGTGCGTGCGCAGCTCGGGCTGGCGGTGCGGATCGCCGTGCTCGTCGCGGCAGTGCTGGGTCTGATCCCGCTGCTGGTGATGGTACTGCCCGCGCTGACCACCGCGAGTGTGTTCGGTGTGCGGTTGCCGTGGCTGGTGCTCGGGGCGGCGGTGTACCCGATGCTCTACGGCGCGGGTTGGCTCTACCGGCGGCTCGCCGAACACACCGAGCAGGAATTCGTCGACCTGGCCGACGACTGAGTGGGGACCGAGTTGTCCGGACAGCCCTTCCCCTTCGTGACCCTGCTGGCCCTGCTGGCGGCCGCCGTCGCCACCGTCGGAATCGGGTTCTACGGAGTCCGCATGGCGCGCACCACCTCCGACTTCCTGGTCGCCTCGCGCAGCGTGGGCCCGCGCTGGAACGCCGCCGCGATCTCCGGCGAGTACCTGTCGGCGGCCTCGTTTCTCGGTGTCGCGGGACTGATCGCGAAGTACGGCGCGGACGCGCTCTGGTATCCGGTCGGGTTCACCGCCGGGTACCTCGGCCTGCTGCTGTTCGTGGCCGCGCCGCTGCGTCGCTCCGGCGCCTACACGGTGCCCGACTTCGCCGAGTTCCGTTTGGGCTCAGCGTGGTTGCGCAAGCTGGCGATGCTGGTCGTGGTGGTGATCTGCATCCTCTACATGGTCCCGCAGTTCCAGGGCGCCGGGTTGACACTGGGCATCCTGCTCGGCTGGCCGACCTGGGTGGGCGCACTGGTCGTCGGGCTGATCGTGATCGCCAACGTGGTCGGCGGCGGGATGCGGTCGATCACCTTCGTGCAGGCCTTCCAGTACTGGCTCAAGCTGACCGCGGTCGCGGTGCCGGCGTTGGTGCTGGCGGTGCACTTCTTCGGCGGCGCACACGATCTCGGCTCACCCGCGCCGCCGACCGTCGACCAGCGCACCAGCGTCGACATCACCGCCGACGTCGTCGTGCAGGTCTCGGCCCCGTTGCCGGTACGGGTGACCGGCACGCTCGACGGTGCGCCGGTGGACGGTCCGGTGACGCTGGGACCCGGTGAGCACGAGCTGGGCGCGGGCACCGTGCTGGTGCTCGACGCCGGGTCGCCGGTCCCGGTGGTGGCGGGAGCGCCGTCCACCGAGGCGCAGTGGCTCGAACCGGGCTGGGGGTTCGGCGGGGAGCACCCGCTCTACCAGGTGTACTCGCTGATGATCGGAATCTTCCTGGGCACCATGGGACTGCCGCACGTGCTGGTGCGGTTCTACACCAACCCGGACGGCCGGGCCGCCCGCTCCACCTCGCTCACGGTGATCGGACTGCTCGGGGTGTTCTACCTGTTCCCGATGCTGCTGGGGGTGTTCGCGCGGCTGTGGGTGCCGCAGCTGCTGATCACCGGGACATCCGACGCGGCGGTGCTGCTGCTGCCGGGCTCGGTGTTCTCGGGCGTCGGCGGGCAGTTGCTGGCGGCGCTGGTCGCGGCCGGTGCGATCGCCGCCTTCCTGTCCACCTCCTCGGGTCTGCTGGTCAGCGTTGCGGGGGTGCTGGCCACCGACGTGCTGCGCGGGCGGGTCCGGGACTTCCGGATTGCCGCCGTGGTGGCGGGCGCGATTCCGCTGGCGCTGGCGGTGGGGGTGGTCTCGCTCGACCTCTCGCGCACCGTCGGGCTGGTGTTCGCGGTGGCGGCGTCGACGCTGTGCCCGCTGCTGGTGCTGGGCATCTGGTGGCGCGGGTTGACGGCGGCCGGTGCCGCGGCCGGGATGGTGGTCGGCGGCCTGGCGTCGGGGGCGGCCGGGACGGTGACGGTGGCGGGTGGCGTCGGGGACGCGCTGTGGGGCGGCTGGCCTGCGGCGCTGGTCGGGTACCCGGCGGCGGTCAGCGTGCCGCTGGCCTTCGCGGTGATGATCCTGGTCAGCCTGGCCACCCGGGCGCAGGTGCCGTCGGGCGTCGGGTTGATCTTCGCCCGGATGCACGTGCCGGAGCGGCTCGGCGTCGGGTCCGACCGGGAGCTGGACCTCACGGGTGACGCAGCCACCTGAGCCGTTCGTCGCTCCCGGGTGACCGTCTGGCGCGCAACGCGACGTCTCGGCGTGTGACTGCCGCCACAGCATCGCTGTGTGAGCTGCATCTCACTAGCGTCAACGGCTGACAGCTCCACCCCTGCCCGCCGAGCCGCCCGAGGAGTCCGCAGTGACCGCAGCCGACCTGAGTCCGGAGAGGTCGCCCGACCGGGCGGCACCGGACGAGCAGGCCTTCATCGACATGCAGGCCAGCCCGGAGTTCCAGGACCTCCGGCGCCGGCTGCGGAACTTCGTGTTCCCGATGACGGCCTTCTTCCTGCTCTGGTACGCCACCTACGTGCTGTTGGCGACGTACGCCAGCGACTTCATGGCCACCAAGGTGATCGGCAACGTCAATCTCGGCCTGATCCTCGGCCTCGGTCAGTTCGTCACGACCTTCGTCATCACCGGCCTCTACGTGCGGTTCGCCAACCGCGAACTCGACCCGCGGTCCTCGGCGATTCGCGAAGAACTGGAAGGGCCGCAGCTGTGAACTCCATCCTCGCGGCATCGGGGACCGACGTCGGCAATCCCGTGCTCAACATCGCCATCTTCGTGGCGTTCGTCGTGATCACCATGACCATCGTGATCCGGGCCAGCCGGACCACCACCAAGGCGTCCGACTTCTACACCGGCGGCGCCCAGTTCACCGGTCCGCAGAACGGCTTCGCGATCGCCGGTGACTACCTGTCGGCGGCGTCGTTCCTCGGCATCGCCGGTGCCATCGCGGTCTACGGCTACGACGGCTTCCTCTACTCGATCGGCTTCCTGGTCGCCTGGCTGGTCGCCCTGCTGCTGGTCGCCGAGCTGCTCCGCAACACCGGCCGCTTCACCATGGCCGACGTACTGAGCTTCCGGCTCAGGCAGCGTCCGGTCCGGATGGCCGCGGCGCTGTCGACCCTGGTGGTCTCGCTGTTCTACCTGCTCGCCCAGATGGCCGGAGCGGGCGGACTCGTCGCGCTGCTGCTCGACATCCACGGCAAGGTCGGTCAGGCGGTCGTGGTCACCGTGGTCGGGCTGCTGATGATCGTCTACGTGCTGATCGGCGGCATGAAGGGCACCACCTACGTGCAGATGGTCAAAGCCGTGCTGCTGATCCTCGGTGCGGGAATCATGTTCGTGCTGGTGCTGTTCGCGGTGCGGGGCAACTTCTCGCAGCTGCTCGCCGATGCGCAGTCGATGGTCGACAACTCCACCAACGAGGCGGTCGCGGGCCGGGACGTGCTGGCGCCGGGTGCCAAGTACGGCATCAGCTCGATGTCGCGACTGGACTTCATCTCCCTCGGCCTCGCGTTGGTCCTGGGTACCGCCGGCCTGCCCCACGTGCTGATGCGCTTCTACACCGTGCCCACCGCGAAGGAGGCTCGCCGCTCGGTCACCTGGGCGATCGGACTGATCGGCGCCTTCTACCTGTTCACCCTGGTGCTGGGCTACGGCGCCGCGAAGATGGTCGGACCCGACGTGATCCTGGCCGCGCCCGGCAAGGAGAACTCGGCCGCCCCGCTGCTCGCCTTCGAGCTCGGCGGCACGCTCTTCCTGGCGATCATCTCCGCGGTCGCGTTCGCCACCATCCTGGCCGTGGTCGCCGGGCTGGCGATCACCGCGTCGGCGTCCTTCGCCCACGACATCTACGCCAGTGTCATCAAGCGCGGCAACGCCTCCGAGGAGGAACAGGTCCGGGTCTCCCGGATCACCGTGGTGGTCATCGGGCTGGTCTCGATCGTGCTCGGCATCCTCGCGATGGGGCAGAACATCGCCTTCCTGGTGGCCCTGGCCTTCGCGGTCGCCGCGTCGGCGAACCTGCCGACCCTGCTGTACTCGCTGTTCTGGAAGGGCTTCAACACCACCGGAGCGCTGTTCAGCATCTACGGCGGCCTGCTCAGCTGCCTGACGCTGATCGTCTTCTCGCCGGCCGTCTCCGGCTCGCCGACCTCGATGTTCCCGGGCGCCGACTTCGCCTGGTTCCCACTGGCCAACCCCGGCATCGTCTCGATCCCGCTGGCCTTCGTCCTCGGCATCGTCGGCACCTACGTGGGCCGACGGCGGCTCGAGGACGCGGGCAAGCAGGCCGAGATGGAGGTGCGATCTCTGACCGGTGTCGGCGTGGAGAAGGCGGTCGCGCACTAGCCGATTCCGCTCGCCGACACGGCGGAGCGAACGTGCCCCGCGCCCGGTGCCCAGGTGGCCGGGTGTGGGGCACGTTCTGCTGTCCGGGCCGCTACCATTCGACCCATGGCAAAGCTGAAGGTCTCGATCGACGTGCCGCTCGCTCCTGAGGTTGCCTGGGAAAAGGCAAGCGCCCTGGACGAATTCGACAAGTGGCTGTCGATCCACGACGGCTGGCGCAGCGACATTCCCGAGCGGCTTGCCACCGGCACCACCGCGGAGTCGGTGGTCTCGGTCAAGGGCCTCCGCAACCGGGTCAAGTGGGTTCTCACCGGCTACACGCCGCCGCGCAACCTGGTGCTCAAGGGCGACGGCAAGGGCGGGGTCAAGATCAAGATGACACTGTCGGTGCGGCCCAAGGGGGACGGATCCGAGGTGGAACTCGACATCGACCTCGGCGGCGCACCGCTGTTCGGCCCGATCGGGTCGGGCGTGGCACGGGCGCTCAAGGGCGACATCGAGGCCTCGCTGCGCACCTTCGTCAGCCTCTACACGTAGTCCGCCCGACGGCCCACGCTACTCGAGGAAGGGGGCGTCGCCGGTGTCGACGAGCCAGGTCTGGGCGAGCAGGTCCAGGGTGCCGTCCGCGTAGAGCGAGTCCACCGCAGCCGAGGCGCACGGGGTCATCGGGCTGCCCTTCTCCAGCAACAGGCCGAAGAACTCTGTGACCGAGTTGGGTCGCGGGAACTGGCCCACCAGAGTGCTTTTCGGCAGGTCCGCGGCGGTGATCTGGAACCCGGTCGGAATGTCCACCACCAGGGCGTCGATGGTCCCGGCGGCCAGCGCCGCCTTCGCGGCGTCGGTGGTGTCGAACTCGACGGGCGGCTGGACGGGGTGGATGCTGCCGGTGACCGCGAGGAGGCTGGTGGACCCGCGCTGCGCGCCGAGCCGGTAGGGCACCAGGTCGTTGAGGTTGCGGGCCGAGGCGGCGGGGGTGCCGGTCATCGCGACGATCGACTGCGCCACCGCGTAGTACGGCGACGAGAAGTCGACGGCGTCGCGCCGCTCGCCGACGATGGTGAACTGGTTGATGTCGAAGTCGAAGTTCTTGGGCCCGGGCGCCATCGCCTCGCCCCACGGCACCCGGACGAACTCCACCTGCCCGGCCCGGTAGCCGAGCTTCTCGTAGACGGCCTTCGCGACCGCTCCCTCGAATCCCTCGCCGTTGGCGGGATCGTCATCGCTGAACCAGGGCTCGTAGGCGGGGGAGTCGGTCGCGATGGTCAGCGTGCCCTTCTTGACGGTGGCGTCGCTGTTCGGACCGCAGTTGCCGACCGCGGCGGTGGACGGCAGCTCGGTCTGGGCAATCGGATACTCGGTCGAGGTGGCGTCGGCATCGGTGTCCGCACCGGTGGTGGGGATCGAGCATCCGCTCAGTGCCAGCGCGGAGACGGCGACGAGGACCAGCGTGACGGGGCGATGTCCGATTCGGCGCACCCGGACATAGTGCATGGACAATGTGTCCGGGGCAACAGCAGGTCGGTGTGCACGCCGACCCGCCGCTGCCCCGTCGTCGGTGGAGTCCGCTTGGCTAGCTGGCTTCCTCGACCTCGCCGGGCTGCCAGGCCTTGTCGAACCACGGCTGGAGTGGACCGTAGAGACGGAGCATCGGGAACCAGCTCTTGTCGGGGACGGTCCGGATCCAGTTCGCCTCCTTCCCGGCCGGCACGGTCGGTCCGAACCACAGCACGATCGACCCGTCCAGCTCCTCCTCGACGGTGCCGCTCAGGCTCATCAGGCTCGGGTACGGGTTGTCGGTCTGCAGCAGGGACCGGGTCTGGGTGTCGTAGATGTCGAGCGACCAGAAGTTCTTCGCCGGCGGGTTCGGCGGGAGGGTGAGCCGGTAGGTCTTCGCACCGTCGAGCAGACGCCCCTGCGAGTCCTGGGCCGTGTAGGTGTAGGCGGAGCCCGCTCCGACCTGCGCGTGGGCCATCGCGGGCGTGATCACGGTGGCGAAGTAGTGGAACTGCGTTCGGGCGTCGAGCAGCCGGGCCTGCCCGCGCAGGAATTCGTAGCTGCCCCCGACGAAGCCCTCCTTCCAGGACGCACCGTCGAACACGAAGGCCTCCGCGTCGCGCGGGAAGTACAGCAGCGCGCGGCTCATGCCCGCCGCCGTCTTCGCCGCCGAGTCGAGGATCGCGGACAGGCGCTCGTCCGGTGCGAAGGGGCGCCCGTGCTCGATGCCGATGGCGGCGAGCTGGCCTGCCCGCTCGGTGTCGAGTGAGCCGTCCGGCTCCTCCTGGACGAGTTCGTCGATCTCGTGGAAGAAGGAGGCGTCGTTGGCGTGGACGGTGTTGAACACCTGCTCCGCGAGGTTGACGAAGGTCATCTCGGGGGGAGCGCCCGCGTCGGCGAGTCGGTAGACGCGGGACTGCTTGACGGCCGCGATCCCGTCGAGGGCGCGGATGACCACCCAGTTGGTGAAAGTGGTTGTGCGGCAGATGAAGTAGCCTTCGGGCTCGTCGCCGGTGTATCCGGGCGGGAGGAACAGGTACTTTCCGCCCTGACCCTTGTCCGGCCCGGCGATGCCCATGTCCGTCACGTACCGGAACCAGAAGTCGTCGACGACACACAGGGAGTTCGTCGGCGGCTCGATGACCACCGGCCCGTCGCGCAGGTCGATGAACATCGTTCCGTACGCGGTGGCGGTGTTCGGGGTCAGGAAGTAGCTTCCCGAGTTGGCTCGGGGGTCGGTGACGCCGAGGACGTTCAGCCCGTCGACGCCGACACTGCGGAGGCCGTGCCGCATCGCGACCAGGGACGCGCCCGGCACGGCGTTGAGGAAGGCGTCGATGCCGCGGACGAAGTCCAGGCCGTCGTACAGTGCGCGGGTCGAGTCGGGCAGCGGTACGCCGTCGAAGAACTCGAACGTGCCCAGGGGTGTTTCCACCCGGTCCGGGACGCCGATCCTGTTCAGATCCGCAGCCAGGTCTACCTTTGACTTGTCCATGCCTCGACGCTCCTGAGCTCGCACCAGTGGAGCTTCCAGGATCCCGGCGGACGTGCTGCCCAGCCTCATCCCACGGGGGTGAAAGAAGAGAAGCGGCGACTCGGTGCCCTCGGCAGGATTCGAACCTGCGACCTACCCTTTAGGAGAGGGTTGCTCTATCCCCTGAGCTACGAAGGCGTTGTGTGTGTACACACCGCAGCGGAGTCTATCCGACGCCCGGTGACGGCGATGTCGGCGGCTGCTCCGGCTCCGGTGCCGCCGTCCCGCGGTGGAATCCCTTCACGTCGTAGAGCCTCGTCACCACCAGGCCGAGCAGGAGTCCGACGAGCAGCCCGACCCCGGTCATCGCGACCGCGTGGGTCAGGTCCGCGCCGCCGTCGAAGTAGAGCAGCGCACGGGCGCCGAGGAACACCTGGTGCATGGGCTCGAAGTTCGCCAGCCAGCCGAACAGCGGTGGCGTCGCCTCGATCGGGATGGTGGCGCCGGAGGAGGGCAGGCCGAGGACCACGAACAGGATGAGGTTGACCAGCAGTCCCGCGGTGCCGAAGGCGGCCAGCACCGACAGCGCGGTGACGCCCACCGCGGTGATGGCGAACGCGCCGTACAGCCACAGCCCGAGGCCGTGGGGGATCGGCATGCCCAGCGCCCGGCCGATCCCGACGTAGAGCCCGGACACCAGCGGCGCCAGCACCAGCATCACCGCCCACTTGAGCAGGAGGGTGTGCAGTCGGGAGATCTCGACGGCGGGGTTGTGCACGTAGCGGGGGCCGAACTCGGTCGGCGCGAAGCCCAGGGCGGCGTCGACCAGCGAGTGCACGATCATGCCGCCGGTGAAGCCGGCCAGCAGGAGCAGCAGCGCGTAGTAGAACGCGGACAGCCCGCTGCCGGTGCCCGCGGGCAGCGGGTGGAACGGCGTGGTCACCACGTCGATCGGGGCGGCCAGGGTCAGCCGGGCGGCACCGGCGACCTGCGGGGCGCCGTCCATGCCTGCCAGTTGGGCGTTGACCTGCTCGGTGAGCTGCCTGCCGACCGTCGCGTTCACCTCGTCGAGCGCGCGCTGGGTGACGGTGGTGACGATCCCGGCGCTGTACGTCCCGGTGCGGGGGTTGGTGTAGGCGGTGATGATCGGCCGTTCGACGTCGCCGGGCACCACGCTGGCCTCGGCGAGGATCAGCAGTCGCTTGCTGAAGTCGCTCGGGATCACGATCGCGCCGTAGAGGTCGCCGTCGCCGAGCCGCTGCCGCGCGGCCGCGATGCCGATCCGTTGCAGGTCGATCTTGTCCGCGGGGACGTTCGCGACCAGTCCGTCGGCGATCTGGTCGCCGAAGTTCACCGGCGGCGCGCCCGGGGTGGCGGGCGTCTCGCCCTCGTCCTGGTTGACCAGCGCGATCGGGAAGTCGTGCAGCTCCTCCTGCGCGTCGAGGACGCCGCCCAGGTAGAGCCCGGCGAGCAGCGACATCAGGGCGGCGACCACCACCAGCGGTGCCGCCCAGAAGCGCGCGGTCCGCACCACGGAGCTCGGCCGGCCCGGTTCGGTTGCTGCCACTGGTGCTCGCCTTCCGTCGCGGGACCTTCAGACGATGATGGCACCGTGCCCGCACCTGTGCGGTGCGGACACGGTGCCCTCGGAGAAGTGCGCTGCCTACCGCGCGGGGACCGCGTCGTCCTCGTTCGGCTCCGGTGCGGGCTGCGTGGTCCGCAGCTTCTCGCCCTCGATGTCGACGTTCGGCAGGATCTTGTCCAGCCACTTCGGCAGCCACCAGGCCTTGTCGCCGAGCAGGGCCATCACCGCGGGGATGATCACCATGCGGACCACGAAGGCGTCGAAGAACACCGCCGCGGCCAGCGCGAAACCGACCGACTTGATGAACGAGTCCGGCTCGGCGATGAAGGCCGCAAAGACCGAGATCATGATCAGGGCCGCCGCGGTGACCACCCGGGCGCCGTGGCTGAACCCGACGGTGACGGCCTCCTTGGCGGACGCGCCGTGCACGTACTCCTCACGCATCCGGGTCACCAGGAACACCTGGTAGTCCATCGCCAGCCCGAAGACCACGCCGATCAGGAAGATCGGCATGAAGCTGACCAGCGGCTGCGGGTTCGCGATCAGCCCGCCCCAGCCGTTCTGGAAGATCGCGACGGTCGCGCCGAAGGTCGCCGCGACGGAGAGCAGGAAGCCCAGGGTCGCGGTCAGCGGCACCAGGATCGAGCGGAACACCAGCATCAGCAGCAGGAACGCCAGCCCGACGACCACGGCGAGGTACGGGAGCAGGGCGGACTGCAGCCGGTCCGAGACGTCCGTCTCGAGCGCGGTCATGCCGGTGACCCCGTAGTTGACGCCGATCTGCTCGTGCAGGCCGGCCTCGCCGTCGCGCAGGGACTTCATCAGTTCGACGGTCCGCGGGTCGCTCGGCCCGCTGGCCGGGGTGACCAGGATCTGCGCGGTGTCACCGGCCGGGTTGACCCCGACGACCTGGGCGTTGGCGACGTCCGGCTGGCTCTCGATGTGCGTGACGACGTCGCCGAAGGCCTGGTCCGCAGGCACGGTGGCGTCCTTGGCGTCGACGACGACCACCAACGGGCCGTTGCGGCCCGGACCGAAGCCCTCGTCGATCAGGTCGTAGGCCTGCCGCGCGCTGGTGGCGGGGTCGGCGGTGGCCTGGCTGGGCAGTGCCAGCCGCAGTCCGGCGGCAGGCAGGGCAAGCACCGCCAGCAGCAGCACGCCGCCGATCAACGGTACGAGGGGAACGCGGGTGACCGCCTGGGCGTACCGGGTGCCGATGCCCGGCTTCCCCTCGTCGGACTCGGGGTCCTTCGACGTGAGGAACGGGATCTTGCCTGCGAACGCCTTGCGGCCGAACAGACCGAGCATCGCAGGCAGGAAGGTCAGCGCGATGAGTACCGCGACGAACACCGCGAACGCGGCGGCCGAGCCCATGTCGGTGAGGAACTTGATTCCGACGACCCGCAGCGCGACCAGCGCGATGATGACGGTCAGGCCTGCGAACACCACTGCGGACCCGGCGGTGCCGACGGCCCGTCCGGCGGCTTCCTCCCGGTCGTCGGTCACCGAGATCTCGTGGCGGAACCGGGAGACGATGAACAGCGAGTAGTCGATGGCCACCGCCAGGCCGATCATGATCGCCAGGGTGGGGGTCATCGACCCGAGCGTGGTGAACCCGGTGGCGATGGTGATGCCCATGCTGCCGATGCCCACGCCGATGATCGCCGAGATGAGCGGCAGTCCCGCGGCCACCAGCGACCCGAAGGTGATCATCAGGACCACCGCGGCGACGGCCATGCCGATCAGTTCGGTCGTGCCGCCCGGCATGTCGACGCTCTGGGCGGCGCTGCCGCTGACCTGCACGGTCAGCCCGGCGTCACGACCGGCCTGCGCGGCCGCGTCGATCTCGTCGGTGAGGGCCTTGGTGACGTCCGTGTGTTCGCCGCTGAACGGGACGTCGACGTAGCCGACGGCCGCGTCGGGGCTCAGGGCGGACAGGGCCTGCGCGTCGGTGACCGCCTGGTCGACCGGCTTGCCCTGCTCCTCGGCCTGTGCCGTGATCTGTTCGAGCAACTCCGTGTGGGCGACAACGGGATTGACCAGCGCGGCGCTGTGCGTGCCCTCGGCGACGGGTGCGCCCGGGTCGACCTTTGCCGCCGGCTCGACCAGTTCGATGGTGCGGACCTTGGCCAGCACGGCGTCCATCGCCGCCTCGTTGACCGGGGTGTCCAGGGTCTGGCCCGCCGGGGCGGCGAAGACGAATCGTGCGCTCAGTGAGTTGAACGGGTCCTTGCCCGCGGCCGGGAAACGCTCGGCCATCAGGTCCTGGGCCTGCTGCGCCGGTGTCCCGGGGATCGTGACCGAGTCGTTGGTCGGCCCGGACAGGGTGGCGGCGCCGACCCCCATCAGCACGAGGATTGCGAGCCAGATCGCCAGCACAGTGCCTTTTCGCCGATAGGCGAACTTGCCGATCCGGTACAGATAGGTGGCCAATGGAGGACCCTTCGGTGCGTCTGGGACTGTCAGGACTGGGTGGCGGCGGCTGTGGGGGGTGGCAGGCCCGCCCGCAGCTGCCGGAATGCCTGGGAGACAAGCTCTTCGGGGGAGCTGGCGCTGGACGTACCGCGCAGCCACAGCTCGATCGCGGACTTGCAGGCGGCGGCCGCGGCCATCTGCACCAGGTTCGGGTACAGGTCGGCGTCGATGTCGGTGCCAGTGCGCTCGGCGATCGCCTCGCCGATGATCCGCGCGACCCGCCCGCTCATCTCCACCTTGCGGGTCATCAGGGCTGGGCTGTCCTCGACCAGGGCCATCACCGCGACGGTCTCGTCGAGGGTGCGGGCCGGATCGGTGATCAGGTTCAGGGACAGCTGCTCGAGGGACTCCCAGATGGGCTCGTCGGCGGGCCGGGCGCGCAGCAGCTGCGCCCACACCTTCGCCTCCGTCTCGAAGCGGTACAGGATCGCTTCTTCCTTGGAGGTGAAGTAGTTGTGGAAGGTCCGGGTGGACACCCCTGCCTCGGTGGCGACGGCCTCGGCGGTGACGGCGTCGACGCCCACGGTGCGGGCGAGCCGCAGGGCCGCATTGCTCAGCGCGGTGCGGGTGGCCGCCTTCTTGCGGTCGCGCAGGGGCAGGGAGCAGTTCACCTGATTGACCGTACTGAAATTGCACGTCTCTGCAATATTGCAGAGACGCGCAATATTGTCGGCTCAGACACACTTCGGGCCGGAAGTGAGCCACGTCACCGTGGCGTAGATTGAATGACCCGCGCCGATCGGCTGGAGCCGAGGGCGATGAGGTGGAGGCGGCACATGGCAACCTGCGCGACGGTGGTCGTCACGCAGCGCGTTCGCGTCGGCCGCCGTGCGGAGTTCCGGCGCTGGCAGGACCAGGTGGATGCCGCGGCCGCCGGGTTCGCCGGATTCCTCGGCGCCGAGGTCACCGCGCCCGCCGACACCGAGCCCGAGTCAGATGCGCAGTGGTCGGTGGTCTACCGCTTCGACGACACCGACCACCTGCGAGGTTGGCTCGGCAGCGCCACCCGGCGCGCGTTGCTGGCGCGTGGCGCGGACCTCCTCGCGGCGCCGCCCACCCAGCACGTGCTCGCGGCCGCGCCGGACGACGACGTGGCAACGGTCGTGGTCACCCACCCGTACCTGCCCGGTGCCGAGGCCGAGTTCCTGGCCTGGCAGCGGCGGGTGGTCGAGGCGGAGGCCAAGTTTCCCGGGTTCCGCGGCTCGCGGTTGCACCGACCGGTGCCGGGGATCCAGGACAGCTGGACGACCGTGGTCAGCTTCGACACCGCGGCGCACCTCGACGGCTGGCTCGGCTCACCCGACCGCGCCGCGCTGCTCGCGGAACGTCGCGACCGTCGGGACTTCGAGGTTCAGCGGATCGTCGACCCGTACGGCTCGTGGTTCCCGGCCGCCGGGCCCGGTGCGGTCGCCACCGCGTCCTGGAAGACGGCGCTCTCAGTCCTGGTGGGGCTGTATCCGACCGTGGTGGTCCTCACCGTCGCCCTCACCGAACTGTGGCCGGATGCTGCGCTCTGGTTCACGCTGCTGGTCGGGAACGTCGCCTCGGTCGCTCTGCTGACCTGGGTGGTGATGCCGGTGGTCACCCGCGCGCTGGGCTTCTGGCTCGAACCGGCCGACCATCGCGACCGCCGCCGGGACACTCTCGGACTGGTGGTCTCGCTGGCGTTCCTGGCGGCGGCCGCCGTCGTCTTCTGG
The DNA here is from genome assembly GCF_042654025.1 of Rhodococcus kronopolitis. Classification (NCBI taxonomy): domain Bacteria; kingdom Bacillati; phylum Actinomycetota; class Actinomycetes; order Mycobacteriales; family Nocardiaceae; genus Rhodococcus; species Rhodococcus kronopolitis. The sequence continues at coordinate 63,383 of NZ_JBHSFO010000003.1, read as the reverse complement.
CTCGTCACGACGGTGCTGTGGACGCTGCCCTAACCCTGGGTGCGCAGGGACCTGCGGATGGTGCGGGCCAGGAACGGCCGCAGCGCAGGCTCGGCGATCCCACCGGCCCGGACCAGGACGCGGGTCAGCGGGTCCACCGAGATGTGGTGGCGGCCTTGCTCGATCCCCTTCAGCGCCGCGGCCGCGACCCGGTCGGGCGAGACCGGGGCGACGGCACCCGACACCGCCGCGGTCTCCGGGGGTTTGCGGGTGTTCTCGACGGCGAAGCCGGGGGTGTCGGTGTCCGGTGGGTACAGCACCGCGACCGTGACCCCGGCCGGCTGCACCTCGTAGCGCAGGCAGTGCGCGAGTTCGTGCACCGCGGCAATTAGCTGGCGCGTAGAAAGCCGACCACCCCGATCAGCCCGGCGGTCGAACTTGTCAGCACCACGGTGCCGCGGCCGCGGGCGACCATTCCCGGCAGCACCGCCCGCGCGGCGTGCACCGCTCCCAGGTAGTTCAGCCGCATCTGGGACTCGAACTCCTCGACCGGCACCTCGAGGAACCGCCCCGGCAGGGCGGTGCCCGCGCACGCGACCAGTACGTCGCAGGGACCGGACCGGGCCTCGAGTTGCTCGACCGCCCGCGACAGTCCCGTCGGGTCGGTGACGTCGGCGACCGCCCAGTTCGCGCCCAGCGGTTCGGCCGTGGAGCGCAGCTGGTCCTCGCCGCGGGCAATGATCGAGACCGTCGCACCCCGGGCCGCGGCGGCGCGGGCCACCGCGGCGCCGATGCCCTGGGAGCCTCCGGTGACCAGCACGTGCGCGTCCGGCCAGTCGATCCGCGTCTTTCGTCTCACGGCGCGATCGTAGGGTCACTCGGTCATGGATGACGGTCACTTCTGTCATACGTTCGCGCGGCCGCGCTGCGTAGGGTGCGAGGGAACGTCCCACGAACAGATACGAGGTGCCCGGTGCAGATCGGAATGCAGATCACCTACAGCGGCGGTTTCGCCGAGACCGTCGCGGAGGTCGGAGACCTCGAACGCGCGGGCCTCGACATCGCCTTCATCGCCGAGGCGTACTCCTTCGACGCGGTCAGCCAGCTCGGCTACCTCGCCGCGAAGACGTCGACGGTCAAGCTGGCGTCCGGCATCTTCCAGATCTACACCCGCACACCCTCGCTGATGGCGATGACCGCGGCGGGGCTGGACTTCGTCTCGGACGGGCGCTTCGTGCTCGGCATCGGCGCCTCCGGCCCGCAGGTGATCGAGGGCTTCCACGGCGTGGCCTACGACGCCCCGCTCGGTCGCACCCGCGAGCTGGTGGACATCTGCCGTCAGGTCTGGCGCCGCGAGAAGGTCAACTACCAGGGCAAGCACTACCAGATCCCGCTGCCCGCGGACAGGGGCACCGGGCTCGGCAAGCCGCTCAAGCTGATCAACCACCCGGTGCGCGAACGCATCCCGATCGTCATCGCCTCCCTCGGCCCGAAGAACGTCGCGCTGACCGCGGAGATCGCGGAGGGCTGGGAGCCGATCTTCTTCCACCCCGAGCGCGCGCAGAGCGTGTGGGGCGAGTCGCTGGCCAAGGGCAAGGCCAAGCGCGACCCGAGCCTCGGCGAGCTGGAGGTCTTCGCCAGCCCGGCGCTGGCCATCGGCGAGGACGTCGACCACATGCTCGAGTGGGTCAAGCCGAACCTGGCCCTCTACATCGGCGGCATGGGCGCGGTGGGCAAGAACTTCTACAACGACCTGGCCTGCCGCTACGGCTACGAGGCCGAGGCCGCCACCATCCAGGAGCTCTACCTCTCCGGCAAGAAGCAGGAGGCCGCGGCCGCGGTGCCGGACGAGCTGGTCCGCGCGATCTCGCTGATCGGTCCCGCCGGCTACGTCAAGGAGCGGGTCGCCGCGTTCGCGGAGGCCGGTGTCACCACCCTGAACGTCGCGCCCCTCGCCGCGGACTCGGCGGGCCGGGTCTCGCTGATCGAGCAGCTGCGCAAGATCGCCGACTAGCGCGCGGGGGACAGGCGGAGCCGGGCCAGCACCGGGGCGAACGCCTCGGCAAGCTCGCCCGGCACCGTCACCTCCGTGATGCCGAGCCGCTCCTCACGCTCGCGCAGGAGGTCGACGGCCCGGCCGGGGTCGGCGGGCAGCAGACCGGCCGAGCCCAGCCGCCGGAGTTCGGCGAGGGTGGGTCCGCCGGTCCGGGCGAACCACGACGGCAACGCTTCGCCGACGCCCACCAGCGAATGGGTGAACACCATTGCCGGGCCACATGATTCGCGCGCGGCTGCCACGGTTGCCGTCAGATCTGCCTCGGTCGCGGTGGGGCCGAGGGCCAGCGCGATGCGATCGGCCATCCGCCCCGCGGCGGCCGTCATCCTCGGCCCCGCCGCCGAGACGATCACCTCCGGCGCCGGGTCGACGCCCGCCCGCACCGCGGCCACCGATTCCTCCACCGCGGCGATCCGGTCCGGTGCGGAGCCCCAGGACGCGCCGAGCCGCCGCGCCTCCTCCTCGGCGTCCGGGCGCCCCGGCCCGATGCCCAGCTCGAACCGTCCGTCCGAGAGTTCCTGCAGGGCGGTGCATTCCCGTGTCAGCGCGGCCGGCGTGCGCAGCGGCGCCGCGGCCACCCAGGTCCGCAGCCCGAGCGTGGTCGTCGTCGCCGCCGCGGCCGCCAATGCGGGGAAGGGCGAGGTGGTCCACAGGGTGTCCGGCACCAGCAGCGAGCCGAAGCCCCACTCCTCGAGGTGCCGTGCCCGCGCGGTCCAGTCGGCGCCCGAGCGGGCGGGGGCCTCGACCACCACGACCCTCATCGCCGGGTCTCCCGCAGCACAGCCAACCGGGCCCGGTACTCGGCCTCGGTGATCTCGCCGCGGGCGAAGACGTCGCGCAGCGTGGACTCGCCGTGGTGTCCGCGCCAACGGCGACGGGCGAGGACGACCAGCACGATCACGGTCACCCAGAAGGCGATGGGGACGAGGACGAACCACGGGCCGGGGCCCCAGCCGGGTCCGTAGCGGCCGTCGAAGTGGTCGGCCAGGAGCAGGGACGTCTGTGCGCTGAGAGTGTTCATGTCCCGAGCCTGGCCGCTCGCGGGGGTCGCGCGCATCGGCCGCCGCGCGGTACCTCGGGTACGCGCGGAGACGTACGTCAGTCCCGCCAGCCGGGCCGCACCAGCCCGGACTCGTAGGCGAGCACCACCAGTTGGGTGCGGTCCCGCGCGCCGAGCTTGAACAGGATCCGGCTGACGTGGGTGCGCGCGGTGGCCGGACTCAGGAACAGCCGTTCCCCGATCTCGGCGTTGGTCAGGCCCTCCGCCACCAGGGTCATCACCTGCCGTTCGCGATCGGTGAGCCCGGCCAGCGGGGCGGCGTCCGGGGCCGGCTTGGCGTGGGCCGCGAACTCGGCGAGCAGCCGTCGGGTGACGCCGGGGGAGAGCAGCGCCTCGCCGTCCGCGACCACCCGCACCGCACGCACCAGGTCCGCCGGTTCGGTGTGCTTGACCAGGAACCCGGCGGCGCCGGCGCGGATCGCCTCGAAGACGTACTCGTCCAGTTCGAAGGTGGTCAGCACCACCACCCGGACCCCGGACAGCGCGGGCCGGGCGGCGATCCGGCGGGTGGCCTCGAGCCCGTCGAGCACCGGCATCCGGATGTCCATCAACACCACGTCGGGCACCAACTCGGTGGCCAGCCGCAGCGCCTCCGCGCCGTCCCGGGCCTGGCCGACCACCTCGATGCCGTCCTGGGCGTCGAGCAGGGCGGCGAACCCGGCCCGCACCAGTGCCTGGTCGTCGGCGACCAGGACCCGGATCGCGTGCGGCCTCACGTCGGCCCACCGCCGCCGACGTCGGTGCCGGTCAGGGGCAGTCGCGCGTGTACCCGGAAGCCCTGCGGTGACCGGGGTCCCGCGCTCAGGGTGCCGCCGAGCGCGTGGGCACGCTCGGTCATCCCCGCGATGCCGGCGCCGCGCGGGCCCGCGTCACCGCCGTCGCCCGTGCCGTCGTCGTCCACCTCCAGTTCCAGCGCACCGGGCAGGTAGCGCACCGACACCCGGGCCGCGGTCTGGCCGGAGTGTCGCGCGACGTTGGTCAGCGCCTCCTGCACGATCCGGGCTGCCGCCAGGTCCACCGCCGCAGGAAGGGGCTGCGCCGCACCTGTCGAGGTGGTCTGCACCCGGATTCCGGCGGTGCGGGCCCGTTCCACCAGGGCGTCGAGGTCCGCGACGGTGGGCGCCGGCGTGAGCGGCGCCAGGTCGGCGCCGCCGCGGCGCAGCGTCCGCAGCATGGAGTGCACCTCGAGCAGGGCGTCGCGGCTGGCGGTCTTGATGGAGGCCAGCGCGATGCCGGCCTGCTCCGGCCGGCTCTCGAGCAGTTCGAGGGCCACCCCGGACTGGACGTTGATCATCGAAAGGCTGTGTGCCAGCACGTCGTGCAGTTCGCGGGCGATGTCGAGCCGCTCCTCGGTGGCGCGGCGCAGACGTTCCTCCTCGGCGCTGCGGGCGGCCGCAAGGGCGCGTTGGCGGCGAGCCCGGGCGGCCTCGCGGCGCTGCCGGATCAGCTCGGCCACCGCCAGCAGGGTGAGCAGCCAGGCGGCGAGGCCCACCATCGCCGCGGCCGGTGGCACGGCGCGGCCGGTGACCCACGGGACCCCCCACACGAACACCACGTAGCCGACGGCCGGTAGCGCGTACATCGGCCAGCGCCGGGTCGTCGGGGCGGCGGTGAGGAACGCGACGAGCAGGGACAGGAAGACGGGTCCCTCCCCGTACCCGAGCAGCAGGTAGGCCAGCGCCGCGGCCACGGTCACCGCGAGCACGGTGACGGGCGCGGACCGCCGCCACAGCAGCGCGACCGGACCCACCGCGAGCAGGACGAAGGCCGCCGCGTCGAGCGGCTGCGCGCCGGGTTGGTGCCGGGACGCCGCCACCGAACCGACGCAGGAGACCACGCCGACCGCCGTCGCGAGTGCGACGTCGAAGGGCCTCGGCACCCGCGCATGCATGGCTTCAACCTAGCGCCGGACGCCCGCCGCGGCATCGGTCCGGCGGCGTAACGGGAGGGTCAGCCGCGCGGCGCAGCCGGGGCACACACGTGCACCGGTGGTGGTGCCGTTTCTCACACAGCGCCTCGGCCGCCTCGGACTTCGGGTGCCCCGGCGGCGGGGTGCGCCCCGCGCGATGGGTCTGGGGGGCACAATCGGTGAAACCCCGGACACCTGGAGGACAATCGTGAGCGCAGGCAAGCCCGTCGTAGTCGGAGTGGACGGATCGGAGTCGTCGTCGGCGGCAGTGGTGTGGGCGGCCCGGACCGCCGCGATCCGCAGGATCCCGCTGGTGTTGGTCTCGGTGGTCCACGTGCCCTCGTACTACTACTCCGAGCCCTACCTGGCCCGCGGGTACAGCGACGACCTGAAGAACGCCGGCCGCGCGCACCTCGACGGTGCCGCGGTGCTGGCCCGGACCGTCGCCGAGGAACTCGGCGACGTCGAGGTGGACACCAAGCTGCACGAGGGCCGGATCGCCGACATCCTGCTGCAGTACTCGGCCGAGGCAACCATGATCGTGCTCGGCAGCCGCGGCCTCGGCGAGTTCACCGGGGCGGTGCTCGGCTCCGTGACCCGGGCGGTGGCCTCGCACTCGACGTGCCCGGTCGCCGTGGTCCGCGGACGCACGCTCGACGGCCGGCCGCCCACCCAGGGGCCGGTCGTCGTCGGCGTCGACGGCTCCGAGGTGAGCGAGGCGGCGGTGGCCGTCGCATTCGAGGAGGCGTCCACCCGCGGGGCGACGCTGGTCGCGGTGAACGTCTGGAGCGACGTGTCGGTCCAGCCCTCGCTCGGTGCCACCGAGTCGGATCCGCACTGGAGCGCCATCCAGACCGCGGAGGAGGCGGTGCTCTCGGAGCGGCTGGCCGGTTGGCTGGAGCGGTTCCCGGACGTGACCGTGCAGCGGGTGGTGAGCCGCGACCGTCCGGTCCGCGTCCTGAGCGAGTACTCCGAGCGGGCCCAGCTGCTGGTGGTCGGCAGCCACGGCCGTGGCGGCTTCAAGGGCATGCTGCTCGGGTCGACGAGCAACGCGCTGATGAACACCGCGGACTGCCCGGTGCTGATCGTCCGGCCGCCGGTCTCGCCCGAGTAGGGGTCAGACCCGGCTCGGGTCCTCGACCAGCGGATACACCCCGTGCTCGTCGTGCACCTCGCGGCCGGTCACCGGCGGATTGAACACGCACAGCATCCGCATCTCGGTGACCGGTTCGACGCGGTGCCGCTCGTGGCCGTCGAGCAGGTACATGGTGCCCGGCCGCAGCTGGTGGACCTCGCCGTTGTCGAGGTCGGTGAGGATGCCGTCGCCGGCGATCAGCCAGACCGCCTCGACGTGGTGGGCGTAGTGGAACTCGTTGACGGTTCCGGCGGCGATGGTGGTCTCGTGGAAGGAGAACCCGACGGCGTCGCCCGCGAGGACGATGCGCTTGGAACGCCAGTTTCCGTCGGCACTGGTGACGTCGCGGTCGGTGTCGGTGATCTCGTCGGTGGTACGCACGATCATGCGCGCTGCTCCTGTTCTCGGCACACGGAGGCCACGGCCTCGGTGAGGATGTTCAGTCCGAGTGCCAATTCGTCGGTTGAAATGGTCAGTGGTGGAAGAAGTTTCACTACCTCGTCGGTGGGGCCGGCGGTCTCGGCGAGCAGGCCGGCGTCGAAGGCGGTGCGGCACACCGCTGCGGCCTGCTCCGGACGTGTGAACGCCAGGCCCTGGACGAGGCCGCGTCCGCGGGCGCTGAGGCCGTCGAAGCGGCCCGCCAGGTCGGCCAGTGCCGCGTGCACCTGATCGCCCTTGGTGCGCACCGACCGGGCGAGCATGCCGTCGGACCAGTACTGCTCGAGCGCGGCGGTGGCGGTGACGAAGGCCGGGTTGTTGCCGCGGAAGGTGCCGTTGTGCTCGCCGGGGGCCCACACGTCGAGTTCGGGCCGCATCAGGGTCAGGGCCATCGGCAGGCCGTAGCCGCCGATCGACTTGGACAGGGTGACGATGTCGGGGGTGATGCCGGCAACCTCGAACGAGAAGAACGGGCCGGTACGGCCGCAGCCCATCTGCACGTCGTCGACGATCAGCAGGATCCCGCGGCTCGAGCAGAGGTCGGCGAGGGCTCGCAGCCACTCGGGCCGGGCGACGTTGACGCCGCCCTCGCCCTGGACGGTCTCGACGATCACGGCGGCGGGACGGTTGAGTCCGCTGCCGGTGTCGTCGAGGACGCGTTCGAACCAGTGGAAGTCGGGCATCTCGCCGTCGAAGTAGTTGTCGAACGGCATCGGTGTCGAGTGCACCAGCGGGATACCGGCACCGGCCCGCTTCATCGAGTTTCCGGTCACCGACAGCGAGCCGAGGGTCATCCCGTGGAAGGCGCCGGTGAAGTTGACGATCGAGGAGCGGCCGGTCACCTTGCGCGCGAGTTTGAGTGCGGCCTCCACGGCATTGGTGCCGGTGGGTCCGGGGAACTGGACCTTGTAGTCCAGGCCACGGGGCGCGAGGATGTTGCGCTGGAAGGTCTCGAGGAACCGGCGCTTGGCGACGGTGTTCATGTCGAGTCCGTGGGTGATGCCGTCGGAGTCCAGGTATTCGAGCAGGGCACGCTTGAGGACGGGATTGTTGTGGCCGTAGTTCAGTGCGCCCGCGCCGGCGAAGAAGTCGAGGTAGTCACGGCCGGCCTCGTCCTGGATCCAGGAGCCGCGGGCCCGGGTGAATACCGCCGGCCAGGCCCGGCTGTAGCTGCGTACCTCGGATTCGCGTTGCTCGAAGATGGTGGTGTCGGGCGCCAGCACGGTGGTCATCGATGTCCGCCTTTGTGGATCGGTCCTATGGTGTAGAGGTCCTCGGTCTCGTGCGTGTCCGGAAAATGATCCGCCGAAAGCAGTGGGCGGCAGTAGATGCCGGTGTCATGGCGCCTCGCAAGCGAGGTGAACATCGCAATCGAGCCGGAATTCTGTGCGGTGATGGTGGTTTCGACGAACCGAACACTGAACGGCCGTACCCGGGTGAGGACTCGGTCGAGCATGGCGACGCCAATCCCGCGGCCGCGCGCGGCCGCGTCGACCGCCACCTGCCAGATGAACACGGTGTCCGGCGCTTCGGAGCGGATGTATCCGGTGACGAATCCGACCACGCGGCCGTCGAGTTCGGCGACCGCCGAGGTGTTGCGGAAGTCGCGACACCACAGTAGGTAGGCGTAACTGGAGTTGACGTCGAGGACCCCGGAGTCGCAGGCGATCTGCCACATCCGGGTTCCGTCGGACAGCCGTGGTCGACGCAGGGTCATCGTCTCCGCACGAGCGGCCGTGGCGAGGTTGTCGGGCATGGTGCTCCCTTCTGGAGTCGGGAGTCCCAGGGTGCTCGAACGATGTTGAGCTGGCCCTGTCGCCTACTTTGCGATTGCGTTACGGAACCGTGAGGGGCCCGGGAACGTGCGGGAGGGCGACAGTGAATCGGGCGCCACCGCCGGGATGCTCTCCGCACGAGACCCTTCCGCCGTGCGCGGCAACGGTTTCGGCGACCAAGGCGAGTCCCAGCCCGGTACCGCCGCCGGCGGCGGACCGGCGACCGAGATGCGCGGTGGCGAACCGTTCGAAGATTCGTTGTCGGTCCACGACGGGGACACCGGGACCGCGGTCGTCGACCTCGATGACCACCTGCGCCTCGAGCCTGCGGACGGTGACCCCGACCAGGCCGCCGCCGTGCCGGTCTGCGTTGTCCATCAGGTTGGTCAGCGCCCGCTCGAGCGCCAGTTTGCGGCCGTCGACGTGCCCGTCGTCCACGACCGTCACCAGTTGCGGGGAGCGTTTCGAGCGGACCATGGTGTGTGTCAACAGGTCTGCCGCCGAGATCGGTTCCGGTTCGTCCTGGTGCAGTCCGGCCTCCGATCGCGCCAGCGCGAGCAGATCGTCGAGGAGGCGGCGGAGGTGGTCCAGTTCGGCGTTGATCAGATCCAGTGCCCGGCCGGAACGTTCGGGCATCTCGTGGCGTTGCCGGTCGAGCACCCCGACGCTGGTGATCAGCGTGGTCAACGGGGTGCGCAGTTCGTGGCTGACGTCGCCGAAGAACCGCCGTTCGCGCTCGATCCGCTGGTGCAGGGAGTCGACCATCACGTTGAACGAGGTGGTGATCGTGTCGAGATCGCGGTCGGAGGTGGGAGTCAGTCGGCTGTCGAGGTCGCCGCCGGAGATCCGGGCGGCGGTTCCCGCGAGCTCGTGCAGCGGCTTCAGCACACGACGGCTGGCCCAGAAGCCCACCGCGGCACCGGCGATGGTGGTGGCCAGTGCGCAGGAGACCAGCGCGATGCGCAGGATCTGCAGGGTGGAGTGCAGTTCGACCACCGGGGCCAGCTCGTACAGGATGTCGCCGGCGTCGTTGAGGACCAGTCGGACGCCGATGTAGGGGTGGCCGGCGATGGTGGCGTGCACCGTCGCGTTGCCCTCGTCCGCAGAGGCGGCGCGCAGTTCGTCGGGCAGCAGCGACGGGGAAATCCCGGGGTCGGAGGTGGACCAGGTCGACTGCCGGTCGAGCAGCAGTACGGTGTCGGCGGGCAGGTCGACCGCACGCAGGATCTCCTCTGCCGACGCGTCGGACGCATACAGCAGGCTGCGCACGAAGTCGGCATGGGTGGATGTCTGCCGTTGCGCGGACCGTTCCCGCTGGCCGACCATGTACTCGCGGCTCGTGGTGAAGACGGCGAGGGAGAGCGCCAGCGACACGAGTGCGGCGCCGACCGCGAACGACAGGATGATCCGGTCGCGCAGCCCTCGTCGCCGGAGGCGGAGGCTACCGCGGGGCATCGAACCGGTAGCCGAGTCCGCGGACTGTCACCACCATGCGCGGGTCCGAGGAGTCCTTCTCGATCTTGGTCCGCAGCCGACGCACGTGCACGTCGACGATCCGCTCGTCACCGAAGAAGCCGCGATCCCACACCCGCTCCAGCAGGATGCTGCGGCTGAGCACCAGGCCGGGCGATTGGGCGAGCTCACACAGCAGTCGGAACTCGGTCAGCGTCAGGTGCACCTGTTCGTCGCCGCGCCGGACGATGCCGCCGCCGGGGGAGAGCACCAGTGGCAGGTGTGGGTCCGGCTCGAGGACGATGTCGGGCGGTGCGCTGGCCGAGCTCGTGGCACCCGCGCGTCGCCGCAGGGCCCGCATCCGGGCGGTGATCTCCTTGATCTCGAACGGTTTGGTGACGTAGTCGTCGGCACCGGCCTCCAACGCTGCGACCACGTCGTGGGTGTCGTCGCGTGCGCTGACCACGATGATCGGGACGTCGTGGTTGTGCCGGACCAGCCGGATGCACGTGAAACCGTCCATCGCGCCGAGCATCAGGTCGACGATCATCACCTCCGGGGGGCCACAGCGTCGCAGGTGGTCGAGGGCCGATTCCGCGTCCGGCGCCTCGTCGACGTCGTAGCCCTCGTCTTCCAGGGCCAGGCGCAGCGCGGCCCGGACACGGTCGTCGTCCTCGACGATCAGCAGGTTGATACCCATCACGCCATACTGGCAAACGCGGTTTCGGTGGCCGCGGCGCCGGGACCCTCGTCGACGTCGACGCAGGTCAAGGCCGGTCGAGGGCGGCGGTTCAGCCGCAGTCGCAGCTGCCCGCGCTCGCGCGGGTGTCCCACCAGCTGCCCCACCGGTCCGCGAGGGCCGCGAACTCCTCGGCGCCCTGGCCGTAGGTGCTCATGACGATCTGAGCGCCTCCGTCGGGGCGCTGCGGGCTGCCGGGCAGGACGCCGAGCATCAGCAGCCCCGGCCCCCACCCGTCCACGGTCAGCCCGAGCTGGGTGGGGGAGCGGAACCACACCGTGCCGCTCAGGGGGTCACCGGTCGCCGCCGTCGCCGAGTACCGGGAACCGGGGTCGCCCACGACGGCGTCCACCCCGAGCAGGTGCGCGGCAGTGACGCCGCCGGTCGGCCCGTCCAGGTGCAGGGTGCGGCGCTCGGCGAGGTCGTGCCGTTCCAGGCCGAAGCGCAGCTGCTGCAGGAAGGTGGTCCAGCCCTCGGTGATGTCCTCGTACCAGTCGTCCCACTCCGGGTTGCGGCCCTTGGGTGTCCGGGTGATCCGCACGGTGGTGGCGTCGCCGCAGGGGGTGAGGGTGAAGCGGTCGCCGCCCTGCAGGGTCAGGGTCCGCGACGACGCGTCCTCGCTCACCCCGTCGAAGTAGATCTGCGTGATCTCCGCGTCCAGGCCGTCCTCGCCGTCGTACTCCCAGCCGTGCCAGCGCCGGATCCGGGCCGGGTCGCGCAGGGCCTGCCAGAGGAGGTCGGGCGAGGCGGCAACGGCGGCCTCGATCACGGGCTGCGGGGCGGTGGTCATCGCGGGTCCTCCGGTAGGGGCGTGGGCAGCGCGAAGGCCCGCGTGGCGGCGGCCACCGCGCGCGGGACGGCGTCGCTGCGGTCCGGGGCCAGGTCGTGTCCCTTGCCCTCGACCAGCACCAGCTCGGTCGGGGCGGGCACCAGGGTGAGCGCCTCCCGGAGCTCGTCCGGCGTACCGAACGGGTCGCGGGTGCCGTGCACGAAGACACAGGGGCAGCGCAGGTCCGGAAGGTGTGCGGTCCTGGCCTTCTCGGGCTTGCCGGGCGGGTGCAGCGGGTACGAGAACAGCAGCAGGCCGTCGCAGATCTCGGGGCGCTCGGCCGCCAGCATCGACGACTGCCTGCCGCCGTACGAGTGCCCGCCGAGCAGCAGCGGTCCCGGGGCGAGTCCGCGGACCGCGGCGGCGGCCGCCGCGATGCCGTCCCGGTCCTGGTTCGCGGTGGACGGGCTGGGCGGACCCTTCGGCCGCCGCTGCCGGAACGGCAGGTCGTAGCGCAGCACCAGCAGCCCGCGATCGGCGAACTCGTCGCCCGCGCGGCGCAGCAGCGGCGCCTCGCAGTTGCCGCCGGCGCCGTGCGCCAGCAGCAACGCGGCCACCGGCTCGCCGTCCGGACGGTGCAGGTGGCCGTGCACGCCGTCGCGCTCGAACAACTCGCTCATGGCGCCCAAACCTACGCGCCCGCCGCGGTCTCGGTCGCGTGCTACTTGGCGACGGTGAGCAGGAACGCGACGTCCTCGAGGGCCTCGACGCTGTGCCGGGCCTGCGGAATGACCAGCAGGTCGCCCGTCGAGCCCTTCCAGGAGTTCTCGCCGGCGACGAGGGACAGGGTTCCGCTCAGGACCAGAAGGGTGGCGTCCCCGGCGTTGTCGTGCTCGGCCAGGCCCTCGCCGGCGCGCAGCGCGACCACCGTCTGCCGGAGGGCGCGGGAATGGCCCCCGACGAGCGTCTGCGAACTGCGGCCGCTCGAGGCGGCGGCGGCGAGTTTGAGCTGTTGCCGCGCAACGGCGGTCAGCGACTTCTTGTCCATCTCGTGCCTCTCGAAGGTGGGTCTGTCACCTGCCCCAGCAGTATGACCCACGTCACGCGAAAGAGGGTCGAGGGTGGGGTAACGAGTCAGCGTCGGACGTAGGTGCGGAACCGGAACCGGACGCCGTCCCGGCTGGAGGTCTGCCAGTCCCCCGTGTGGTCGGGGGACCACTGCGGGCCGATCTGCGGCGCGTGGGCGTCGCCCTCGACGTCCAGGTCGACCTCCGTCACCGCCAGTCTGTCGGCGAGATCCATTGTGGCGGTGTAGATCTGTCCGCCGCCGATGATCCAGGTCTCGCCGTCGCCTGCCAGGGCCAGCGCGTCGGGCACCGAGTGCGCGGCCTCGGCGCCGTCGGCCGCCCAGTGGGGGTCGCGGGTGACCACGATGTTGCGCCGTTCGCTGAACGGCCGGAACCGGGCCGGGATCGAGTCCCAGGTCTTGCGGCCCATCACCACGGGGTGGCCGGTGGTCACGTCCTTGAAGTAGGCCATGTCCTCGGGGATGCGCCACGGGATCGCGCCGTCGCGGCCGATCACCCCGGACCGGTCCTGCGCCCAGATCAGACCGATCACTAGACGGCCACCGGGGCCTTGATGGCCGGGTGGTGCCGGTAGCCGACGATCTCGACGTCCTCGAACTCGTAGTCGAAGATCGAGTCCCGCTTGCGCAGCTTCAGCGTCGGGTACTCGTAGGGCTCGCGGCTCAGCTGCTCGGCGACCTGCTCGGTGTGGTTGTCGTAGATGTGGCAGTCGCCGCCGGTCCAGATGAACTCGCCCACCTCGAGCCCCGCCTGCTGGGCCACCATGTGGGTGAGCAGCGCGTAGCTGGCGATGTTGAACGGCACGCCGAGGAACAGGTCCGCGCTGCGCTGGTAGAGCTGGCAGGAGAGCCTGCCGTCGGCGACGTAGAACTGGAAGAAGGCGTGGCAGGGGGCCAGCGCCATCTGCGGGATCTCGCCGACGTTCCAGGCCGAGACGATCATCCGGCGCGAGTCCGGGTCCGACTTGAGGGTCTCGATCACCTGCGCGATCTGGTCGACGTGCTCGCCCGACGGGGTCGGCCAGTTCCGCCACTGCACGCCGTAGACCGGGCCCAGCTCGCCCTCGGGGGAGGCCCACTCGTCCCAGATGGTGACGCCGTGGTCCTGCAGCCACTTGACGTTGGACTCGCCGCGCAGGAACCACAGCAGCTCGTAGACGATGGACTTGAGGTGCACCTTCTTGGTGGTGACCAGCGGGAAGCCCTCGCGCAGGTCGAAGCGCATCTGGTGACCGAAGACACTGCGGGTGCCGGTTCCGGTGCGGTCGGCCTTCGGGGTGCCGGTCGCCGTGACCAGGCGCAGGAGGTCTTCGTAGGGAGTGTGCACGGGTGCGAGTGTAATTGCGTGGGCGCGGCCACAGCTAACCTGCTTCACATGCGTGAGCTCCTCGTGATCGGCATCGGTGCCGGCGACCCCGACCAGGTGACCATCCAGGCCGTCAAGGCCATGAACAGGGCCGACGTCTTCTTCGTCATCGGCAAGGGTGACGAGAAGCAGGACCTGGTGGACCTGCGGATGGGCATCCTCGACGAGCACATGAGCGGGCCGTACCGGGTGGTCGACATCGCCGACCCGCCGCGCGACCGGACGCCGTCGGACTACGAGGGCGTCGTCGACGACTGGCACGACCGGCGGGCCGCGGTCTTCGAGGCCGAGTTCGACGCCGTCGACGGCGTCGGCGCGATCCTGGTCTGGGGCGACCCCTCGCTCTACGACAGCACCCTGCGGATCGTCGAGCGGGTGCTCGCGCGCGGCAACGCCGACTTCGACTACGCGGTGATCCCCGGCGTCACCAGCGTGCAGTCGCTGGCCGCCCAGCACCGGATCGTGCTCAACCGGATCGGTCGTCCGGTCCACATCACCACCGGCCGCCGGCTGCGCGAGGGCCTGCCCGACGGGGTGGACGACGCCGTGGTGATGCTCGACGCCGACTGCACCTTCACCCAGGTCCCGGGCGACGACGCCGAGATCTGGTGGGGGGCCTACCTCGGCACCGACGACGAGGTGCTGATCTCCGGGAACCTGCGTCAGGTGGAGGACGAGATCGTCCGGGTCCGCACCGAGCTGCGCGAACGCAAGGGCTGGATCATGGACACCTATCTGATCCGGCGCTGACGCCTTACGCTTGGTCGCATGCCCGAACTGCCCGAGGTAGAGGCCCTGGCACAGTTCCTGCGCACCCATGCGGTGGGTGCGGTGATCGGGAGGGTGGACGTCGCGGCGCTGAGCGTGCTCAAGACCTTCGACCCGCCGCTCTCGACGCTGCCGGGCCGCGACGTCAGCGGCGCCGCCCGGTTCGGCAAGCACCTCGGCATCCGGTGCGGCGAGGAGGACGGGCTGTGGCTGATCACCCACCTGTCCCGGGCCGGCTGGCTGCGCTGGGTCGACCACCCCGCCGACGCGCCGCCCAAGCCCGGCAAGGGGCCGCTGGCGTTGCGGGTGCACTTCTTCGCCCCGGACGGCGGCAACCCGGCGATCGACCTCACCGAGGCGGGTACCCAGAAGCGGCTCGCGGTCTGGCTGGTGCGCACCCCGGCCGAGGTGCCGACCATCGCCAAGCTCGGGCCCGACGCCCTCGACGTCACCGAGGCGGCGTTCGCCCGGCTGCTCGCCAAGACCGGCCAGCGGGTCAAGTCCGCGCTCACCGACCAGAGCGTGCTCGCCGGGATCGGCAACGCGTACTCCGACGAGATCCTGCACGTGGCGCAGTTGTCGCCGTTCGCCACGGCGAACAAGCTGACCGAGGAGCAGGTGGCCGTCCTCCACACCGCGATGCGATCGGTGCTGACCGACGCGGTCACCCGCTCGGTCGGTCAGGACGCGGCGCGGCTCAAGGGGGAGAAGCGCTCCGGCATGCGGGTACACGCCCGCACCGGCCTGGCCTGCCCGGTGTGCGGGGACACGGTGCGCGAGGTGTCGTACGCGCAGCGTTCGTTCCAGTACTGCCCGACCTGTCAGACGGGCGGCAAGGTCCTCGCGGATCGGCGGATGTCCAAGCTGCTCAAGTGAATCGTCGGGACACCGCTCAGCGGCGGTGTTGGTAGCCGATCCAGGCCCGACGCAGCTCGGCGTGCGGGTCGTGCTCGACCCGGGCGACCGTGTCGACGACCATCGTCTCGCGGCGCTCGGCGGTGTACCGCGGCCACGTCGGCAGGGGCTCGCCGTGCCGGGCGAAGTGCAGCCAGTGCGACTGCACGATCGAGGTGACCGCGCGCAACCCCTTCCGGCCGCCGAGCACCGTCGCCCCGCGTCCGAGCAGCCGGTCGGCGGCGCCGAACACCGCGAGCAGTTCGGTTCCGTGGGTGGCGCCGAATCCGGTGGCCCGCAGCAGGCGCGGTGCGAAGTCGTAGCGGTAGTCGTAGGTGGGCGCCACCGCCGCGTGGGCCTGTGCCACCAGGACGGACGGCTCCCAGAAGGTGACGTCGCCGCCGAGCTGTACGGCGGCCGCGCGGTCCGGGTAGCCGGGATAGGCGGCCAGGATCCGGGCCTTCAGCGCCGGGTCGGTCTCGGCGAACATCTTCTCGATCCGCACCGGGTCGGTGGGGATGATGTCGAGGAACCGTGGGAACATCGTGCCCTCACGGGCATTGGTGCCGATGACGAGCGGCACCCGGTGCTGGTGCCCGTCGGCGAAGACGTCGAGCGGGTGCCGCGGCAGGAACTCGCCGTCGACCAGTGGGGCGAACGCGCGGGTGCCGGGCGCCTCGTCCGCGCCGCGGGCGGCCAGCGCGTCACCGGCCCGGGTCAGGGTCTCGGCACTCGCGGTGGTCAGCGCGGTGACCGGGTCGTCGGCCCCGCCGAGCAGTTCCAGGAACTCCCTCGCCCAGATCTTCGACCGGTGCGGGCCGTACGCGGACGCGGCGGGCGGGCTCTGCGCGATGGCCCGGGCGAACAGTCCGCGCGCGGCGGGCGTGCACATCAGCGTGGTGACCGCGTTGCCGCCGGACGACTCGCCGAACACGGTGACGGCGTCCGGGTCGCCGCCGAACGAGGCGATGTTGCGCCGCACCCACTCCAGTGCGGCCACCTGGTCACGCAGGCCCAGGTTGGAGTCGAAAGTGCGTTCCGGCGTGGAGTACTCGCCGAAGTCGAGGTAGCCGAGCGCGCCGAGCCGGTAGTTCAGCGACACGTACACCACGTGCCCGTTGCGGACCAGCTCGTCGCCCCGGTAGATCGTGGATCGGGAGGTCCCGCCGCTGTATGCGCCACCGTGGATGAACACCATGACCGGCCGCGGGTTGATGCTGCGGACGGCGGGGGTGAGCACGTTCAGGGTCAGGCAGTCCTCGTCGGTGCCACCGGAGTGGCGGCCGAACCGGCCGGACTGCGGTGCGGCCGAACCGAACTCGAGCGCCTCGCGGGGCGCGGTCCAGGTCGCCACCGGCTGCGGCGCCCGCAGCCGAAGCTCGCCCACCGGCGGCGCGGCGTACGGGATGCCGTGCCAGGACCGGAGCCCGCCCTGCTCGCGCCCGAGTACCGGGCCCTCCGCGGTGTGGACGAGCAGCGGGTCAGCCACGGCGGGCCTCGAGCAGCCGCAGCCACACCTCGCTCACGGTCGGGTACGACGGGACGGCGTGCCAGAGCGTGTCCATCGGTACGGCGCCGACCACGGCCACCGTCGCCGCGTGCACCAGCTCGGCGACCTCCGTGCCGGCGAAGGTGGCGCCGACCAGCGTGTCGGTGGTCCGGTCGATGACCAGCTTGGCGCGACCGGTGAAATCGTCTCGGGCCAGTGAGGACCCGGCCACCGCGATCGGCACCTCGACGGTCTCCACGTCGAGTCCGTCGGCGCGGGCCCGGCCTTCGGTGCGGCCGACGGAGGCGACCTCGGGGTCGGTGAAGACCACCTGCGGCACCTGGTCGTGGTCGGCGTGCGCGGTGAAGCGCGGGCCGTCCAGGTCGCGGCCCTCCGCGCGGGCCGCGACCACGTCCCCGCACACACGGGCCTGGTACTTGCCCATGTGGGTGAGCGGCGCCCGGCCGTTGACGTCGCCGACCGCGTAGAGCCACTGTCCGGCAATGCCTGCCACGGTCAGATGCTCGTCGGTGGCGACGTGTCCGGAGCCGGTCGCCACCACGCCCGCCTCGGCGAGCCCCAACGACGCGGTCGCGGGAACACGCCCGGCCGCGACGATCACCTCGTCGACGACGAGCGGCTCGCCGTCGACGACCAGGGTGACCGGCCCGCCGTGGACGCGGCCGATGCCGGTGTCCTCCGGGTTCTCGCGCTCGACCGACTGCAGCCGGGCACCGAACCGCACGCTGGCCCCTGCCTCCCGCAGCGACCGCGTGACCAGTTCGCCGGCAAAGGGTTCCGCGGACGCGAGCAGCGCGTCGCCGCGGACGAGCAGCGTCAGCTCGCGCACCCCGAGGGCGAGCATCCAGTTCGCGCACTCGGTGGCCACCACGCCGCCGCCGATGATCGCCACCCGGGCGGGCACCTCCCGCAGGTTGGTGGCGTCACGCGAGGTCCACGGCAGTGCCGCCGCGAGGCCGGGGACCGGTGGCAGCGCGGCGGTACTGCCGGTGGCCAGCACCACCGCGGAGCGGGCGCGCAAGGTGCGGGTGGGCCCGTCCGGCCGCGTGACGAGCACCGTCCGTTCGCCGCCGAGCGAGCCCGCCCCGCGGATCACCTCGATGCCCACGGACTCCGCCCAGGACACCTGGCCGGAGTCGTCGTGATTGTGGGTGACGGCGTCGCGCCGGCGCAGCACCGCGGGCACGTCGAGACGGCCGACGCCCACCAGGCCGCGGACCCCCGGCATGGCGCGGGCGGAGCCGAGTACCTCCGCGGGCCGGAGCAGTGCCTTGCTGGGCATGCATGCCCAGTACGAGCACTCGCCGCCGACCAGTTCGTGCTCGACGATGGCGGCGGTGCGAGACGATCCGGCGATGGCGTAGGCGGCCGCGTTCTCCCCGGCGGGCCCCCCGCCGATCACGATGACGTCGTATTCGTCCGTCGTGGTGGTCATGGGTTCCACCGTAATGGCAGGGTGGGTGCCCGTGAGCGCAACGCGGCAGACCCGCACCAGCATCCTGATCACCGGCGCCAGCTCCGGGCTGGGCGCCGAGATGGCCCGGCAGTTCGCGGCGAAGGGCCGCAACCTCGCGTTGTGCGCGCGGCGGGTGGCGGCGCTGGACGCGTTGCGGGCGGAACTGCTGGCCGCGCATCCGACGATCACCGTCGCCGTGCGGGCCCTGGACGTCAACGACCATGCCGCGGTGCGCCGCGTCTTCACGGAGCTGGACGGCGAGCTCGGCGGTATCGACCGGTTCGTGGTCAACGCGGGCCTCGGCAAGGGCGCGGTGATCGGGTCCGGCCGCCCGGAAGCCAATCTCGAGACCGCGCAGACCAACTTCGTCGGTGCGCTGGCGCAGGCCGAGGCCGCCCTCGAGTTGCTGCGGGCCCGCGGCGCCGGGCACCTGGTGCTGATCTCGTCGATGAGCGCGGTGCGCGGCCTGCCGAAGGCGCAGACCGCGTATTCGGCGAGCAAGGCGGCGGTCGCGGCGATGGGCGAGGGCCTGGCCACCGAACTGGCGGGCGGGGACATCGTCGTCACGACGGTCCTGCCCGGCTACATCCGCACCCCGATCAACGAGAGGGTCGCCAAGACGCCGCTGATGGCGGACACCGTCCCGGGGGTGCGCTCCATGGTTGCCGCCATCGAGCGGGAACCGCGGCGCGCGGTGGTGCCGGGGTGGCCGTGGCGGCCGATCGACGTGCTGCTGCGGGTCCTGCCGGCCCGGCTGACCGGGCGCTTCATGTAGCGACGGCGCGCTCAGCCGAAGCTGCCGTGCCTGCCCTCGCCTGCCGAGAACCGGGCCGCGCCGGAGAGCGCGTCGGCCTGCACCGCGACCAGCCCCCGCTCGAACTCCTCGCGCAGTGCCGCGTCCTCGTCGAGGCCCTCCTGCCCGAGCAGCGAGAGCCGGTCCTGACGCAGGCAGGTCTGCGGGAACGCGCTCAGTTCGGCGGCCAGTTTCTCCGCCTCGGCCCGGGCCTGGCCGACCGGGACCACCCGGTTCACCAGGCCCATGGACAGGGCCTCCTGCGCGCCGACCGGACGGCCGGTGAGCACCAGGTCCATCGCCCGGCCTGCGCCGATCAGCCTGGGCAGCCGCACCGTGCCGCCGTCGATCAGCGGCACGCCCCAGCGCCGGCAGAACACCCCGAACACCGCGTCCTCCTCGGCGATGCGCAGGTCGCACCACAGGGCGAGCTCGAGCCCGCCCGCGACCGCGTGCCCGGCGATCGCGGCGATCACCGGCTTGCCGAGCCGCATCCGGGTCGGGCCCATCGGGCCGTCGCCGTCCCGGTCCAGCCGGTTGGAGTCCGCCGTGCCCAGCGCCTTGAGGTCGGCGCCCGCGCAGAAGGTGCCGCCGTCGCCGAACAGCACCGCCACCGCGGCGGTGTCGTCGGCGTCAAAAGAGGTGAAGGCGTCCACCAGTGCGGCGGCGGTGGGGCCGTCGACGGCGTTGCGGGCCGCGGGCCGGTGCAGGACGACGGTGGTGACGGCGCGGTCGCGCTCGATACGCACACTCATGGGACGACGTTACTCCGCACGCCGCGGTCGATTGGCAGAATCAGGGCGCATACTGGTATTTCACCCCCCGGCCGACCTCCGGGTCGGCGCGAGAGAGCACCTGGAGCGCGATCATGGTTCCGAGTACGCAGTGGAGCACCTGGGGCAGCGACATCGAGGTGCGCGTCACCGAGTGGGCAGCGCTCGGCGAGGCCGCCGACATCGTGGCCGCGGCATTGTCGGATGTCCGTGCGGCGTGCGACCTTTCGTGTGGTGACGCCGAGCTGCACGCGGTCAACCTGGCGCAGGGCACGCCGGTTCAGGCCAGTCGCCGGCTGCTCGCGCTGATCCGTTCGGCACTGTGGGCGGCGCGGATGACCGGCGGGGCGGTCTCGCCGCTGTCCCGGGACACGGCCGACCCGGTCCTGGTGCCGCCGATCCACCCGGAACCGACCTTCGCCGACATCCGGGTCAGCGGTGACACCGTGCTGGCCCCGTTCGGGGTGTGCCTGGACATCACCGGTACCGCGAAGGCCGGCACCGCGCACGAGGCGGCCCGGGTGGCCGCAGGCATGCTCGAGTGCGGCGTGCTGGTCCGGATCGACGACGTCGTGGCCACCGCGGGGCACTGCCCGATCGGCGGTTGGCAGGTACTGGTCGGGGGGAACGCGACGGCGAGGGTGACCCATTCGGCCGCGGTCGTCGAGGTGCTCACCGGGAACGCGCTCTCGAGCGTGAGCGCCGCGGTGCCGGGCCGGGGCGACGTCGATGCGGGGCTCGAGACCGTCACCGTGCTGACCGACGACGGGCTGTGGGCGTACGCGGCCGCGACCGCCGCGCTCGGCCGGGGTGTCGCGGCGTTGCGGTGGCTGGCCGAGAACGACCTCGCGGGACGGGTGGCCTACCGGCGTGGGGCCGTGCGCACCACCGAGGCGTGGACGCGGTTGGCGAGGCACGGCCACGTCGCATGAGCCTGGCGGCCCGAGGTCCTGGGTCGGTCAGACCGCCCGGCCGCGCCGTCCCCGGTACCACCGGACCAGCGTGTCGGTCGACGAATCAGCCTGCGGGGCAGGCGCTTGCGCGTCGGTGAGCAACGGCTCGAGCTCGAGTGCCTGGGTCTTGCCCAGTTCCACGCCCCACTGGTCGAACGAGTCGATGCCGAACACCACGCCCTCGACGAACACCTGGTGCTCGTACAGCGCGATCAGCTGACCGAGCACCGACGGCGTCACCTTCGGCGCGAGAATGGTGGTCGACGGCCGGTTTCCGGGCATCACCTTGTGCGGCACCAGCTCCGGCGCGGTGCCCTCGGCCGCGATCTCCTCGGCGGTCTTGCCAAACGCCAGCACCTTGGTCTGCGCGAACAGGTTGCTCATCAGGATGTCGTGCATGCTGCCGGTGCCGTCGCGGGTCGGCAGGTCGTCGGTCGGCTCGGCGAACCCGATGAAGTCCGCGGGCGAGAGCCGGGTGCCCTGGTGCAGCAGCTGGTAGAACGCGTGCTGGCCGTTGGTGCCCGGCTCACCCCAGAAGATCTCGCCCGTCGGGGTGCTCACCGGGGAGCCGTCGCAGCGGACCGACTTGCCGTTCGACTCCATGGTGAGCTGCTGCAGGTACGCCGCGAACCGGCCGAGGTCGTTCGAGTAGGGCAGCACCGCGCGGGAGTCCGCGTCGAAGAAGCTCGAGTACCAGACCCCGATCAGTCCGAGCAGGGCCGGTGCGTTGCGCTCGAGGGGCGCCTCGGCGAAGTGCAGGTCGATGGTGTGGAAGCCGGTGAGGAACTCGCCGAACGCCTCCCTGCCGACGACGGCCATCAGCGAGAGCCCGATCGCGGAGTCCACCGAGTAGCGGCCGCCGACCCAGTCCCAGAACTCGAACATGTTGGCGGTGTCGATGCCGAAGTCCGCCACCCGCTGCTCGTGGGTGGACACCGCGACGAAGTGCTTGGCCACGGCGTCCTCGCCCAGTGCAGCGGTCAGCCAGCGGCGGGCGGCGGTCGCGTTGGTGAGCGTCTCGAGCGTGGAGAAGGTCTTCGAGGCGACGATGAACAGTGTGGTCGCCGGGTCCAGGCCGGCCAGCTTGCTCACCAGGTCGGCCGGGTCGATGTTCGAGACGAAGCGGGCGGCGATGCCGGCGTCCGCGTAGTGCCGCAGCGCGCGGTACGCCATCACCGGTCCCAGGTCGGAGCCGCCGATGCCGATGTTGACCACGGTGGTGATCCGCTCGCCGGTGGCGCCGCGCCAGTCGCCGGACCGGAGCCGGTCGGTGAACTCGCCCATCCGGGCCAGCACCGCGTGCACGTCGGCGACGACGTCCTGGCCGTCGACCGTCAGCTGTGCGTCCGCGGGCAGTCGCAGGGCGGTGTGCAGCGCCGCCCGGTCCTCGGAGGAGTTGACGTGCTCGCCGCGCAGCATCGCGTCCCGGCGTTCCTCGACCCCGGCCGCCCTGGCCAGTTCGACCAGCAGCCGCATCGTCTCCCGGCTCACCCGGTGCTTGCTGTAGTCGATGTAGAGGTCGCCCGCGGTCAGGGTGAGCTCACGACCGCGTTCCGGGTCGTCCGCGAAGAGTTCGCGCAGGTGGGTGGGCGCGACCAGGTCGTAGTGCGCGCGCAACTCCTGCCAGGCGGATGTTCCGGTGATGTCGAGACTCATGCGGTGAGCCTAGTGTGACGGATTCGGCTGTGCTGGCGTGCTTCCAGAAGTTGGGACGGCGCGAGCCGCTAGTGCCCCAGGCGGCCGCGGCCCAGGCGCAGCAGCAGCATCGCGAGGGTGTGACCCTCCTGGCCGAGCTCGTTGAACCGCTCGAGCACCTTCATCTCGCGGCTGTGCACCAGTCGCGGGCCGCCGGACGCCATCCGGGTGCGGCCGATGATCTGGGATACCTCGCTGCGCCGCTTGATGGCCGCGAGGATCTCGGCGTCGAGCCGGTCGATCTCCTTGCGCAGTTCGTCGATCTCCGCCTCGCTGGTGGGCAGGTCGGCGTCGGACGCGTCGGCGGAAACTGGGGTGCCCATGTGATGTTCTCCTCGTGTCGGCCACATTTTCTCACGTGGAGCGGCCGGAGGCGACGACCGGGGCCATCCGGAGGCGTCGTTGTCGGTGCTCGCCGGTAGCGTTGAGAGGCGATGAACACTTTCTCTGCAGCAGGTCAGGCGGACACCCGTACCTCCACGGCGGGGCTCCTCGAGGGGCTCAACACGCAGCAGCGCGAGGCCGTGGTGCACGCGGGTTCGCCGTTGCTCATCGTGGCCGGGGCCGGATCGGGCAAGACGGCGGTGCTGACCCGTCGGATCGCCTACCTGCTGGCCGAGCGTGACGTCTCGCCCGGCCAGGTGCTGGCCATCACGTTCACCAACAAGGCGGCCGCGGAGATGCGCGAGCGGGTGGCGCAGCTGGTCGGGCCGGGGGCCCGCAACATGTGGGTCTCCACCTTCCACTCCAGCTGCGTGCGGATCCTGCGGATGCAGGCGGCGCTGCTGACCGGGCTCAACTCGAACTTCACGATCTACGACGCGGACGACTCGCGGCGGCTGTTGACGATGATCTCCAAGGACCTCGAGATCGACAGCAAGAAGTACTCGGCGCGACTGCTGTCCACCCACATCTCGAACCTCAAGAACGAGCTGATCGGACCCGACCAGGCGGCGGCGGACGCGGACAAGGACCCCAACGAGCTGGTCCGGCTGGTGGCCACCGTGTACGGCCACTACCAGGCCCGGCTGCGGGCGGCCAACGCCCTGGACTTCGACGACCTGATCGGCGAGACGGTCGGGCTGCTGCAGGCCTACCCCCAGGTCGCCGAGTACTACCGACGCCGGTTCCGGCACGTGCTGGTCGACGAGTACCAGGACACCAACCACGCCCAGTACGTGCTGGTGCGCGAGCTGGTCGGGGCGGCCGGGGAGTCGGCGGACCCGACGGTGCAGCCCGCCGAGCTGTGCGTGGTGGGCGACGCCGACCAGTCGATCTACGCCTTCCGCGGCGCGACGATCCGCAACATCGAGCAGTTCGAGCACGACTACCCCGACGCCCGGACCATCCTGCTCGAGCAGAACTACCGGTCGACGCAGAACATCCTGTCGGCGGCCAACGCGGTGATCGCCCGCAACACCGGCCGTCGGGACAAGCGGCTGTGGACCGACTCCGGCGAGGGCGAGCTGATCACCGGGTACGTCGCCGACAACGAGCACGACGAGGCCAAGTTCGTGGCGTCGGAGATCGACCGGCTGGTCGACGCAGGCGACGCCAAGTTCGGCGACGTCGCGGTCTTCTACCGCACCAACAACGCCTCGCGGGCGCTCGAGGAGATCTTCATCCGCCTCGGGATCCCGTACAAGGTGGTCGGCGGCACCCGCTTCTACGAGCGCAAGGAGGTCCGCGACATCGTCGCGTACCTGCGGGTGCTGGCGAACCCGGACGACACCGTCAGCCTGCGGCGCATCCTCAACACCCCGCGCCGGGGCATCGGCGACCGTGCCGAGGCCTGCGTGGCCGTGCACTCGGAGCAGCGCGGAATCGGGTTCGCCCGCGCGCTGCAGGACGCGGTCGACGGCACCGTCCCGCTGCTGAACACCCGCTCACAGAAGGCGATCGCCGCGTTCGCGGAGATGATGGACGGCATCCGCGAGACCATGACGCCGGACGAGACCGGTCTGATCGACATCGGCGGTGTGGTCGAGGCGGTCCTCGACCGCACCGGGTACCGGGCCGAGCTCGAGGCGAGCAGTGACCCGCAGGACGGCGCCCGTCTCGACAACCTGAACGAACTTGTCAGCGTGGCAAGGGAATTCAGTTCGGATGCCCGAAACGCCGCCGGACTGGAACCGGAACCGGACATCGACGAGTCGTTCGAGGGCGCCGCGGCGGCAGCCGAGGTCGACGAGCTCAACCCCGGGGAGGGTGAGCCGGACCCCGGATCGCTGGCCGCGTTCCTCGAGCGGGTGTCGCTGGTGGCGGATTCCGACCAGCTGCCCGATCACGGCGACGGCGTGGTCACGATGATGACGCTGCACACCGCGAAGGGCCTCGAGTTTCCCGTGGTGTTCGTGACCGGGTGGGAGGACGGGCAGTTCCCGCACATGCGGGCGCTCGGTGATCCCGCCGAGCTGTCGGAGGAGCGCCGACTGGCGTACGTCGGCATCACCCGGGCCCGGCAGCGGCTGTACCTGACCCGCGCGGTGATGCGGTCGGCGTGGGGTCAGCCGATCACCAACCCCGAATCCCGCTTCCTGCAGGAGATCCCGACCAACCTGCTGCACTGGCGGCGTGAGGATCCGGGCCCCGGGGGCGGCGCCATCGGTGGTGGCCGGGCGCGCGGCGGCCAGGGCTACGGCGGCAGCTACGGCAGCGGTGGGTACGGCGGGGGTGGCGGCTACGGTGGCGGTCGGTCGGCCGCACCCGAGGCCGCCCCGAGTTTCGGTGCGCCGCGCGGTCGCAACAACAACCTGGTGCTGGCGGTCGGTGACCGGGTCAGCCACGACAAGTACGGACTGGGCTCGGTGCTCGAGGTCAAGGGCGCGGGGCCGACCGCGACGGTGACCGTCGACTTCGGTTCGGCAGGCAAGGTGCGGCTGATGCTGATCGGCGGCGTCCCGATGGTCAAGCTGTAGACCGGCCGATCGGCCCTCGGTCCCGGTCCGGTCGGTCGGTCGGGACCGAGGGCCCGGCCGCGCGAAAAGGGCCGTCTCCCTGGGGGAGACGGCCCTTTTCGGTGACTGGGGGAGGCGACGGTCAGTCGCGCTCGACGCCGAGGCTGATGCCGCGCGAGGCCAGCCAGGGCAGCGGGTCGATCTTGTTCTCGCCGGCGAGGTGGACCTCGAAGTGCAGGTGCGGGCCGGTGGAGAAGCCGCGGTTGCCCATCGTGGCGATCTGGTCGCCGGCCATGACCTGCTGGCCGATCGAGACGTTGGAGGCGTCGATGTGGCCGTAGACGGTGATGGTGCCGTCCGCGTGCAGCAGTCGCACCCACATGCCGAAGCCGGAGGCCGGGCCCGAGTCGATGACCTGGCCGTCGGCGACCGCGTAGATCGGGGTGCCGATGGCGTTGGCGATGTCCACGCCCGCGTGCAGCGAGCCCCAGCGGGAGCCGTAGTGCGAGGTGAAGGAGCCGACCGCGGGCAGGGCGAAGAGCGGACGACGGGCGGCGGCCTCGCGGGCGGCACGCTCCTCGGCGACTCGCTGGCCCTTGGCGAGCAGGTTCGAGAACTGGCCGAGGTCCGCCGGGTCGGCGACGTTGAGGACCTGCGGTGCCTGCGAGGCGGGCGCGGCGTTCGCGGTGCTGGCGAACTGGGCGGCCTGCGGCTCGGCGGTGGCGCCGATGCTCGACGCGCTGTCCGCGGCGAGGACGACCCCGCCGGCGGGGCCGGGGGCGTCGGTGATCACGGACTGGCCGGCGACGCCGACTGCGCCTGCGGCAACTGCCAGCACTGCGGCGCGGCCCTTGAGGGCGGAGGGGGGAGTGGGGATCCGGTGTGCTCCACCGCGTCGTGCGGGAGCGTCGAGATCGGTGCCGGCGAATGCCTGGCTGGAGTAGCTGTCGTCCTGGGTGGGGCTGTCGAGCTGGGAGTAGCTGTCGTCGGAGCGGTAGCTCGTGGCGCCGGTGTACCGGGGCTCCGCGGGCGCTTCCGGCTCGCTGTAACGCGGTGACCACTGCGGCATATTTGAATATGCGGTGGTGTCGTCGTCGGCCGCCGGCGTTACAAAGCGGCTGGTGGTGAAGGAAGTGCGGTGTTTAGACAAGACCTGCAACCTTCCTCGACTCGTGACCTGCCTGTGACAATGACTCAGCGACGGTAACGAAACGGTCGCAGTGGCCGCAACTCCTCGAGTGCATACTTAGTGATATGTGACATCTGTCACAGAATGGTCACGACGGTTGGGTGCGGGAATTTCCGCGTGCGCGGCACTACCGTCGGACCGTGGTGACTTCACTTGCGAGCCGGCCCCCCGTTCGACGGCTCGGCCGGCCGACGTCGGCGGTCGCAGTCCTGCTCGCGCTGCTGGGGGCGCTCGCGCTCGCGATTGCGCCACTGCTGGCGGTGACGCGTCCGGTCGCGGGGGAGGCGGTCTCGGCCGCCGTGGTCGTCGCCGCGGTCTGCGCGACCGCCGCCCCGCTGCTGGCACTGGTGGCGCTGCTCGGTCGCCGTCCCGCGGTCGCGGGTGCGCTGCTGGCCGGCGCCGGGGCGCTCGCGCTCGGGCTGCTGGTGACCGACCTGCAGCTGTGGGCCGGTCCGATCGACGCGAACCGACTCGAACTCTTCCGGCCGCTGACCGCGGCCCGCCTCGGTGTCGGCCCGGGCGCGGCCGTGGTGGTCTTCGGTCACGGGCTCGCCGTCCTCGCCGGAGTGCTCGGCATGGTGACCGTGGCCCGGGCCGCGCACGAGGACGGTTACGGACGCAGCGACCTTCCCGACCACGACGGTGCCGCGGTGGGCCGCCGCATCGGGGCGCCGCTGGCAGGCGTTGCCGTTGCCGCCGCGCTCGCCCTGGCGGCCGCGCTCTGCGCCAGGCCGTTGAACTCCGCCGACCCGGTGCTGCTGATGCGTCCGCTGCTCGACGCGCCCGCGGCCGTCGCCGTCGGAAGTGCACTGGTGGCGGCCGCGCTCCTGGTCGTGGTCGCGGCGTCGCTGGTTGCCACCTCCGTCGAGGTCGCGGCGGCCGCGATGCTGGGCGCCGCCACCGCGGCGCTCTCGCTCGTCGGGCCCCGGTTCGCGGCGGGCGTGGCGGCCGACGGGGTGTCGGTCGGGCCCGGCGCGGTGGTCGGCGTGCTGGCCGGACTGGTGCTGGCCGCCGTCGCGGTGGCCGTCCCGGTGGTCGCCGCGGCTCGGGCCCGGCGTGGCCTGGCCCGGTTGCTTGCCTGCCGGTCGCGACCTGCCGACGCCGCGCCGCGGGCCGGGGCCTCGGGCCGGAAGGCGGCCGCGGCGGCCGACGCCGCCGTTCGGTCCCGGGTGGGGCGCTGGCACGCGAGAACCGGGGTGGTCACCATTGCCGCCGGACTGCTCGCGGTGGCGGGATCGCTGTTGCCGGTGCTGACCGCCACCGGCTGGACCGCGCTCCCGTCGGTGCCGGCCACCCGGGTGGTGCTGGTGACCGGCGCGGTGCTGGTGGTCGCCGGTGTCTGGCTGCTGCTCTCGGAGTTCGCGGCGCTGGTCCGTCCCGCGGTCGGCGTGCTCTGGGCGGCGCAGGTGGCGGCGGTCTCCGGGGTGTTCGCGGCGGTGCTGCCGGTCCTGGACGTGCCCGGTGTGGGGTGGGGGCCCGGCGCCACGGTGCTGACGCTGTCCGCGCTCGCCGCGGTCGGTGCGGGCCTCGGCGCGGCGTGCGCGGGGTCCACCGAGCGGGACGGCATCGACACCTCCGAGCCCGCGGCGCTGCGTCCGGCGGTCCTGGGTGTCGGCGTGGCGGGGGCGCTCGCGTCCGTGGTCGGGTTGGCGCAGCCGCTCGTCGACGGCGTCGGTCCCGGTCCCGGCCGGGGTGTCGACCTGTGGGTCCGGGTGCTGCTGGTCGTCGTCGTGGTGGTCGCGGTCGCGGTGGCGGCCCGGTCCCGGCCCGCCCGAGGGGCGTCTCTGCTCGCGGGCGCGGCGCTGGCAATGGGCACATACCTGATCGGTTGGCCGCTGGCCACCGGTCGGGTAGCCGAGCCGGTCGCAGGCCCCGGAGCGGTGGGTGCGATCCTTGGAGTCGTGCTGCTGGGTGCGGCCGCTGTCGTGGCGGTTCGATCCCGGCTGCGGTGAGCTGCCGCGCTCCAGGTGTCCCCGGTGAGATATGCCACATACCACCGAGGCGATCGGCGTGGCGGCGATTCAACTAGATAATGTCCGAACGGACCCGCTCTTACCCCTCGAGCGGGCGTCAAGCAGACGAGACGGTGAGCAGATGGATCTCTTCGAATACCAGGCGAAGGAACTCTTCGCCAAGCACGGTGTGCCGACTTCGGCCGGGCGTGTTACCGACACGGTCGCCGGAGCGCGCGAGATTGCCGAGGAAATCGGCAAGCCGGTGATGGTCAAGGCACAGGTCAAGGTTGGCGGCCGCGGCAAGGCCGGCGGCGTGAAGTACTCGCCCGACGTCGATGCCGCAGTGGCCAACGCCGAGGCGATCCTGGGCCTGGACATCAAGGGTCACGTCGTCAAGAAGCTGCTGGTTGCCGAGGCCAGTGACATCGCCGAGGAGTACTACATCTCCTTCCTGCTCGACCGCACCAACCGCACCTACCTGGCCATGTGCTCGGTGGAGGGTGGCGTCGAGATCGAGGTCACCGCCGAGGAGAACCCCGACGCCCTCGCGAAGATCCCCGTGGACGCCGTCAAGGGTGTCGACCTGGCGTTCGCGCGTGAGATCGCCGAGGCCGGCAAGCTGCCCGCCGAGGTCCTCGACGCCGCCGCGATCACCATCCAGAAGCTGTGGGAGGTGTTCATCAACGAGGACGCCATCCTGGTCGAGGTGAACCCGCTCGTCCGCACCCCCGGCGACGAGATCCTGGCCCTCGACGGCAAGGTCACCCTCGACGAGAACGCCGCGTTCCGTCAGCCCGGCCACGAGGCCTTCGAGGACCGGGACGCCACCGATCCCCTCGAGCTCAAGGCCAAGGAGAACGACCTCAACTACGTCAAGCTCGACGGCGAGGTCGGCATCATCGGCAACGGCGCGGGCCTGGTCATGTCGACCCTCGACGTCGTCGCGTACGCCGGTGAGAACCACGGCGGCGTCAAGCCCGCCAACTTCCTCGACATCGGCGGCGGCGCCTCGGCAGCGGTCATGGCCGCCGGCCTGGACGTCATCCTCAACGATGCGCAGGTCAAGAGCGTGTTCGTGAACGTCTTCGGTGGCATCACCGCCTGTGACGCGGTCGCCAACGGCATCGTCGGTGCACTCGAGACCCTGGGCGACGAGGCCAACAAGCCGCTCGTCGTGCGTCTGGACGGCAACAACGTCGAAGAGGGTCGTCGTATCCTCGCCGAGGCCAACCACCCGCTGGTGACGGTCGTCGCCACCATGGACGAGGCCGCCGACAAGGCCGCCGAGCTCGCTAACGCAGCGAAGTAAGGGACTTACAGAACAATGGCAATCTTCCTCACCAAGGACTCCAAGGTCATCGTCCAGGGCATCACCGGCGGCGAGGGCACCAAGCACACCGCTCTGATGCTCAAGGCCGGCACCCAGGTCGTCGGCGGCGTCAACGCCCGCAAGGCCGGCACCACGGTCTCGCACGTTGCCGCTGACGGCTCCACCGTCGAGCTCCCGGTCTTCGCGACCGTCGAAGAGGCAATGAAGGAGACCGGCGCGGACGTCTCCATCGCGTTCGTCCCCCCGGCCTTCTCCAAGGACGCCATCGTCGAGGCCATCGACGCGGAGATCCCGCTGCTCGTGGTCATCACCGAGGGCATCCCGGTCCAGGACTCCGCATACGCATGGGCGTACAACGAGTCCAAGGGCAAGAAGACCCGGATCATCGGACCGAACTGCCCCGGCATCATCACCCCGGGTGAGGCCCTCGTCGGCATCACGCCCGCCAACATCGCGGGCACCGGTCCGATCGGCCTGGTCTCCAAGTCGGGCACCCTGACCTACCAGATGATGTACGAGCTGCGTGACTTCGGCTTCTCGACCGCCATCGGCATCGGCGGCGACCCGGTCATCGGCACCACGCACATCGACGCCATCGAGGCGTTCGAGAACGATCCCGACACCAAGGTCATCGTGATGATCGGTGAGATCGGCGGCGACGCCGAGGAGCGTGCGGCCGACTACATCAAGGCTCACGTCACCAAGCCGGTCGTCGGCTACGTGGCCGGCTTCACCGCTCCCGAGGGCAAGACCATGGGCCACGCCGGCGCCATCGTCTCCGGTTCCTCGGGCACGGCGCAGGCCAAGCAGGAGGCCCTCGAGGCTGCCGGTGTGAAGGTCGGCAAGACGCCGTCCGCCACGGCCGCCCTCGCGCGCGAGATCCTGCAGGGTCTGTCCGTCTAGGTCACTCCCGCCGTCACCCCGTGACGGCACCACCGAAGGGCATTCGACTCGCACACAGCGAGTTCGGGTGCCCTTCGGCGTTTCCGTGCCGGGGTCGGAGCACGGACATGCGCTAGCGTGAAGGGCGCAAGATTCCGCGCGTGCCCACTGCAAGGAGCCGACATGAGTTTCCCCCCCGCCGGACCGGGTTACGGACCGCCTTCGCAGCCGCCGACGGGCCTGGGCGCGAAGGGCATGCCGCACCTGATGACGCTCGCCGTGCTGGCGCTCGGCGTCATCGTCTTCTTCACCGGATTCGCTCCGTTCGCCAAGGTCAGCACCTTCGCCGACGCCACCCTCTCGCAGACCTCGTTCGAGGGCGGCTACCCGGTGGTCGGGCTGGCGATGATCCTGTTGGCGGGTCTGCTCGCCGGCCTCTCGCTGCTGCCCGAGCACTCCTACGAGCCGATCGCCGCGGCCGCGTCGGTGGTGGGTTTCGTGGTCTCGCTGTGCTTCCTGTTCTCGCTCTCGGACGGCGTCACGCTGGCGTGGGGCGGGGTCGTCATCCTGATCCTCGGTTTCGTCCAGGTGGTGCTCGCGGTCGCCGTGGTGCTCATGGAGCTGGGCCTGGTCAAGGTGCCGGCGCCGCGGCCCGCCGGCTACCCGCAGGGGTACGGCCAGCCGCAGGGTTATCCGCAGCAGTACCCGGCCGCCTACGGCCAGCCGCAGGCGCCGCAACAGGGCTACCCGATGCAGCAGTACCCGCAGGGGTACGGTCAGCCGCAGCCGCAGGCGCAGCCCCAGGCGGGATTCGGTCAGCCGCCGGCCTACGGTCAGCCGATGTCGCCGCCCGCCTACGGTGAGCAGCAGTACCCGGCCGGCTACGGCCAGCAGGCCAACCCGTACGCGCAGACCCAGGCCTACCCGGCGCCGGGCACGTCCCCGCAGCCGTCGGCTCCGGCCGCCGCGCCGGTGCCGGCCGCGGACGACTCGGCCGCGCCGTCCGCCGGTGCGCCCGCCGCCACCCCCGACGCCGCCGCCCCCGCCGCGCCGGCCCGGGCGTTCGACGCGTCCGCCAAGCCCGCCGACGACGACTGACCCGACCGACGTCGCGCCCCTCGGTCCGCCGAGGGGCGCGCTTGTGTTCGGCGCTTCGGTCGTCGGCGCGCCTGGGCGACCGTCACCCGCCGAGATGCCACCCTCGAGGAGATATGAGTTCCTTGCGTAGCCGCGACACCGTCCGGACGCCCACCCGCGGGGAGGCGGCCCGGGGCCGGGTGACCGCGCCCCGCCCGACGCCGACCCCGGAACAGATCCGGGCCCTGCTGGTGGTCGCCTTCCGGCCGGCCGCGCTGGCGCTGCTGGTGATCGCCACCTGCGTGCTGGTGACGCTGGTCGCCTCGAACAGCGAGTTGAACGGGACCAGCGGGGCCGTCGCGGCGAGCTGGCTGGCCGTGAACCAGGTGGGGCTCACCGTCAGCGGCGCCTCCCTCGGTGTGCTGCCGCTGCTGCCGACACTGCTGATGATCTGGGCCGGCGCCAAGGCCTGCGCGGGTGCGATCAGCGCGGACAGTCCGCGACACGAGCGCTGGTGGGTGCTCGGGGCGGCGCTGTCCGGTCCGCTGCTGGTCACCGCGATCGCGCTGGCCGTCGTGCAGGACGCGTCCGCGGTGATCCCGCTGGCGTCGCCGAACGCGCTGGTTGCCTTCGCCTGGGTGCTGGCCGTGCACCTGGTGGCCGCGGTGATCGGGATGGGCACCCGGCTGTGGCGGCCGCTGACCGCACAGTTGCCGGTGCCCGCCTGGGTGTGGGCGGCGGGCCCGCCCGCGCTGCGGGCCGCGGCGACGCTGCTGGCCTCCGGTGCCGCGCTCACCGCGGTGGCGTTGATCGCCTCGTGGGACACGGTCGGAGAGCTGATCGCCGCCGGGGACGGGCTGGTCGGCGGACTCGGGCTGACGGTGCTCTCGATCCTGTACCTGCCGAACGTGGTGGTCGGCGCGACCGCGATGCTGCTCGGCTCCGCCTTCCACGTCGGGACCGCCTCGGTCGGCGTGCTGGAGGTGACCGGCGGCCAGGTGCCCGCGCTGCCGGTGCTGGGAGCGCTTCCGGCGGGCGGCGGCGGAGGTGCCGCGGTGGCGCTGCTGACCGTCCCCGCCGCGATCGGGGTGCTGCTCGGCCGGGATTGCGCACGCGGGGCGGCCTCCCCGCTCGAGGCGGTGCAGCGGGCCCTGGCCGCGGCCGCGGCGGCCGCGCTCGGGCTGGGCGGGCTCGCCGTCGCCGCCGGGGGCGACCTCGGCACGTTCGGCACGGTCGGGGTGAACGCGGTCTTCGTCGGGGCGGCCTTCGGGTGGCTGGCGGTGTTCGGCGCCGCGACGGCCGCGCTGGTGCGTTCGCGGGAGCGGCGGGTGGCGGCCAGGCCGGCAACCCCGGCTGCCAAGGCCCCCGCCCCGGTGCCCGCACTCCCGACCGCGGTGACCGCCGTGACGGCTACGTCCGCCAAGTCGTCCGCCACCGTGATCGATGCGGAGATGGTGGGGGAACCGGACTCGCCGCCGTCGGTGGCCGCCGAGTCCGCCGCGTCGGGCGGCGAGGTGGTCGAGGCCGTGGTGGTCGAGCCCGAGGTCGTCGCCGGCGAGGTTCTGGAGGGCGAGGTCATCGAAGTGGCGCAGGCCACGGAGCCGGACCTGCCCGACGGCGCTCGTCCGGGCAGCGACTAGGATCTCTCTGCGGCCGTCACTTCCGGCCGGTCACCCGCACACAGGAGTAGAGCGCTGACTGCCTCGCGTGAGTACTTTCGGCCCGACTCTTCCACACCCGTACGGGTGGTGGTCCTCGCTTCCGGCACCGGAAGCCTGCTGCAGTCGCTGATCGCGGCAGCCGTCGACGACTACCCGGCCCGCATCGTGGCCGTCGGGGTGGACCGCGACTGCGACGCCGCGTTGCATGCCCGCGCCGCCGGGATCGCCGACTTCCGGGTCGGCCTGCGCGAGTACCCCGACCGCGCGGCCTGGGATCGTGCGCTGACCGAGGCCGTCGCCGCGCATACCCCCGACCTGATCGTCTCCGCGGGGTTCATGAAGATCCTCGGACCCGAGTTCATGGGCCGCTTCGGTGGTCGCATCATCAATACCCATCCGGCGCTGCTGCCGTCGTTCCCGGGCGCGCACGCGGTCCCGGACGCTCTCGCGTACGGCGTGAAGGTGACCGGATCGACTGTGCATCTTGTGGATTCGGGTGTCGACACGGGTCCGGTGCTGGCGCAGGAGCCGGTGGCGGTGCTCGACGACGACGACGAGTCCACCCTGCACGAGCGAATCAAGACTGTGGAACGGCGACTGCTGGTCGAGGTACTCGCGGCCGTCGCAACCCGAGGTGTTATTTCCGATGGACGAAAGGCCGTGATCCCGAAGTGACCGAACGTAAGGCTGTGCGCCGCGCACTTGTGAGCGTCTACGACAAGACGGGCCTCGTCGAACTGGCCACCGGGCTGCACGCGGCCGGGGTGGAGCTCGTCTCCACCGGGTCCACCGCGGCGAAGATTGCCGACGCCGGCATCCCCGTCACCCCGGTCGAGTCGCTGACCGGTTTCCCCGAGTGCCTCGAGGGCCGGGTCAAGACCCTGCACCCGCGCGTGCACGCCGGCATCCTCGCGGACACCCGCAAGGACGACCACCTCGCGCAGCTCGCGGACCTCGGCATCGAGGCCTTCCAGCTGGTGATCGTGAACCTCTACCCGTTCACCGCGACCGTCGCGTCCGGCGCGACGCCCGACGAGTGCGTCGAGCAGATCGACATCGGCGGGCCGTCCATGGTGCGCGCCGCCGCGAAGAACCACCCCTCGGTGGGCGTCGTCGTCGACCCGAAGAAGTACGAGGACGTCCTCGCCGCGGTCGCCGCGGGCGGGTTCACCCTGGCCGAGCGGACCGCCCTGGCGGCGCAGGCCTTCCAGCACACCGCGTCCTACGACGTCGCGGTCGCGAGCTGGATGACCTCCAACCTGGTCGAGACCGACGAGCAGTTCCCGGCGTGGGTCGGCGCGACGTGGGACCGCTCCGCGGTGCTGCGCTACGGCGAGAACCCGCACCAGGCCGCGGCGCTGTACGACAACGCCGCCGCGCCGGCCGGCCTCGCGCAGGCCGAGCAGCTGCACGGCAAGGAGATGTCGTACAACAACTACACCGACGGTGACGCCGCCTGGCGTGCCGCGTTCGACTTCGCCGACCCGGCCGTGGCGATCATCAAGCACGCCAACCCGTGCGGCATCGCGGTCGGCACCGACATCGCCGAGGCGCACCGCAAGGCGCACGCCTGCGACCCGGTCAGCGCGTTCGGTGGCGTCATCGCCGCGAACCGTGAGGTCACCGTCGAGATGGCCGAGCAGGTCGCGGACATCTTCACCGAGGTGATCATCGCCCCGTCCTACGCGGACGGCGCCGTCGAGGTCCTCGCCCGCAAGAAGAACGTGCGCGTGCTGGTGGCGTCGGCCCCGACGGAGACCGGGATCGAACTGCGTCCCATCTCCGGCGGCACCCTGCTGCAGGAGCGCGACGTGCTCGACGCCGAGGGCGACAACCCGGCGAACTGGACCCTGGTGGTCGGCGACCCGGCCGACGAGCAGACCCTCGCCGACCTCGAGTTCGCGTGGCGCGCGTGCCGCGCCGTGAAGTCCAACGCGATCCTGCTGGCCAGTGACGGCGCCTCGGTCGGCGTCGGCATGGGTCAGGTCAACCGGGTCGACTCCGCGCACCTCGCGGTGCAGCGTGCCGGTGATCGTGCCGCCGGTTCGGTCGCGTCGTCGGACGCGTTCTTCCCGTTCCCGGACGGCCTGCAGGTGCTGCTCGACGCAGGCGTGCGCGCCGTCGTCCAGCCCGGTGGATCCGTGCGGGACAACGAGGTCATCGAGGCGGCCAAGGCCGCGGGCGTCACGATGTACCTGACCGGGGCCCGGCACTTCGCCCACTGACCTGACGGTCAGCTCATTTCGTTCACCGAGAGGTGCGCGCTCGACTCCGTCGAGTGTGCACCTCTCGGTGTTTCTCCAGGTCGATGCCCCGCAAGGTGCACACTCGCGCGGTCGGATCAGGCGGCCGACGTCCCGGAGATCACGATGCGGGCGGCGCCGCGGTCGAGCAGTTCGCGAGCCAGGTCGGTGGCCGCAGCCCGCTGACTGGTGTCGGTGTGCGAGAGGTCGAGGGTGATGACCTGGCCGGAGAGGTCGGCCGGCAGGTCTGCCAGCGGCGGGACCGCGGCCAGGGTGTGGATACGAAGCTTCATGTGGATCTCCTTGTTGTGCAGTTTCGAGAGTGCTTTGGTAGCGACGATCTCGAGAAGTTTGGGGTAGCTAGAAGAACGGCACCCGGGGCGATTGCCCGGGTGCCGAGAACAGATCCGTTACGTCAGGAGTGTTCTCGGGTTCCACGCATTGCCTGGGAGTGGCGGAGCCACATGGGTACGGCGCCGCTGCGTGCACCGTTGAAATGTGCAACGCAAGAATGCGCAAACTGCTTCACTGTGGGCCGTCCCTTTCCTCTAGGCATGGTGGTTAGGCGAGAACGCTACAGCACGGTGACAGCATCTGCACTTCGATATCGTTCCGCGGCGTGTCGGCCGCGCGCGCAGATACGGGAGCATCGGCCGAGTCGGGTTGCCGGAAGGTGCACAATCCGCGCTGGTCACAGGGGTGCGCCAGCTTCCCGGAGCTTGGCTGCGGCCCGGGCGGCGATCGTGTGCGGGCGCAGTCGCAGTTGGGCCGAGTTGACGCGGACAACCCGCCAGTCGAGCAGGTCGAGCGGCTCGTAGTCCCAGGTGCGCCGGCATTCCTGTCGGTGGCCTTCGCCGTGGTACTCGACGAGCACCCTCCAGCGTGCCCAGCCCGTGTCCGAGCGGGCGAGGATCCGCCCGGACCGGTTCCGGATCTTGGCCTGTGTCTGACGCCGCGGCAGTCCGTCGTCGATCAGGGCCAGTCGGATGCGCTCTGACGGTGGCGACTCCGCGCCGCCGTCGCCCAGATCGAGGATCTGGCAGAGCTGCGCGATTCCCCTTGCGCCGCAGTGCTTCTCGGACACGGCAGAGATCTGGGAGGGCGTCGTGTCGCCGGCAATACCGGCCTCTTCCGGCTCGGGCGCGTCGCCCGGATCAGTGCGTCGAGTCCAATTCCTTTGGCAATGCAGACATCTCGATGCAGTCGGGTGGGGCGCGAGACGCAACTGTCGATCGGTCAGCGCGCCCGACCCGACCGCGGCGCGGAACTAGAAGCGGGCGAGCCAGGCCTGGAATCCGGCGGTGAACTCGGCCGAGTACGGCAGGTCCTCGATGTAGTCGGCGCCGGTCGAGGAGCGCTGGCCGATCTCCTTGAGGACGTGGTTCGCCGTGGTCATCCGCAGCGACGTCAACGCCGTCCCGGCCAGCGCCGCATCCAACGCGTCCACGTCGGTGCCGGTCACCTGGGTGTCCCGGGCCGAGCAGCTGGTGAGCACGGGTAGCCCGGCGGGCAGCGCTGCGGCCAGCGCGCGCGGGTCGAGGGCGTCCTCCTCGGCGAGGGTCTTGGCGTTGACCGGTACGAATCCGGCCATCCGCAGCGGGTCGGGCAGGTCGTCGGGGAGGGTGCCGTCGCCGCGCAGCGACTCGACGGCCTCGGCCAGCGCGGTGCGCAGCTCGTCGGCCAGTTCGAGCGGGAGCTGCCCGGCGCCGACCGCGGCGTCCACCTGGGCGTTGATCTGCCGGGTCAGCAGGTCCAGCAGCCGGACCGCGAGGGGCTCGAGCAGGCCGAGGCCCGCGACGGCGGGGGAATCGTCGGCGACGGCCAGCGCGAGGGCGACCAGCGCGCCCTCGCTGTGTCCGATGACGAGCAGTCGGTCGGCGTCGATGTTCGGCTGCGCCGCAAGGTGATCGAGGCCATCGGCGGCCGCGTCGACGAAGGTCGAGAAGCCCAGCCCGGCGACGTCCTCGACCTCGTACGGGCCGAGCCCGGTCTCGCCGCTGCCGAGCTTGTCGTAGCGCAGGCTCGCGATGCCGGCCTCGGCCAGCGTCTCGGCGAGGAACCGCAGGGTGCCGATGTCGCCGGGCAGCAGGGCGCTGTCGCCGTTGCGGTCGGTCGGTCCGCTGCCGGCGAGCAGCAGCGCCGCGGGCACCGGACCGGCGGTCGCGGCGGGCATCCGCAGGCTGCCGTGCAGGGTGACGTCGCCGCTGGTGAAGGTGGTCTCGATGTCGGCCATGGGGACCAGTCTGTCAGGACGGCTCGGCCGCGGAACCACCCGCACACCACTGTCCGCCGGGATATTCTGCTGCTCCGCCCGTTCCCCGTGGTGCGGGCACGGTCGGGCGAGGAGAGGCGGCGCGGTGGTGGTCGTCCGGGACACGGCAGCGCACATTCTCACCGCCGTCGACAGGTCCCTCGCCCGTCGGCTGCCCACGATCGCGGGCGGTCTGGCCGGCGAGATCCTGGCCGAGGACGCGGCCTACGCGGCACTGATAGAACCCGCGGAACTGCGGGAGACCATCCTGCACAACCTGCGCCACGCGACGGCCTCGATGCGCGCGCGGTCGGCGGACCGGCCGGTGGACCTCTCCGACGCCACCCGGACCGGGCGGGTCCGCGCCGAGCAAGGGCTGCCGCTCGCCTCGCTGCAGCACGCCTATCGCCGCGGTTGCCGCCTGCTGTGGCAGGCCATGGTCGAGACGGTGCGGGAGGAGGACCCGGGTTCGCTGCCCGATCTGTTGCCCTGCGTCGGTGATCTCTGGGACATCGTCGACCTGATGACCGGGGCGGTCGCCGACGCCTACCAGAAGACGGAGTCGGAGCGACTGGCCCGCGACATCGAGCGCCGCAACGCGTTGTTCGACGTCCTCCTCGGCGGCCCGGGCGCCGACCTGCCTGCCGGTGGCGGTGCGGGCCTGGTCGCGGAGGCGTCGGCATTCCTCGGCCTGGCCGAACACGGCCGCTATGCGGTGGCCGTCGTGCGGTCGGACGGCCGCGGGGTGGAATCCGCGCACGGCGGCCCGCGGACGGACGCCTTCCAGGTGATGTGGCGGATTCGAGCCGATCACGAGGTCGGCCTGATCACGCTCGGCTCGGGCGATCTCGGAGACGCGGTCCGGGCGCTCGGCGTGCCCGGGGTGCGGGCCGGCGTGAGTCCGGTAGTCGGCTCGCCCGCCGAACTGGTCAGGGCGCGTTGGCTGGCGGAGATCGCGTTGCAGACCTGTGTGGCCGCGGGCGACGAGGTGGTGGTGCTCGACC
Organism: Rhodococcus kronopolitis; assembly: GCF_042654025.1. Lineage (NCBI taxonomy): Bacteria > Bacillati > Actinomycetota > Actinomycetes > Mycobacteriales > Nocardiaceae > Rhodococcus > Rhodococcus kronopolitis. The sequence goes on along the minus strand of NZ_JBHSFO010000003.1, from coordinate 24,287 downwards.
AGCGGTTGCCCGCCGCCCTGGTGGCAGCCCAGTCGGACCTCGCCGAGCGGCTCCGGACGGTCGTCCTCGGCCCGGTGCTCCGGTTGCCGCGGGCCGAACGGGAACTGCTGCTCGCAACCCTCACCACCTGGTTCGATGCGGGTGGCTCGGCGCAGGTCGCGGCGCGCGCACTGTTCTGTCACCGCAACACCGTCCTCAACCGGCTACGTCGGATCGAGGAACTCACTGGCCGCTCCATCGGTGATCCTCGGCAGATGGTGGAGCTCGCGCTGGCCGTCGAGGCAGCTCGCCGGTAGCGCCGATCCTGGGCATGCGGGCCAGTCTCGGCACCGCCGGGTTGTGCTCGGGCACAAGGTTCGTCCCAGTTCGGCCTTCCGCTGTGCGGCGGCGGTGCGGGGAATACCTTTCAGCTCACCTGCCGGGCAGGCAGGTCCACCCTCGCCTGTCGAAGGCGACCGCCGAAGGGAAGATGTTCGCGCATGCGCAGATACGGCACCCGCACCGCCCCCGTCCGCAGAATCCTCGCCGCAGCCATGGTGGCCACCGTCGCGGCCCTGACCATGACGGCCGTCGCCGCTCCCGCACAGGCCGAGGGCATCCCGAGCGTCGGCCGGAACTGGGGCGCCGCCGGGCCGTACCCGCCGGAGGTGAGCGTCGGCCTGGTCCACACGCTGTACTACCCGCAGAACATGGGATCGCACGGCGAGAAGCACCCAGTGGTCATCTGGGGCAACGGCACCGGGGTGGTGCCGGGCGCCTACACCCTGCTGCTGCGGCACTACGCCAGCCACGGCTTCATCGTGGTCGCCGCCAACACGCCCATGACCAACTTTGCGATCACCATGCGCAGCGGCATCGACCTCGCCGAGCAGCTCAACGCCGACCCGTCCAGCGTCTTCTTCGGCAAGGTCGACCTGGACCGGATCGGATCCGCCGGTCATTCCCAGGGCGGTTCCGCGGCCGTCAACGCGGCCGTGGATCCCCGGGTGGACACGGTGGTCGCGATCCAGCCGGGGCCGCTCAACGACGTCGACCTGATCGACGAGCCGGTCCTGTACCTGGCCGGGCAGTTCGACGCGATCGTGTGGCCGATCCTGGTGAAGGGCATGTACAACGACGCCGACCACGTTCCCGCCGAGTACGCGGAACTGCGCGGCGCTACCCACTTCGGCACCGGGATCTCCGGCGGCGACATGCGCGCCCCGTCGACGGCGTGGCTGCGGTACTGGCTGATGGACGACCAGAACGCACGCGCCGAGTTCTTCGGCCAGAACTGTGGTTTCTGCTCGGACAGCCGGTTCTCCGACTTCCGACGCAACGGCCTGGCCAAGCAGATCCCCTGACGCTGCAGGACGCAGGCGCCGGCGTGCGACCTACGCCCGCCGCAGCGCCTGCACCCGGCGCACGCCCTTCCATGCGAACCACAGCAGGAACGCCAGCAGCACCGGGATCAGCAAGGGCAGCACGAACGCGACCAGCACCATGAAGAACGACAGGACGTCCTCGACCACCGAGATCACCGGATTGGCCAGTCCCGCGGTGCCGGCCGTGCTCGCCGCCCGGGTCCCGGTCTGGGCGGCGCTGAACGCCAGCGCGGTCGGTGCGCCGACGATGATGCCTGCGATCACCGCGCCGCTCGGCCCGAGGTCGGTGAACACTGCGCCCGCGGCGATGGCCGCGGCGATCGGCCGGGTGAAGGTGCCGAACACGCCGAGGGCGTTGTCCACCACCGGGATCAGGTCGGCGGCCAGTTCGACGGCAGTCGCGACGGCCAGCGCGACCAGTGCGCCGGTCGACCCGACCCAGGCGAACGACTCGCCGAGCGCGATGCCGAACAGCCCGAAGTGCGCTGCCGCACTGAGCATCAGTAGTGGGAGGAAGGTGCGCAGACCGGTGGCCGCCGCCAGGCCGAGTCCGAGCATCGTGGGCAGCAGCCAGGTCTCCATGGGCCGAGTGTAGGGGCGGGTGCGGCCGCGATCAGGGACTCGGCGAGGCCTCGGTCGGCGTGGCGGGCAGCGGGCGGACCTTCGGGTCGCCGGCGTCCGCGAAGTAGTCGCCCTTGATCGTCGTGTCGGCGCCGTCCGGCGCCCCGGCCGCCCGCAGCGCCGGGGTGAGCACCGCCGCGACGACGATGTTCACCACGAACGCGGTGAGCGCGATGTAGCCCATCTGTGCGATGCCGGGGATGGCCGCCAGCGAGCCGGCGAAGTGCGCGGCGGTGGGCGAGGCCACGTTGTAGGCGGCCACCGAGCCGTAGACCATCCCGACCGCCCAGCCGGCCAGCAGCGCCCACCGGTGGAACCAGCGGGTGTAGAGCCCGAACACGATCGCGGGGAAGGTCTGCAGGATCCAGATGCCACCGAGCAGCTGGAAGTTGATGGCGTTCTGCTTGTCCATCGTCAGCACGAATATCAGTGCCACGAACTTGACGAACAGCGAGACGACCTTGCTGACCTTGGCCTCCTGCGCAGGCGTCGCCGACGGCCGGAACCATTCGCGGTACACGTTGCGGGTGAACAGGTTTGCCGCCGCGATCGACATGATCGCCGCCGGGACCAGGGCGCCGATCGCGATCGCCGAGAAGGCGACACCCGCGAACCAGGACGGGAAGGAGTCCTCGAACAGCTGCGGGATCACCAACTGGGCGTTGGGTTTCCCGTCCAGGCCGACGGGCTTGGTGCCGGCGGCGATGGCCACCCAGCCGAGCAGCGCCAGCATGCCGAGCAGAAAGCTGTAGGCGGGCAGGATGGTGGCGTTGCGCCGGATCGTGTTGCGTGACTTCGAGGACAGCGTCGCGGTGACCGAGTGCGGGTACATGAACAGCGCGAGCGCAGATCCGAGCGCGAGGGTGGCGTACGCCCAGTACTGCTGACTGTTCGGGATGAACGAGCCGGTCGGCTTGCCCGTCGTCGGGTTGGGGGTGGACATCTTGGTCTCGGCGGCGTCGAAGATGTGCGACCACCCGCCGTACCGGGACGGCAGGTAGATCACCGCGACGATGATCACCAGGTAGATCAGGGTGTCCTTGACGAAGGCGATGATCGCGGGCGCCCGCAGCCCCGACGAGTAGGTGTACGCGGCCAGTACCGCAAAGGCGATCAGCAGCGGCAGGTCGCGGGCGACTACGTTGTCCGAGCCGCCGAGGCCGATCACCTCGAGCACCGCCTGGATGCCGACCAGTTGCAGGGCGATGTACGGCATGGTGGCGAGGATGCCGGTGAGCGCGATCGCCAGTGAGAGGCCCTTGGAGCCGTACCGACCGCCGATGAAGTCCGCGGTGGTGACGTAGCCGTGCCGGTGGCTCACCGACCACAGCCGGGACATGAACACGAAGATGATCGGGTACAGGATGATCGTGTACGGGATCGCGAAGAAGCCGCTGACCGAACCGAGCGCGAACATCGCCGCCGGCACCGCGATGAACGTGTACGCGGTGTAGATGTCGCCGCCGATCAGGAACCACGTCACCCAGGTGCCGAAGCTGCGCCCGCCCAGGCCCCACTCGTCGAGGGACTGCGGGTTCGACGCCCGGCGCCACCGTGAGGCCAGGAATCCCAGGACCGTCACCAGCGCGAACAGCGCGATCAGCACGGCCAGGGCCACGCCGTCGACGCCGGTCTTGTTGTCCGCGTCGGCGAGCACTGTCAGCGTGCTCACCGGGCGTCGCCGTCGTCGGCGGATCCACGCATCGGCCGGTGCGGCCGGGCCCTGAGCACCAGCCGGTACGCGCCCCAGGTCGCGGCCGCGCAGAGGAACACCCAGAGGAACTGGTACCAGAAGAAGAACGGCACACCGCCGAGTTCGGGACCCTTGCGGGCGTAGAACGGCACCCACAGGATCGCGACGACGGGCAGCGCGAGCAGGACGGCGGCGACGGCCAGCAGCGCCTTGTCGGCCGGGGGTGCGGTGGTGTCGTCGGGTTCGTCTGTCACGGCGGTTCTCCCCACTCTTCACGCGGGGCGTGGCGCGGCCCGCACATGCGGGAAGTTACTCCGGATCGCGGGGCGGCATCGGGCAACGACGGTCACGGAAGGGTCGCGGAGCAGTGCCGAAACGCGACGGCTCGTCCCGGTCCGGGGATTGGCGGTGCCGAATCCGCCGAACGCTCGTAGCGTGAAGAGGGTGACTGCCTCGAACCCCGCCCCTCACACCACGATCGCCGCCGCGCCCACGTCGCCGCCTGCCCCGCGCACCCTGGGCGAGCTGCGCGCGTCGGGACACGTCGCCCGCCCGGTCAAGGACGAGATCCGGGAGAACCTGCTGGCGGCGCTGCGCGACGGCCGCGACCCCTGGCCGGGGATCGTCGGCTTCGGGGACACGGTGCTGCCGCAGCTGGAGCGGGCGCTGATCGCCGGCCACGACGTGGTGCTGCTCGGCGAGCGCGGCCAGGGCAAGACCAGGCTGCTGCGGACGCTGCCGCTGCTGCTCGACGAGTGGACGCCGGTGATCGCCGGGTCCGAGCTCGGCGAGCACCCGTACGAGCCGATCACCCCCGCGTCGATCCGGCGGGCCGCCGAGATGGGCGACGAGCTGCCGGTCGTCTGGCGGCACCGCGACGAGCGGTACTCGGAGAAGCTCGCCACCCCGGACACCTCGGTGGCGGACCTGGTCGGCGACGTGGACCCGGTCAAGGTCGCCGAGGGCCGCAGCCTCGGCGATCCCGAGACCATCCACTTCGGGCTGGTGCCGCGCGCGCACCGCGGCATCGTCGCGGTCAACGAGCTGCCCGACCTGGCCGAACGGATCCAGGTGTCGCTGCTGAACGTGATGGAGGAGCGCGACATCCAGGTCCGCGGCTACACGCTGCGACTGCCGCTGGACGTGCTGCTGGTGGCCAGCGCGAACCCCGAGGACTACACGAACCGCGGCCGGATCATCACCCCGCTCAAGGACCGCTTCGGCGCCGAGATCCGCACCCACTACCCGAACGCGCTCGACGACGAGATCGCGGTCGTCGAGCAGGAGGCTCAGCTGCGGGCGGAGGTGCCCGGGCACCTGCTCGAGATCCTCGCGCGCTTCACCCGGCTGCTGCGGGAGTCGCCGTCGGTGGACCAGCGGTCCGGGGTGTCGGCACGGTTCGCGGTGGCCGCCGCGGAGACCGTCAGTGCCGCGGCGGTGCACCGGGGGGCGGTGCTCGGCGAGGCCGACCCTACCGCGCGGCCGGTGGACCTGGGCACCCTGATCGAGGTGCTGCGGGGCAAGATCGAGTTCGAGTCGGGGGAGGAGGGCCGCGAGCTCGAGGTGCTCGAGCACCTGCTGCGCCGGGCCACCGCGGACACGGTGCGCGAGCGGCTCGGCGGCCTGGACCTGGCCCCGTTGGTGGCGGCCGTCGAGTCGGGCGGCCCGGTGGTCACCGGTGCCCGGGTCACCGCGAAGGACCTGCTCGGCGAGCTGCCCGAGCTCGAGGTGTTCGACCAGCTGGCCGCCCGGCTCGGCGCGCAGACCGCCGGCGCCCGGGCGGCCGCCGTGGAACTGGCGCTCGAGGGCCTGTACCTGGCCCGGCGGATCGCCAAGGACCCGGACGACGACGGGCAGCTGGTGTACAGCTGATGGACCAGCGTTACGGCCCGTACCACGGCGGCCCGGATCCGCTGGCGCCGCCGGTGGACCTGCGCGAGGCGCTGGACGCGATCGGCAACGACGTGCTGGAGGGGTCGTCCCCTCGCCGGGCGCTGCGCGAACTGCTGCGCCGGGGCAGCAGGAACATGCGCGGGCTCGACGAGCTCGCCGCGCAGGCACAGCGGCGCCGACGGGAGTTGTTGGAACAGGGCAATCTCGGCGGCACCCTGGCGGAGGTGCGCGAGCTGCTCGACCGCGCGGTCCTGGCCGAGCGCAAGGAACTGGCCCGCGCGCTCGACGACGACGCCCGGTTCTCCGAGCTGCAGCTCGACGAGGTGTCGCCGTCCACCGCGCAGGCCGTCCGCGAGCTGTCTGAGTACACCTGGCGCAGCCCCGAGGCGGCGGCGGACTACGACAAGATCCGGGACCTGCTGGGGCGGGAGCTGCTCGACCAGCGTTTCGCCGGGATGAAGCAGGCGCTCGAGAACGCCACCGACGAGGACCGCAGGCGCGTCGACGAGATGCTCTCGGACCTGAACGACCTGCTGGACAAGCACTCTCGCGGCGAGGACAGTCAGCGGGACTTCGACGAGTTCATGAAGCGGCACGGCGACTTCTTCCCCGAGAATCCCCGCAACACCGAGGAACTCCTGGACTCGCTGGCCGCCCGGGCGGCGGCCGCGCAACGGCTGCGGAACTCGCTGACCGACGAGCAGCGCGCCGAGTTGGATGCGTTGGCACAGCAGGCTTTCGGCAGCCCGAGCCTGATGGGGCAGCTGGACAGGCTGGACGCGAACCTGCGGGCGGCGCGGCCCGGAGAGGACTGGGGCGGGGGTCAGCGCTTCCGCGGGGACGACGGCATGGGGCTGGGTGAGGGCACCGGCGCGCTGGCGGACATTGCCGAACTCGAACAACTGGCACAACAACTCTCGCAGGAGTACGCGGGCGCCCAGCTCGACGACATCGACCCGGATGCGTTGCTGCGTCAGCTCGGCGAGGAGGCCGCCGCAGACGCCCGGACCCTCGCCGACCTCGAACGCGCGCTGCAGCAGCAGGGCTTCCTCGACCGCGGCGCCGACGGCCAGTGGCGGCTGTCCCCGAAGGCGATGCGCCAGCTCGGCCAGTCGGCGTTGCGCGATGTCGCCGGGCGCCTCTCTGGCCGCCGCGGCGAGCGCGACACCCAACGGGCCGGCGCGACGGGGGAGCCGACGGGGGCGAGCCGGGAGTGGGAGTTCGGGGACACCGAGCCGTGGGACGTCACCCGGACCGTCACCAACGCGGTGCTGCGCGAGTCGGCGTCGGGGCGGTCCCGGCTGCCGGTCCGCCTGCAGGTCTCCGACGTGGAGGTCGCCGAGACCGAGCAGCGGGTGCACGCGGCGGTCGCGCTGCTCGTGGACACGTCCTTCTCGATGGTGATGGACGGCCGGTGGGTGCCGATGAAGCGCACCGCCCTGGCTCTCAACCACCTGATCACCACCCGGTTCCGCGGCGACGACCTGCAACTGATCGGGTTCGGACGCCTCGCCCGCCAGCTCACCCCGTCCGAGTTGGCCGGCCTGGACGGGGCGTGGGACCAGGGCACCAACCTGCACCACGCGCTGCTGCTCGCAGGCAGGCACCTGCGCCGCAACCCGAACGCCCAGCCGGTGGTGCTGATCGTCACCGACGGGGAGCCGACCGCGCACCTCGAGCCGGACGGCCACGCCTTCTTCGACTACCCGCCGCACCCCAAGACGCTGGGGCTGACCGTCCGCGAACTCGACAACGTGGCCCGGCTCGGCGCCCAGGTGACGATCTTCCGGCTCGGAGACGACCCCGGCCTGGCCCGGGTGGTGGACCGGATGGCGCACCGCGTCGGTGGCCGGGTGGTCGCGCCGGACCTGGACGGTCTCGGTGCGGCGGTCGTCAGCGACTACATGCGACTGCGACGCCGGTAGGGGGAGTCAGTACCGCCGCCGCGCCTCGTCCACCGCGCCCTGCAGGTGCTGCTGGACGGTCCGGGCGATCTCCATCGGCTTGGCCGGGAGATCGGTCACCGGGTGCCCGACGTGGACGCTCGCGGACTTCACGGTCGCGGCGTCGGGCCCGTAGCTGATGCCCAGGTGCAGGAGCGCGGGCGTCGCACCGAGTTTCCCGGCGCGCGAGGTGATGTGGCCGATCCCGCTGTTGACGTGCTGGACGCGGGCGGGATCCTCCGTGTTGCAGGTGCCCTCCGGGAAGATCGCCAGGCTGTCCCCGCGGCGGACCCGTTCGGCGGAGATCTCCATCATGCGTCGGCCGGCGTCGGCGACCGCGCGCAGCCCGTGGTTCTTGCTCCGGAAGACGGGGATGCCGCCCATCAGGTCGATGCGCCGGCGCAGCCTCGGATCGCGGAACAGTTCGTCCTTCGCCAGCACCCGGGTCCGGCCGATCACCGACCGCAGCGGTGTCTGCCAGGCGGTCGCCGCCAGGATGTACTGGTCGCTGTCGGTGAGGTGGTTGGCCGCGATGATCAGGCTGGTGCCGTCGGAGAGCAGTGCCCGGATCGACTCCACCGCTCCCGGGGCGAAGCTGACCCGCGGGCGGTACCGGGCGCTGAGTGCGGCGTATGCCAGCTTCGCGAGCGGGCGGTTCTGCCGGTGTTCCAGGTAGAAGTCGTAGACGCCCTGCTGGTCGTCGAGCGCAACGTCGGGCCTGAGCATGTCGTCCCCATTTCGTACCGTGGATCTGCCTGACCTACGGTACCGTAACCTACGGTTGCGTAGGTTGTGGCGTCAGGCCAGCGCCCATGCGACGAACCCGATGGCGGGGATCGATGCCAGCGTCGTGACCAACGCGGCGTCGCGCGCCAGCACCGTGCCCCGCTGGTACCGGCTGGCGTAGACGAACACGTTCTGTGCGGTCGGCAGCGTCGACACCACGACCACCGCGAACAGTTCGTGGCCGTCCAGGCCGAGCAGGAACCGTCCCATCAGGTACGCCAGCACGGGCTGGATCAGGATCTTGAGCGCCGAGGCGAGCGCGATCTCGCGGCGTGGGCTGGTCCCGCGTTGGAGTACCCGCACGCCGTAGAGGGAGATCCCGAACGCCAGCAGGGCGCCCGGTACGGATGCCCCGCCGATGATCCGGAACGGCTGGACCAGAGCCTCCGGCAGGGTCCAGCCGGACAGCGAGACGGCCAGCCCGGCGGCGCCGGCCAGCACGATGGGGTTCTTGAACGGGGTGGTGACGGTCTCGACGAGCGAGGCTCCACGGCGGGTGGTGGTGAGGTCGAGGACGGTCAGCGCGATCGGGGAGTACACCACGATCTGGAACAGCAGCAGTGGCGCCACGAAGGACGCGTCGCCGAGGACGAACACCGCGATCGGGATGCCGAGGTTCGCCGAGTTGACGTACGAGGAGGCCAGCGCGCCGATGGTCGCCTCGGGCAGGGGGCGGCGCATGGCCCGGAGCGCGATCGCAAGGTAGATGCCGCCGACCGCGAAGGCGGTCGCGGCGGCGACGGCCAGGGTGGGGGAGAAGATCACCGACAGGTCGGCGGTGGCCAGGGTGTCGAACAGCAGGGCGGGGGTGGCGACGAAGAACACCAGCCGACTGAGCACGAACTCGCCGTGTTCGCCGAGCACCCGGGCCCGGCCGAGGTAGTACCCGATCGCGATGACCACGAAGATCACGGTGAAGCCCGCGAACACACCCGACACCCGCGAACCTCCTAGAGAACAACCCATCGGATTCTAGTGGTTGTCGGGAAACGACGAAGGCCGCGCAGTCCGTGAGGACTGCGCGGCCTTTGCCTGGAACTTGGCTGACTACCGGCTGGTGAAGGGCAGCAGCGCCATCTCACGGGCGTTCTTCACCGCGACGGCAACCTGACGCTGCTGCTGCGGGGTCAGGCCGGTGACGCGACGGCTGCGGATCTTGCCGCGGTCGGAGATGAACGTGCGGAGCAGGTTCACGTCCTTGTAGTCGACGTGCTCGATCTTCGCCGCGAAGAGCGGGTTCTTCTTGGGCTTGCGACCCGCGTCAGCGCCGCGGGGCTTCTTGGACGGGGCTCTCTTGACTGCCATTGCTTCCCTTACCGATCGAGTGTTACCAGCTGGACTGCGGACGCCGGACAGTTCCCCACGATGGGATGTCCCGCGTACGCGCACGCGGAACAGGCCCGAAAAATTCGCAGGTGACCTCGCGGACGTCCGTCCGCAGCGTCACGATTTCGCAATCCTACCGGACTCGCGCCGCGTGGCTGACGCTGCAGTGCGGACGCCGGTGGTGACCCGGTGTCCGGCACCACTGCGTGGCACCCTGGAGCGGTGCTGCTGGACGTGGTCGAACTGGTCGGACTGGTGGCCTTCGCCGCCTCCGGTGCGCTGGTCGCGGTCAGCAAGCGTCTGGACCTGTTCGGGGTGTGCCTGATCGGGGTGATCACCGCGATCGGCGGCGGCGTGATCCGGGATGTGCTGCTCGGCATCGTCCCGCCGACGTCGCTGAACACCTGGAAGTTCCTGACCGTCGCGTCGCTCACCTCCCTGCTGGTGTTCTTCCTGCACTCGGCCGTGCGGCGGTTGCGGCGCGAGATCCTGGTCCTCGACGCGATCGGCATGGGCCTGTTCGCCAGCAGCGGTGCCGCCGTCGCCCTCTCGGTCGGTGCCAGCGGGCAGGCCGCCTGCCTGATCGGCGCGACCACCGCGATCGGAGGCGGCCTGCTCCGGGACGTGCTCGTCAACGAGATGCCGTTGCTGCTGCACCGCGACCTCTACGCAATACCGGCGCTGATCGGGTCGGCGGTGGTGGTGGCGTGCTCGACGCTGGGGCTGTCCGTCGACGTCGGGCTGGTGCTGGGCACAACGCTGGCCGCCGCGATCCGGTTGCTCGCGCTGTGGCGGCACTGGCAGTTGCCGGGACCGCGGCTGGTGCAGGATTGAACGACACGGCTCAGCGACCTCTCAGCCATATCTCAGTTCATAGGTTCAAACTATGAGCATGCGCATACTGGTGGTCGACGACGACCGAGCCGTGCGGGAGTCCCTGCGTCGATCCCTCACCTTCAACGGGTACACCGCCGAGATGGCGGTCGACGGACTCGACGCGCTGGAGAAGATCGCCGCCTCACGACCGGACGCCGTCGTCCTGGACGTCATGATGCCGCGGCTGGACGGACTCGAGGTGTGCAGGCGGCTGCGCAGCGCGGGCGACGACCTGCCGATCCTGGTGCTCACCGCCCGCGACTCGGTCTCGGAGCGGGTGGCCGGACTCGACGCGGGTGCCGACGACTACCTGCCCAAGCCCTTCGCCCTGGAGGAGTTGCTGGCCCGGCTTCGCGCGCTGCTGCGCCGGGCGGTGCCCGAGGTCGGTGAGGACTCGGAGGCGATGACGTTCGAGGACCTGACCCTCGACCCGGTGACCCGAGAGGTGACTCGCGGTGGCCGCTCGATCAGCCTGACCCGCACCGAGTTCTCGTTGCTCGAGATGCTGATGGCGAACCCGCGCCGGGTACTGACCCGCAGTCGCATCCTGGAGGAGGTCTGGGGGTACGACTTCCCGACCTCCGGAAACGCGCTCGAGGTGTACGTGGGGTACCTGCGCCGCAAGACCGAGGCGGCTGGTGAGTCCCGGCTGCTGCACACCGTCCGCGGCGTCGGCTACGTGCTTCGCGAGACGCCGCCGTGACGGCCGCGCCCTCCTCCGGTCCCGTCCCGGTGGTCGCGCCGGAACCCATGCGCCCGCCGATGCAGCTGACCCGATCGGTGTCGCTGCGCTGGCGGGTCACGCTGCTGGCCGCCTCCGTGGTGGCAATTGCGGTGGCGGTCATGGCGATTGCCGCCTATGCGGTGGTCGCGCGGGCGCTGTACGCGGACGTCGACTCGCAACTGCGGGATCGCTCGGCCTCGCTGATCGACAACAACCTCGACGCCTTCGACTTCCGTCAGATCTCGGTGGCCACCGTCTACTCGCAGGACATCAGCGTGGCCCTGATCTTCCCGGACATGACCGTGTACATGCCGGCCGGGTCGAACACGCCGATCGGTGACGCCGAGATGGCCGTCGCGCGGGGCGAACACACCTCGTCGCTGCGCACCATCGGTGGGCAGCGGGTGCTGACGCAGAAGACGAACATCGGCAGCACGCTGGTGATCGCGCAGCGGCTGGCGCCGACCGAGAAGGTGCTCGACCGGCTGGCGTGGGTGCTGTTCTTCGTCGGTGGTGTGGGCGTGGTGCTGGCGGCCGGCGCGGGAATGGCGGTGGGACGCACCGGGTTGCGTCCGATCGCCCGGCTCACCGAGGCCACCGAGCGGGTGGCGCGCACCGACGACCTCACCCCGATCCCGGTGACCGGCAACGACGAACTGGCTCGACTGACGGTCTCGTTCAACATGATGCTGCGCGCGCTCGCGGAGTCACGGGACCGGCAGACGCGACTCGTCGCGGACGCCGGGCACGAGCTGCGGACGCCGCTGACCTCGTTGCGCACCAACATGGAGCTACTCATCGCGTCCGGCCGTCCCGGTGCCCCGCGCATCCCGGACGAGGACATGGCGGAACTGCGCACCGACGTGATCGCGCAGATCGAGGAGCTCTCCACCCTCGTCGGGGACCTGGTGGACCTGGCTCGGGAGGATGCTCCGGAGACGGTGCACGAGCGGGTCGACCTGTGCGACACCGTCGAGCGCTCGCTCGAGCGGGTCCGCAGGCGCCGCAACGAGGTGGACTTCGAGGCGGAGACCACCCCGTGGTTCGTGTACGGCGACGGCGCGGGTCTGGCGCGCGCGGTGCTCAACGTGCTCGACAACGCCGCGAAGTGGAGTCCGCCGGGACAGGCGGTCCGGGTGCGGATGCGTCAGCTCGACGACGGCCACCTCGCGCTGACCGTCGCCGACGCGGGGCCCGGGATCCCCGTGGAGGACCGGCAGCTGGTGTTCGAGCGGTTCTACCGTTCGACCGATGCGCGGTCCATGCCGGGATCCGGACTGGGCCTGGCGATCGTCCGGCAGATGATCGTCAAGCACGGGGGCACGGTGGAGATCGGTGAGTCCGACCGTGGCGGTGCGCTGGTTACCATCGTGCTACCGGGTACGGCCGACTTCGAGCCGGGCGTCGACGGGTGCTGACGGTGCCGGGCGAAAACTAGGGAAACTGACAGGCCGATCTCAGTCGCCTCTCAGGCCGTCGGTGTTGGCTGGAGGACAACGAGATCGAATCGCAGTCGCGCCTCACGAGGGAGCGGCAGGGGAGAACGGAAGACGACAGAATGAGCGACGACCGCAACAGCGAGCACAACCAGGGCCAGGATTCCGACTGGTCCCCGCAGCCGTCCCATCAGGACCCCAACCAGCCGACCGTGCAGCAGCCCGCCGCGCAGCAGCCGACCGTGCAGCAGCCCGCCGCGCAGCAGCCGCAATACCCGGGTTACCCCCAGCAGGGCTACGGTCAGCCCGCCTACGGCGCCTACCAGCAGCAGGGCTACCGGCCCACCGAGCAGTTCCCCACCGCAGGCAGCACCACCGCGATGGGCGCCTCCCACGCCGGTTCCGTCCCGAACGCGGCACCGACGTCCGTCGGCACCCCCGGCCCGGCCAAGCCGAAGTCCGGACGGTCCGCGCTCGTTGCCGGCGCCATCGCGCTGGCGCTGGTCAGCGGCGGCATCGGCGGCGCCGTCGGTGCCATGTCGACGCAGAACGACAACGGCGGTGCTGGGGTGACCAACGCGCTCGACCAGGTGCGGACCAACGCCACCCCGACCGCGAACGCACCGGCAGGCTCGGTGCAGTCGGTCGCGTCCAAGGTGCTGCCGAGCGTGGTGCAGATCCAGGTCGTCGGTGCCCGCGCCGAGGGCGAGGGATCCGGTGTCGTGCTCTCCTCGGACGGGCTGATCCTGACCAACAACCACGTCATCGCCGGCGCCGGGCCGGACGGCAAGCTGACCGTCGCGTTCTCCGACGGCACCCGCGCGACCGCCAAGCTGGTCGGCACCGACCCCACCTCGGACGTCGCCGTGATCAAGGCGGAAGGCAAGACCGACCTGACCCCGGTCGAGTTGGGCAACTCGGCGGGCCTGCAGGTCGGCCAGTCGGTGGTGGCGATCGGTTCGCCGCTCGGCCTGGCCGGGACCGTCACCAGCGGCATTGTCTCGGCCCTCAACCGTCCGGTGTCCACCAGCGGCGAGTCCGGCAACCAGAACACGGTCATCGACGCCATCCAGACGGACGCGGCGATCAACCCGGGCAACTCCGGCGGCGCGCTGGTCGACATGGAGGGCAAGCTGATCGGCATCAACACCGCGATTGCCTCCCTCGGCGGCGCCGCGACCGGCGAGACGGCCGGGTCGATCGGACTGGGCTTCGCGATCCCGGTGGACCAGGCCCGACGCATTGCCGACGAGCTGACCACGACCGGCAAGGCCACCCAGGCGATCGTCGGCGTCACGGTGTCCTCGCGGGACGCCACGCAGGGCGCCGGCGTCCAGGACGTCACCCCGGGCGGCCCCGCCGACAAGGCCGGGATCCCGAAGGGCGTGGTGATCACCAAGGTCGACGACCGGGTCATCGACAGCGGCGATGCGTTGATCGCGGCGATTCGCTCGCACGCGCCGGGCGAGAAGGTGTCGATCACCTACACCGACGCCAACGGCGGCAACGAGAAGACCGTCGAGGCCACCCTCGGCACCGCGCCGACCCAGGGCGGCCGCTGATGAATTACCGCCAGGGCGGGTACCGGAACCCGCCGGGCACTACCGTAGGGATCATGGAAATCGAATCCTCGCTGTCCGGCCGCGCGCTCGTGGTGATTGTCGACGACCGAACCGCACACGGCGACGGTGTCGACGCAACCGGGCCGCTGGTCACCGAGCTCCTCACCGAGGCGGGCTTCCTCGTCGACGCGACGATCGCGGTCGCCGCGGACGAGGTCGAGATCCGTAACGCGCTGAACACCGCGGTGATCGGCGGCGTCGACCTGGTCATCTCGGTCGGTGGCACCGGCGTCTCGCCGCGGGACGTGACGCCCGACGCGACCGCCGCGGTCCTGGACCGGGAGATCCCGGGAATCGGCGAGGCGCTGCGGGCGTCCGGGTTGGCGGCAGGCGCGATCGACGCGGGCCTGTCCCGCGGACTGGTCGGGGTCTCCGGCAGCACCCTGGTGGTGAACCTGGCCTCCTCGAGGGCGGCCCTGCGCGACGGGATGGCCACGCTCACCCCGCTCGCCGGTCACGTGATCGGCCAACTCTCCTGGATCGAGGAGTAGGTCATCAGCGACAAGGCCGAACAGTCGCCCCCCGGTACGGCGCATGCCGGCAAGGGCCCGGTCGACCGCGCCCGGCTGGAGCGGATCTTCGGGGACGTGCTGCCGGATCTGACCCGTGACGAGCGCGCGGACGGGCCGGATCCCCGGGACGGCTCGGCCGACGAGTGGCTGCGCAGTCAGGTGCCTCCGCATCACGGGTGACAAAACCGGGTGCCCCTGCCCGCCAGTGGCTGTGACATGAAACTGGGCCCGTACCGAATTCGGTACGGGCCCAGTGTCGTGCCGGCGGTTGTCAGCTGGGCTGCCGGTCCGCCTCGCCCGCGAGCAGGTCCCGGATCTCGGTGAGCAGGTCGACGTCGGTCAGGGCCGCCTCCTCCGCGACGGTGAACCGCTTCTTGGCGTGGGTGTACGGCACGATCAGGATGAAGTACACGACGGCCGCGATGATCACGAAGTTGATCGCGGCGGTGAGCACCGCGCCGATGTTGACGAAGGTCTCGGGGTTGTCGGTGATCTGGAACCCGAAGCCCATCTCGTTCGCGCCGCCGAACGACGCGATGAGCGGGTCCACGATGTTCGAGGTGAACGCCGTAACGATGGCGGTGAACGCCGCGCCGACCACGACTGCGACCGCGAGGTCGAGCACGTTCCCGCGGAGCAGGAAGTCCTTGAAGCCCTTGAGCATGTGTTTCTCCGATTTCGTTTTCGACTGCAGGATCTGCCTGAGTGGGTGTTTCCCACGCTAGGTATTCGGGGGACGGGAGCGAAGGAGGACACGCGGTGGATCAGTGGAATGTGACCGTGAGCGCGTCGGACAGCGATGCCGCCGCCACCGCGGCGGCCGTGTCCGCGGGCAACGCCAGCAGCACCACCCGTTCCCGGACGGTGCGACCGGAATCCTGGGGGGAGACCAGGACGACGGCGGCGTCGGTGGCCAGCACCCGGGCGTCCGGCGACCGGTCGCCGGCCAGGGCGAGCACGTCCACCCGATCGCCCTCGCGCAGCAGGTCGGTGACCTCCGGGTCGGCGAGGCGGATGGGGACGACCCGGGCGTCGGGCACTCCGGCGGCGGCGCCCGCCAGCCGTGGACCGAGTACGCGGACGTCGGTGAGCGGTTCGCCGGCGCGCGCAGGCCCGGCCAGCGTGCGGCCGGTTGCCTCGTCGATTCGACGGACTACGCCGTTCGGCACCGCGTCGGTGCGTAGCGGGGTCAGCCTCAGGTCCTCGGGGCGCAGCACCGCGCCGGGCGCCAGGTCCCGGGCGGCGGTGACTACCGGTACCGTGTCGCCGTCCCGGTCGCCCCGGACCAGGAGGACCGCCGCGAGTGCGGTGAGTGCGGCGGCGGTCACCCGCCGGGCCAGGGTGACGCGCGCCCGGCCGGGCCGGGTCAGCGCGGTGAGCCGGTCGGACAGGGTGGGGCTCAGCGATGCGCGGGGGCTCTCGGTGGCGCGGTCCATGGACTCACGCTACGGGCGGCGACGTCGCGGAATGCGCCGCCGAACCCCTCCTGTGGACGAAACTCGGTGGCTGTGGAAAACCGGGAACTAGCTGGCTGCGGCTGCGGTCGGGGCGGCTGCGGGGGCGGCGGCCGGCTTGGATTCCGACTTGGTCGCCGAGGCGTCCGACTTGGCGGCGGGCTCGCTCGCGGTGCTGGAGCCGCCGCGGCTGTCGGTGCGGTAGAAGCCGCTGCCCTTGAACACGATGCCCACCGAGTTGAAGAGCTTGCGCAGCTTGCCGGAGCATTCCGAGCACACCGTCAGGCTGTCCTCGGTGAAGGACTGGACGATGTCGAACCGGTTGCTGCACTCGGTGCAGGCATAGGAGTAGGTAGGCACTGAAGGTTCCTCCGCAACGGGGTACACAGGCCCGAGGTAGTGCTACCGCGGGCATTGGCACTTTACAGTCAGGAGTGCCAACGCCACTAGTCAGCTGCCTATTCCATCACAGTCGCCGGGGTCAGGACGGGCGCCCGAGTTGCTGCAGCCCGCCGCCCGGGGTGAGCGCCCAGCCCATCCGGACGTCGTGGGGGTCCTCGGGCAGGACGTCGACAAGCTCGGTGTCGCGCACCACCGCGACCAGCTTGGCGTTCGGGCCCGCGAGGGACAGGGTTCGGTCGTAGAACCCGGCGCCGCGCCCGAGTCGGACACCCCGTCGGTCCACGGCCAGAGCAGGCACCAGGACCACCGCGGCGTCCGCCACCGCCCGCGGGGGCAGGTGTGGCGGGGCCGGCTCGCGCAACCCGAAACGCGCCGGTACCAGTGTCTCCAGCGATTCGAAGGTGGCCCAGTGCAGGGGCCCGGGCTCCCGGGCGACGGGCAGCAGCACCCGCACGCCCGCGGCGCGCAGTGACACCAGCAGCTCCGTCGAGCCCGGTTCGGTGCCGACCGGGACGAAGGCGCAGACGGTGCCCGACCCGGCCAGGGCCAGGGCCGTCTCGGTCACCGCCAGGGCCTCGGCCGCGCGGACGACGGCGTCGACCGCCCGGCGCTCGGCGAGGATCCGTTCGCGCCATTCGTTCTTGGTGCGGTGCTGCGGTGCGGTCACCGGTCGTACCTCGGTGCCCGGGTCAGTCGACTCATGACTGACAACCCTAGGATCTCGTGCGCACGTACCGGATAGATAGGGTGTGGACATGACAGAGGCTGGGACCAACAAGAATAGGCAGTTCCGCACGGCGGTAGTGCCGGCGGCAGGCCTGGGGACCAGGTTCCTGCCCGCAACCAAGACGGTCCCGAAGGAGCTGCTCCCGGTCGTGGACACGCCGGGTATCGAGCTGGTCGCGGGCGAGGCCGCGGACTCGGGCGCATCGCGCCTGGTCATCATCACCTCGGAGGGCAAGGACGGCGTCGTCGCGCACTTCGTCGAGGACCTGGTGCTCGAGAGCAAGCTGATGGCGAGCGGCAAGTCCCACCTGCTCGAGAAGGTGCGCAAGGCGCAGGGTCTGCTCGAGGTCGAGTCGGTGGTGCAGGACGAGCCGCTCGGACTCGGTCATGCGGTGTCCTGCGTCGAGTCCGTGCTCGACGACGACGAGGACGCGATCGCCGTGCTCCTGCCGGACGACCTGGTGATGCCGCGTGGCGTGCTCGACGTGATGGCCCGGGTGCGCGCCAAGCGAGGCGGCAGCGTGCTGTGCGCCATCGACGTGCCCAAGGACCAGGTCAGTGCGTACGGCGTCTTCGAGGTCGAGGAGGTCCCCGACGCGGTCAACCCCGACGTGCTGCGGGTGACCGGGATGGTCGAGAAGCCGAAGGTCGAGGACGCCCCGTCCACCTTCGCCGCGGCCGGCCGCTACCTCCTGGACCGGGCGATCTTCGACGCGTTGCGCAGGATCAGCCCCGGGCAGGGCGGCGAGCTGCAGCTGACCGACGCGATCGCGTTGCTCATCTCGGAGGGGCACCCCGTGCACGTGGTGGTGCACCGCGGTTCGAGACACGACCTCGGAAATCCCGGAGGTTACCTGCGCGCTGCGGTTGACTTTGCGCTGGACAGCGAAGAGTACGGGCCGTCGTTGCGCGAGTGGCTCGAACAGAGATTGCGGCAGACGGGACAGTAGTGGGGTCGGTAGGCAGTGACTACATGCGGTCGGTCGAGGAGCAGCAGACCCGGGTGACGGCCGCTGCGGTCGCGCCACGGCCCGTGCGCGTAGCCATCTCCGAGGCGCAGGGGTTGCTCTGCGCGGAGGAGGTGGTCACCGAGCGGCCGCTCCCGGGATTCGACCAGGCCGCGATCGACGGCTACGCGGTGCGCGGCGTCGACGTCGCGACCGCGGGCACCGACCTCCGTGGCGAGGACGGCGAGCCAGTCGAGCTCACCCTGCCGGTGGTCGGCGAGGTGTCGGCCGGATCGCGTCAGCCGACGCGGCTGCAGCCCCGGCAGGCCGTCCGGGTCGACACCGGCGCGCCGATGCCCACCCTCGCGGACGCGGTGCTGCCGCTCGACCGCACCGACGGCGGACGCCATCGCGTCAAGGTGCTGGCGCCGGTGCGTTCCGGCGACTACGTCCGCAGGATCGGTGACGACGTCCAGCCCGGCGACGTCGCGGTCCGGGCGGGCACGATCATCGGCGCGGCCCAGGTCGGGCTGCTGGCGGCGGTCGGACGCGACAAGGTGCTGGTGCATCCGCGTCCCCGGCTGTCGGTGATCTCGGTCGGCGGCGAGCTGGTCGACGTCGACCGCACCCCCGGGCCCGGCCAGGTCTACGACGTGAACTCCTATGCGCTGGCCGCCGCCGCCCGCGACGCAGGCGCCGACGTGAATCGCGTCGGCATCGCCGGTACCGATCCCGGGCGGCTGCGCGAGGTGGTCGAGGGGCAGCTGATCCGCTCCGAGATCGTCGTCATCGCCGGCGCGGTCGGCGGGGGAGCCTCGGACCAGGTCCGCGCGGCCCTGAGCGAACTCGGCGACCTCGAGGTCGGGCGAGTGGCGATGCACCCGGGGTCGGTTCAGGGCTTCGGTCAGCTCGGCCGCGACGAGGTGCCGACCTTCCTGCTGCCGTCGAACCCGGTCAGTGCGCTGGTGGTGTTCGAGGTGATGGTGCGGCCGCTGATCCGGATCGCCCTCGGCCGTCGGCAGCCGATGCGCCGGATCGTCAACGCCCGGACCGTCTCGCCGATCACGTCGATCGCCAATCGCAAGGGATTCCTGCGCGGGCAGCTGATGCGGGACGAGTCCACCGGCGAGTACCTGGTGCAGGCGCTCGGCGGTGCGCCGGGCGCGTCCTCGCACCTCTTGGCCACCCTCGCCGAGGCGAACTGCCTCGTGCTGATCGACCCCGACACCACCGAGATCAAGACCGGGGACGAAGTCGAAGTGGCCTTCCTCGCACAACGGGGCTGACGGGCGTGGCGACACCGATGCGGCGGTACTCCGCCCATCCGGGCTGGCCGATGGAGCTCGGCCCACTGCGGGTGGGTGCAGGCGTGGTGACGGTGCGGCCGATCCGGCTGCGTGACGCCGCCGCCTGGAGCCGGATCCGGACCAGGGACGAGGACCACCTGCGGCCGTGGGAGCCGACCGGTGAGGGTCGCTGGGCGGACCGGCATCACATCGGGAACTGGCCGGGCCTGTGCTCGTCGTTGCGCGCCGAGGCGCGCAAGGGCCGGATGCTGCCGATGGTGATCGAACTCGACGGCAAGTTCTGCGGCCAGATCTCGATCGGAAACGTCATCCGAGGGGCGCTGCGGTCGGCCTGGATCGGTTACTGGGTGACCAGGGAGGTCGGCGGGCGTGGCGTCGCGACCGCGGCGCTCGCGCTCGCGCTGGACCATGCCTTCGGTCCGGTCGGACTGCACCGCGTCGAGGCCACCGTGCGGCCGGAGAACGAGGCCAGCCGGGCCGTGCTCCACAACGTCGGTTTCCGCGAGGAGGGCGTGCTGCGGCGCTACCTCGACGTGGACCACGACTGGCGTGATCACCTGCTCGTCGCGATGACCGTCGAGGAGGTCGAGGGCACGGTCGCGGACCGGCTGGTCAGGGCGGGCAAGGCGTCCTGGGGGTGAGCCTGGTTCGACCCGGCCGCCATCTGGCTAACTTTCCGCTACCCGGTGTGCGAGCGTGCGGCAGTAGTGACTAATGTGACAAGAGAGGAAATTGGGTCGGCGCGTCTACGGGGAACTTTGCGTCGGAACCTCTAGCCTGAAATGACCGACTGGGTCAAAAGTGCTGGTAGATGACTTGGAGGGAGGTCGCCGGTATGCCGAGTTCGTTTGTGTGGATTGCGCTGGTCGTGATGTGGCTCTTCGTGCTGCTGCCCATGCAGGTAACGCGTCGCCCCCGGATCCGGCAGACCACGGACGTGGCACTCGCGACGCGGGTGCTTGACCGCGACCAACTCGCTCGCCAGCACAAGCGTGGCCCCGCGGCCGGACATCGGAGCGACCCGAACTGGGTCAGTGACCCCAACCGCCCCATGGACGCGGAGGACTGGATGGACGCCCACACCGAAACCGACGCCACTCCTGACGAGCGGTACCGAGATGAGCGGTACGGCCCCGACTCGGGACACGACGTCGACGAGTCGGAGGATCCTCGCGGGTTCGTGCCCCAGCGTCGTGGGCGCGGGGGATTCGACCCCGAGGCCGACGCCCTCGCCCGTGCCGTCCGGTACTCGTTCCGTCAGCGCGCCCTGCTGTTCCTGATCCTCGCCACGATCATGACCGCGGCGATGGGGGTCGTCGTCTCGTCGATGATGTGGTGGGTCGCCGTGACCCTGTTCGCCGGCACCGTCGGGTACCTGGCCTACCTGCGTCGGCAGGTGCAGATCGAACAGGAGATCCGGCGTCGGCGCACCGCCCGGCTCGGCAGGTCCCGGCTCGGCGTCGAGTCGCGCGAGGACGAGGAGCTGCGACTGATCCCGGAGCGGCTGCGGCGCCCGGGTGCCGTCGTGCTTGAGATCGACGACGGCGACCCGGTCTTCGACCACCTCGACTACTACGACATGGACGAGCGCGAGGAGTATGCGCGCGAGGAGATGCGCAGAGTCGCTGGGGAGTAGCCGTGGACGCATCCGACGCCGCGCCCGAGCGGATCGTGCTGCTGCGGCACGGAGAGTCGGAGGCGAACGTCGATCCCTCGATCTACGAGCGGGTGCCGGACTACCGGATTCCGCTCACCGCGCGCGGCGTCGATCAGGCGCGCGAGGCCGGCGAGCGCCTGCGTGAGCAGTTCGGCGGCCGTCCCGTCTGCGTCTACGTCTCGCCCTACCTTCGCGCCCACCAGACTCTCGCGGCGCTCGGCATCGACGACCTGATCGAGCGGCGGATCGAGGAACCGCGACTGCGCGAACAGGACTGGGCCAACTACCAGGACTCGCGTGAGATCGCCCGGCAGACCGCGCTGCGCGACACCTACGGTCACTTCTTCTACCGGTTTGCCGAGGGTGAGTCCGGCGCGGACGTGTTCGACCGGGTGAGCACGTTCCTGGAGACGCTGTACCGGCACCTTTCCAAGCCCGAGTACCCGCCGAACACGCTCGTGGTCACCCACGGGCTGACCATGCGGCTGTTCTGCATGCGCTGGTTCCACTGGTCGGTGGAGTACTTCGAGTCGCTGGAGAATCCGGGCAACGCGCAGACCCGGTCGCTGGTCCGTCAGCCCGGCGGCAAGTTCGAGCTCGAGCAGGAGTTCGCGCAGTGGCGGGCGACCCCGCAGGGGCAGACCATCCTGCACACCACCGCCACCGCCACCGCCATCCCGTCCGTCGCCCCGTCCGTCATCGAATGAACGGAAGCGTTCATTCGATCTGATCGAATGAACGTGCCGTTCACTCGGCGCTCGCAGTGCCGGCGGGAGCCTCGGAAACCGTGGTTGACCGGCCGATTTTTTTCTTGGCCGGGGCTCCTGCTACAGTTGCCGAGCGCTCTTACGGGAGCGTGGTTAGGGGCTGTGGCGCAGTTGGTAGCGCGCTTCGTTCGCATCGAAGAGGTCAGGGGTTCGATTCCCCTCAGCTCCACCAAATTTCAGATCATCGGGACGCCATCCGCGCTGCGGGTGGCGTCTTTTTTTGTTTGCGCACCGGGGCGGAATGTTAGCGAACGTACAGGTCGGGGGCATTTGTGCTGCGGTGTCGGCAATCGCCGGTGATTTGCCGATCAATCGTCCAGCTTGTGCGCGAAAGCACCATTGAACGTTCAAAGATGTGCTCTACTCCAGATCGACTCGACGCATGTGGCCACCATCTCGCTGCAACTGCGTGCGTCGACGAGAACTGACGGGGAGCGGGGCGGCGGTCAGCTGCCCCGCTTCGTTGTGGAGAGGAAACCATGTCTGTAGGAAACACCCGCCGGGTGATCGGTGGTGTGAGCGCATTCGCCGTGGCGGCGGGGTTCGCGGTCACCGCCGGCGTCGGAATGGCGGATGCCGCTCCCGGGTCGGTGAACTGGTCTGACGGCAGCAGCAAGTACACCCGCACCATCAGCAACGTGACGCCGGCCGAGGGCGAGATCATCACGTCTTCGACGAAGTTCATGCGCACCGTCACCAACGAGACCATCCAGTCGATCAACGACTACCACCCGACGTGCTTGACCTACGTGGACGGCTCGGCCAAGGTCGACGGCACGCCGAAGGCCCCCGAGACTGTGGCCGCGGACTTCGCGCGGATCTCGGGCAGCTGGAAGATCAACGCCGTCCTCAACCCGACGTCGGTTACGTTCGACTTCTCCTACAAGGTCGGCCCGGGCTGCGACCGGGATGTCGCGCTGCAGACCTGGATGAACTACACCGGAAACCTCGGCGCGGGCAACTACCCGAACAAGGGCCCGACGGTCACGGTGAGCAAGAACGTCTCGACGACGGCGTTGGCGGCGGTGCCCGGCGGCGTGAAGGTGGGCCAGTCGGTGCCGCTGAGCGCGACGGTGACCGGCGGCGTCGACGGCAACATCGTCGAGTTCTACGACGGCACGACCAAGGTCGGCCAGGGCCCACTGGCAGCCGGCAAGGCGGCGCTCGCATGGACGCCTGCGGCCGCGGGTGGTCACAGCCTGACGGCGAAGTTCCTGGGGACTACGAAGGCCAACGAGTCGGTCTCGGCGGCGCAGAACGTGCCGGTGTCCCCGGCGGACGTCGTGACCCAGACCGCGGTGACGGGTCCGGCCTCCGCGGTTGCGGGTACGGACGTCACTCTCGGCGTGCAGGTTTCGCCGGTTCCGAGTGGTGGCACGGTGCAGTTCAAGGACGGCGCTGACAACCTCGGTGGCCCGGTCACCCTCGATGCCCAGGGCAAGGGCTCCATTACGAAGCAGTTCTCGTCGGGTGCTCGCAGCATCACCGCGGTGTACTCGGGACATGCTGAGTTCCAGCCGTCGACTTCGGGTGCACTCAACATTCCGGTGACCCCGGCGAACGTCACCACGACGACGTCGGTGACGGGTCCGGCCTCCGCGGTTGCGGGTACGGATGTCACTCTCGGCGTTCAGGTTTCGCCGGTTCCGGTCGGTGGCACGGTGCAGTTCAAGGACGGCGCTGACAACCTCGGTGGCCCGGTCACCCTCGATGCCCAGGGCAAGGGCTCCATCACGCAGAAGTTCGTCGCGGGTGATCGTCAGGTCACCGCGGTGTACTCGGGCGCCGGTGAGTTCCTGACGTCGACCTCGGCGGCGCATGCGGTTGCGGTGTCGCCGGCGGATGTTGCGACGACCACGGTGGTGACGGGTCCGGTTTCGGCTGTTGCCGGTGCGGATGTCACGTTGAACGTGAATGTGTCGCCGGTTCCGTCGGGCGGCGCCGTCCAGTTCAAGAACGGCACGGCAGATCTCGGTTCTCCGGTGACCCTGGATGCTCAGGGCAACGGTTCGGTCACTCAGAAGTTCGCGGCCGCGGGTGCACAGAGCATCACGGCCGTGTACTCCGGTGCGGGTGAGTTCCTGACCTCGACCTCGGCGGCGCATGCGGTTGCGGTGTCGCCGGCGGATGTCGCGACGACCACGGTGGTGACGGGTCCGGTTTCGGCGGTTGCGGGTGCGGATGTCACGTTGAATGTGCAGGTTTCGCCGGTTCCGGCTGGTGGAACGGTG